>CAYXIN010000015.1:0-29726 GCA_964465395.1 uncultured Oscillospiraceae bacterium | reverse complement strand
ACTCTATATAGAATAGATATTATAAATTATTTTAATTATAGCGTCGCAAAATGAAATTGTCAAAGGACAGTTGCTTTTTTCTGTCCGAATCGCTATAATTATTCTAGAGGTGGTTTACCATGCGGTTAACGGAGTACTACTTTCATTATTTGCAGCAGCTTTCCGACGGTACGCGGCAGGCGCCGGAGGGCATCTGTCTGCCAGACGGCGCGCCCATGGAGCGCGCCATTGCTTTGCAGCAGCAAATTCAGGCCATCGGTATTCCGGAGTTTGTCCGCCGCTGCGCCGCGGAGGATGGCACCGCGATCCCGCAGGAGGTCTACGACGCCTTCTCCCCGGCCGAACTGACGCTTGCCGCGCAAGCCCTGGCGCAGGAGCCTCCGCAGATTCAGGAGCCGGACGGCCCACGCAATGCCTGTGAGGTTTTGATTGACTGCTGTATGCTGGACGAGCGGCTGCTCCGCTATCTGATTGATATTCTTCGCCGCGAGGATGCGCATGATTTTCAGCGTCTGGCGCTTGTTACCACAAGACGCGCCTTTACGCAGTCCGATTTCCTCGCCTGGCTTGCCAGCATGCAGACGCGCGCTGACCGCGAGGAGCTGATCTGCGCGACGCTGATGGACGCCTGTCTCGATCGCCTGTGTGCGCAGGGCGAGACCGAGCTGATCGCAGCACTGCTGTGCGGCGACCGGACAACCTTTGAGCTCTTTCGCTGCGAGGCGCCGGAGCTGTGCCATCTGCCGGAGGCCACCTATGCCTGGTATGAAAAAAACTATCTGACGCGTTACTACCCGTTCCGCTATATTCTCAAATACAATCACATTCACATGGAGGTACCAACATGACACGCGGCGAAATTGCAAGAAAGAACTTTGAGAGCGGCTATAATTGCGCCCAGGCTGTGCTGCTTTCCTTCTCCGATCTGATACAGCTTGACGAGGCAACTGCCATGCGTCTGGCCTCGTCCTTTGGCGGCGGCATGGGCCGTCTGCGCGAGGTCTGCGGCGCAGTCAGCGCAAGCTTCATGGTAGCCGGGCTTCTCTATGGGCAGGACGGTGTCCCTGCGCACGATGAGAAGATGGCGCATTACGCGATCATTCAGGAGCTGGCTGCCGCCTTCCGCGCGCGCACCGGCAGCATCATCTGCCGCGAGCTGATTGCAGAGGCCGCGCAGGACAGCAGTCCGAATCCGCAGCCCCGCACCGCCGCCTACTATGAAAAGCGTCCCTGCGGTGAGCTCTGTGCCATCGCTGCCGATCTGCTGGACGCCTACATCCGGGAGCACCCGGTTCACACCTGAGTCTGCATCTGCGGCTGAGCCTGAGGCTCAGCCGCTTTTGCGTTCATGCAGGACATTCATCAGAATATAGCAGCCCAGAAAAAGCAGCGTGCTGACAGCGGGCACCAGATACAGCACCGGCTGTGAGGCCGCTTTGCCAAAGCAGTAGAGATTGCAGTCGATGGCATCGCGCAGCGCGCGAATGGTTCCCTCCGGCACACCGCAGTCGGCCATTGCCGCACAGACACCGCGCATCGCGTGGTTCCGCAGCAGCACCGTGCCATAAGTGCCCGGCAAAAGCGAGATGACCTTCTGCAAGCCCGCGGAAAACTGCGAGATTGGCATATAAGCGCCGCATATGAAGCCATAGCCGGAGCTGACAATCGTCCCCACGGCAGAAATCTGCCCCTGGCTGCGCAGGAAAAAGCTGATGCAGGAGGAAAGCGCCGTGCCAAACATCACAAGCAGCACAATATCCAGCAGAAGCAACAGCACATCGCCAACTGAGAGATACCAGCCGACCAGCGCAATGTACACCAGGCACAGCAGCAGCGCTACAGCACAGACCAGCAGCGTGGTCAGCAGCGTTGCGGCATAATAACCAACAGACAGTGTGGACGCACACACCGGAGAAACCATCAGGTCGTGGCGACAGCCGCTCACCCTGTCCTGCACCATCTGCATATTGGCGCAGAAGGCAACCGTAATACAGCTCACTGCCAGAATCGACGAAATGAGCTGCCCGCCGACATAGCCCTGAATCAGGCGCTCCGGAAGCTGGATATCGGGCAGACTGCCCACAAAGCTGTCGCGATATATGCCGCCAAGAAAAGTAATATACAGCACCAGCAGAATTGCCGGCGTAATGAGCGCGGTAAAGAACATCCCCTTATCCTTAAAAAACAGCTTGATGTTACGCCGGATCAGCGCAGTGCAGCCTGTCATTTTTCGCCACCTCCCGTCAGCTTTTTTCCGGTCGCAGCCAGAAATACATCATCCATCCGGCCCTTGGTGATCTCATAATCCCGGAACAGCGCAGGATGCTGCACGATCAGCTCCGTGGCGCAGGCCGTGTTGGGGACGGACAGGCGCCATGCATCCGCAAGCGCCTCGCATGGCAGCCCCAGCGCACGCACCTGGCTCTCCTGCACGCCATAAAGCGTGATATAGTCACCTGCAAAACGATTTTTCAAAGCAAGCGGTGTGCCCTCTGCCACAATCCGTCCGCTGTCAAGAATCACAATGTGGTCTGCGTCGGCAGCCTCCTCCATGTAATGCGTGGTGAGAAAAACGGTAAGCTGCTCCTGTCTGCGCAGCGTATCAATGACACGCCAGAGCAGACGTCTTGTCTGTGGATCGAGTCCGGTTGTCGGCTCATCCAGAATCAGAATGCGCGGATGGTGCAGCAGCGCACGGGCAATGTCAATTCGCCGTCTCTGTCCACCGGAGAGTCGCCCCAGTGGACGGCGCAGCAGATCGGCAAAGTCCAGCAGGGCCGCCAGCTCCCGCAGGCGCGCACCAAACGCTGCGCCATGTATGCCGTAGAGTGCGGCACGACTGGCCAGGTTATCCCGCACACACAGCGGCTTATCCAGCACGGAGCTTTGAAAAACGACACCAAGCGCCCCCTTTGCCCCGCCCTCTGCCAGAGGGCGGCCGTTGATCCGGACGCTGCCGCTGTCGCTCTGAAGCTGCCCGCAGAGAATATTGATTGTGGTGGACTTCCCTGCGCCATTGACGCCAAGGAAGGCAAACAGCTCGCCCTCGCGCACCTGAAAGCTGATATCCCGCACCGCTTCAATCCTGCCGAAGCGCTTGCTCAGATGCTCGATTTCAATAATATTCTTCATATTCTCCCTCCTTGCTCCGGAAGCGGTGCAGAAGTCCCTGATAGACATCTGTCAGCAGCTCACTGATCTGTGCATCGCTCAGCTCCATATAGTCTGTCGCCAGCATGGTGGCGACCCCATGCACGCAGGCCCACATCTCAAAATGCAGCCGTTCGGCTGCGTCACGCGGCAGCCCGGCCCCCTTTTGCACCAGAGAAATGACCGAATCATACAGCATCGTACCGCGATCGGCGGGATCCATTCCCTGACGACTGCGCATGAATTGCAGATGGAAAAGCTCCTTTTCCTGACGGGCAAAGCGAATGTAGGCCATGCCGCTGGCCTTATAGGGCGGATAAAGCTGCTTATCCAGCTCTGCCTGAAAGAAATCCTGGTAAATTGTGTCGGCATAGCGCGCCACCTCGCTGCGCAGCGCATCCATCGACTCAAAATTGGAGAAAATCGGCTGCGTGGAGGTGCCAAGCTGCCGCGCCAATGCGCGGGCATTGAGCGCCTGCGGGCCGCTGACCCGCACCAATGCAACTGCGGCATGGATAATCTCCGCACGCGTTACCTTGACTCTGGGTGGCATAACGTCACGCTCCTCATACAACTTGTGGTATATAACATCTGTTATTATATATGCGTTCTTTCTCCATGTCAAGGGCTGCGCTGCATTTTCCTCCGCAGCGCAAAAACAGCGCCGACGGCCAGAGCCGCGGGCGCTGTTTTAATATTTATTGCGATTCGTTCGGGTCCAGAATAGAATCATCCTGAAAAACCCAGTCCTGCACATTGATGGTGTCATAGCTGGTCGCAGCGCGACGGATAACGATTTTGGACAGGCCGGCGTTGATGATCGCACGGCGGCACATGGGACACGGCTGTAGCTGCGGAATATACGTTCCGCCGGAGACCTTGCCGACCAGATAGATGGTGCCGCCGATGCACTCGCTGCGCGCGGCAGAGATAATCGCGTTCATCTCCGCGTGAACAGCGCGGCAGAGCTCATAGCGCTCGCCGGAGGGAATATTCAGCCGGTCACGCACACAGAAGCCCAGATCGATGCAATTGCTGCGGCCGCGCGGCGCGCCGTTATAGCCGGTGGAGACAATTTCGTCATTGCGGACAATCAGCGCGCCGAGATTGGAGCGCAGGCAGGTCGAGCGCTCAAGAACCGTCTCAGCAATGTCCAGATAGTAGTTTTCCTTATCAATGCGGTTCATAAGAAACCTCCAAAATGGAACTATGCCTGAATTATACACCCTTTCTTATGAACTTGCAAGCACTATTTGGCAAAATGTGGGATTTGGATTCCAATTCTGCCGAAATTTCGCTCTTTTCCTCCACCGCTGCACCATCAGAGGCAGCCCGACCCGCGCGGAATGAATATGCCACCATTTTCCACACACAGCCGCCCAGCCCGGACGGCCTGTGTGCCGCGCAGCCAGACCTGATCGATCTGTCCGGCAAGGGAATAGCCCTCATAGGGGCTGTAGTCCACATTGGCGTGCTGGGTCGCGGCAGAAATTCTCGATTCACCATGCGGATCGTAGACCACCAGGTCAGCGTCGCTGCCTGCGGCAATCTGCCCCTTCCGCGGCCATAGACCATACAGCTTTGCAGGATTGGCCGACAGCAGCGCCGTCATCTGCTCTGCGGTGATGCGACCGGCCGCAACGCCGTAGGTATACAGCAGCACACCGCGCGTTTCCACGCCGGGCATTCCGCCGGGAATCCGTGTGAAATCGTCGCGCCCGGCCGCCTTCTGCGCCAGAGTAAAGCTGCAATGATCCGTTGAGATCGTCTGGATTTCGCCGCTGCGCAGCGCCTCCCAGAGCGCCTCCTGATCCGCCCTGTGACGCAGGGGCGGCGCGCAGACATACCTCGCGCCCTCAAAATCCGGCAGAGAATAGAGCGCGTCATCCAGCAGCAGATAATGCGGACAGGTCTCCACATAAACTCTCTGCCCCTGCGCCCGTGCCGCACGAATTTCCCGCAGTCCGGCCTCAGAGGACAGATGCACGATCATCACCGGCACATCCACCAGCGACGCAATTTTCAGCAGACGAGCGATGGCCTCCGCCTCCAGCGCCGCCGGGCGACAGCGCGGATGCGCCGCCGGAGAAAGGAAACCGGCCTCCCGGCTCTCCTCAATCAGCGCATCAATCACCCCGGCGTTCTCGCAATGCACCCCCGCCAGGCAGCCAAGCTCCTTCATACTCCGCAGCGCGCGGAACAGATCCGCATCATCCAGCATCATAGCCGGATAGGTCGTGTACATTTTAAAGGAGCTGATGCCCTGCGCAAGCATCTGCGGAAGCTCTGCGCGAATGTCCGCGTTCCAGTCGTCAATGGTCATGTGGAAGCCATAGTCACAGGCGCAACGGCCATCCGCCTTCCTGTGCCAGAGATCCAGCCCAAATTGCAGCGTTTCGCCCTTATTCGGGCAGGCAAAGTCCAGAATCATGGTTGTCCCGCCCAGCAGCGCAGCCCGGCTTCCGCTGGAAAAGTCATCAGCCGTGGTGGTATTGCAGACATCCAGGTCAAAATGCGTATGCGCATCAATAAAGCCGGGAAAAAGCAGCCTGCCGCTGACATCCACCGTCTCTGCCTGCGGGCAGTGCAGTTGCGGCGCGACGGCGGCAATCCGCTCGCCCTCAATGAGCACATCGGCAGCGCAGACTCCGTCGGCATTGACCACAGTGCCACCCTTGAGCAATACTTTCTTCATGGAACGCACTCCTTTCGCCTTCTGTTTCCCCTATTCTATCATCTTTTAACGAAGAATGGAATATGTACAGCACAGTTTTTGTGCGGAAGCGCCAAAATCCAGGTGTCACGTTGCATCTCTGCCGGAATCGACACAAATCCAGCCACACAAACAAAAGCGGTGAATTTTTATTGACAATCCGGCTCGAAAATGCTATCCTATGCACAGAAGGAGGTGACACGATGTCTTTACGCGACACTTGGAAAAAGACCGGCACGGATATGGGGCACGCCTTCCGCGATCTGGGCAGGACCCTGATTAAGACCGCAAAGGTTGGCGCTGAGAAGGCAGATCGCTGGGCCAACAGTGACGACGATACCTGCGTCGAGGCGGAGAAGGTCGCTGACACACCATCCGAAAACGGGAACTCCGATCAGGCATAATATGCACTTACTTGCGCAAAGGGAACGAAGCAGATTTCCCTTTGCGCATTTTCTGTCATTATAGCCAAAAGTGCAGCGGGAATATTGGCGTCCTCTACAAATTCACGATTCTGTCATCCCATTTCCGCAAAAGCATGATATAATAGTTCAGATTCCAAATCAGAGGTGAATACACCATGACCACCAACCAATTGAGCGCCCTTTTGCAGGCGGAGCCTGCTGCCGTGCTTCAGGCAGACCGCAGCATTTACACCCGGCAGGTGACGCGCGCAGCAGACCTCGTCGCAAGCAATCTGGAAGCGCGTCCCGTCGTTCTGCTTGCAGGTCCCTCCGGCTCCGGTAAAACCACAACCGCGCGGCTTCTTGCACGCGAACTGGATCGCCGCGGCATTGTCACCCACGCCCTCCAAATGGACGACTGGTTTTCTCCCCTGACACCCGAGGAAATAGTCCGGATGGAACGCAACGAAATAGATCTTGAAACACCGTCGCGCGTGGACATTCCGCTGTTTCAGGCGCAGCTCAGTCAACTGCTCCATGGCGAACGCGTGAAGCTGCCGCACTATAACTTTCAAACCAGCCGTCGGGAATATAACGGTCGCACCCTGCGCCGCAAGCCCGGTGAGCTTGTGATCATTGAGGGCATTCACGCGCTGAATCCGGAGGTCGCCGGACATATGGAGGACACCACCCGCCTCTATGTCAGCGTCCGCACACGCATTGCCGCGCAGGATGGCACCATTCTGCACCCCTCCAAAATCCGCCTTTCCCGCCGGATGCTGCGCGACAGCCGCCTGCGCGGGCGGGATATGCGCGCGACGCTCGCCATGTGGGAGCGCGTAGACGCCGGTGAGCAGCGCTACATCATGCCCTACAAGGTCATGGCACACGCTTCCATTGACACCTTTTTCTCTGCGGAGCTGGGCATCTACCGCCCACTGCTGCTGAAAAAGCTGCGCAGTCTGCTGCCGCACTGCTCCGCCCTGGCTGATCTGATTCTGGTCATGCAGGAGCTTGTGGACGTCGATCTGCGTCTGCTTCCACCGGATTCCCTGCTGCGTGAATTTGTCGGCAGCGAGGCCCCGGCTGTCTGAGGAGGCGAACATATGAAACAATATATCGTCGCCCTCGATCAGGGCACAACATCCAGTCGGGCCGTTATTTTTGACCGCTCGCAGCGCATTGTCTCTATGGCGCAAAAGGAGTTTCCGCAGATTTATCCGCAGGCCGGCTGGGTGGAGCACGACCCAATGGAGCTCTATTCCGGACAATACGGCGTCATGATGGAGGCAATTACACGCGGCGGCATCGATCCCGCCGAGATCGCCGCCATTGGCATCACCAACCAGCGGGAAACGACGCTGGTCTGGGAGAAGGACACCGGCCGCCCAATCTGCAACGCAATTGTCTGGCAATGCCGACGCACGGCCTCCATCTGCGATGCGCTGCGCGCGCAGGGCTTGGAGGCGCACATCCGCCGCACAACCGGGCTGCTGCCGGATGCCTACTTCTCGGCAACCAAAATCCGCTGGATTCTGGATCACGTCGCCGGTGCGCAGGCGCGCGCAGAGCGCGGTGAGCTGCTCTTTGGAACGGTGGATACCTGGCTGCTCTGGAAGCTCACAGAGGGCGCTGTCCATAAAACCGACTACACAAACGCCTCGCGCACGATGCTCTTTGACATCCACCATCTGTGCTGGGATCCGACCATCGCCGCTGCGCTGCGCATTCCCCTCTGTATGCTTCCGGAGGTCGCAGACAGCAGTGGCATTCTCGGCTATTGCAACATTCAGGGGCATCGCATTCCCATCGCCGGTATCGCCGGTGATCAGCAGGCCGCGCTCTTTGGGCAATGCTGCTTTGCGCGCGGCGAGGCGAAAAACACCTATGGCACCGGCTGCTTCCTCTTGATGAACACCGGTGACACGCCCTACACCAGCCACCATGGGCTTGTCACGACTATTGCAGCCGGTCTGGGTGGAAAAATCACCTACGCACTGGAGGGCAGCGTTTTCGTGGGCGGCGCGGTCATTCAATGGCTGCGCGACGAGATGCACTTCATTGCGCAGACCCAGGATGCCGAGCGCTGCGCGCAGAGTGTTGCCTCAACAAACGGTGTCTATTTTGTCCCGGCCTTCACCGGACTCGGCGCCCCCCACTGGGATATGTACGCCAGAGGTGCGATTGTCGGTATCACACGCGGAACAAAGCCGGAGCATATTGTCCGCGCTGCGCAGGAGTCCATCGCCTACCAGAGTATGGAGCTGGTCGATGCGATGGAAAGAGACACCGGCATATCACTGCGCAGCCTGAAGGTCGATGGCGGAGCCAGCCGTGACGCCTTCCTGATGCAGTTTCAGGCTGACATTCTGAATGCTTCTGTTTATCGCCCCGCCATCCGGGAAACCACCGCGCTTGGCGCAGCCTGCCTTGCCGGTCTTGCCGTCGGATTCTGGAGCAGTCTGGAGCAGCTTCGGGCGCTGTGGCACTGCGATGTGTGCTTCACCCCGCAGATGGACGCGCAGACCCGCCAGGCCGGACGCGAAGCCTGGGCCCGCGCCGTCAGCCGCAGTCTGGACTGGCAACCGCACGGTTAAGCTGGTATTTTATCTTTCATTTTTATTTTTCAGCAAAAGCAATGAAACTTTTCGCCTTCTTTTGCGTCTGGATATATGAAATGGACTATCATCCGCACCGATTAGTGCGGCCACAAGAATATCAGAGAAAGGAAGTCGTTCCAATGAAACGTCTGCTTGCTGTTTTGCTGCTGCCCGCTCTGCTGCTGAGTCTGAGCGGCTGTTGCGTGACGGATGCCTCAAACCGTCTGGAGTCCTTCCTGTGGGATGCGCTGATCGGAACAGATGCCGCCACGGAAGCACCGCCGGAGGAGAAGCACATGCCGCGGGTTTACACACACAAGAGCTCTGCGTCTGCCGAGGATCTGCCCTCTCACTATGAAATCCCGGCCATTGACATGCCCGGTGAAGATGTGCAGGAAATCAACGAGGAGATTCGCGATACCTATCTGCCACTGACGGAGGCAGATCCCGCCTCGTCGGACGCCGCACCGCCATGCCGCAGAATTGACTATAAGTGGGCTGTGAAGGGCGATGTGCTCAGCCTGGTTGTCATGGGCTGGGGCAGCAGCAATGTGCCCGGCGCGGGTGAAACCGGCTATACCTACTGCTCAGTCTACAACATCTCTGTGACCCGCCACGAGCCGCTGACGCACGAGACGGTCTATACCTCCTCCAAAATCAGCGGTGTGGAGAATCTGGCTTCCTGCGCAATTGCGGGGCAAAGCGGCTCCTGGTTTCTGAAAAACGGAAATACGGCGCAGCTATTCCACGCGGATAACCGCGAGCTGACCATGCAGGCCTTCTCGGACGCGCTGTCTGCCGCGCGTCTGGACAGTGCCATGCCCTATATTATAATGAGCACGATCAGCTCTGTTTGATTGCTGAGATTCGTGATCCGCTGACCCAGCAGCACTATTGGGCAGACATTTGCCTGAATGATTTCAAAAATGTCGCCTTTCACAGCGCCGCAGAGTATTATGACTACTATGCTGCGCAGGCTTTGCGCTGAGCGCCGAAGAAGCCGCGGGAGAAAGCAGATGCTTTCTCCCGCGGCTTCTTCGCTTTTTTACTCGACTGTGACCGATTTGGCCAGATTTCTGGGCTTATCCACATCGCATCCGCGATTGAGCGCCATATAATAGGCGAATAGCTGCAAGGGCACCACGTTCAGATTCGGCTGAAGCACCGAATGCGTCGCCGGAACCACCAGATAATGCGAAAGCGTCTGGGACAGCTCCTGCTCCATGGCCTCTGTGGTCAAGGCGAGCACCATAGCCCCACGCGCCTTGACCTCCTTGACGTTAGACATCATCTTCTCAAACAGCTCCGGATTCGTCGCCAGTGCAACCACCAGCGTGCCATCCTCAATCAGAGAGATCGGGCCATGCTTCAGCTCACCGGCGGCATAGGCCTCCGAGTGCAGATACGCAATTTCCTTCAGCTTCAGGCTTCCCTCCAGGCAGGTCGCGCTGTCCATATTCCGGCCGATAAAGAACACATCGTGACGGTTGCAGTATTCGGCAGCATACTGCTGAATGCGCTGCACGCTCTGCTCACTGAGCACCTGCGCAACCTGATCCGGCAGCCGGTTCAGCGCCTCCAGCATCGCTGCATATTCCTGCTGTGAGAGCGTGCCGAGGCAATCGCCCATATACATCGCCAGCATGGAAATCACCGCAAGCTGCGTTGAGTATGCCTTGGTCGTCGCAACAGCGATCTCGGGGCCCGCCCAGGTGTAGATCACGTCGTGCGCCGCCTTTGCGATGGCAGAGCCGACAACATTGACGATGGCCAGCGTGCGCGCGCCAAGTGCGTTCGCCTCGCGCAGCGCCGCGAGGGTATCTGCCGTCTCACCGGACTGACTGATAATGACAACCAGCGTGTCATCCCCCAGAACCGGCGCAGAATAGCGGAACTCAGAGGCCATCATCGGCTCAACGGGAATGCGGCAGGTCTTTTCAATGATATACTTTCCGACGCAGCCGACATAATAGGATGAGCCACAGGCCACAATGTAGATGCGGCGGATTTTGCGCAGATATTGCGCATCGAGCTGCACGTCATCCAGCACCACGCGCCCATTCTGAATGCGCGGATGGATGGTATCGCGCAGAGCGCGGGGCTGCTCATGAATCTCCTTAAGCATGAAGTGCGGATAGCCGCCCTTTTCCGCCGCAGAAAGCTCCCAGGTGATCCACTCGAGCTTCTTCTCAATCGGCTCACCGAGGGTATTGTAAAAGGCTGCGCCGTCGGCATTGAAATCCACCATATCGCCGTCGTTCAGGTAGGCCACCCTGCGGGTATGCTTGAGAATGGCCGCCACATCGGAGGCAATAAAGTTTTCGCCCTCTCCAAAGCCAAAAATCAGTGGGCTGTCCTTTTTAATTGCAACCATGCGCTCCGGGCAGTCCACGCAGAGAATGCCCAGCGCATAGCTGCCGGTCATTTCCGAGGCTGCCGTGCGAATCGCCAGCAGCAGATCGCCGCAGGCCTCATAATGCAGCTCAATCAGATTCGCCGCAACCTCCGTGTCCGTGTCAGAAGCAAAGGTCTTCCCCTGCCCCTGGAGGAACTCACGCAGCGGCAGGTAATTCTCAATAATGCCATTGTGTACCAGGCAGATTCTCCCATTGCTGGATAAGTGGGGATGCGAATTCTCGCGCGAGGGCGCGCCATGCGTTGCCCAGCGGGTATGGCCGATGCCGGTTGTTCCGCTGAGCGCTGCGCCATCATCGGTAATTTGTGAGAGAACGGAGAGTCTGCCCTTTGCCTTCTCCAACTGAAAGCGTCCCTCGTGATAGACGCACAGGCCAGCCGAATCATATCCGCGGTATTCCAGTCTGCACAGGCCGTCCAGAAGAATCGGCGCAGCCTGCTGCTTGCCAATATAGCCAACAATTCCACACATAATGAATAACCTCCGTTTGCCGCAGCTTTGTCTGCGGCTTACGGAGATTATAACGTATTGCTTTGTCAAAATCAACTGAAAATTTACATTTTTCGCTTGCTCTGCAAATTATAATCGAAAATGGACAATTCATCCGGCCCCAGGACCGCAATATTCTGCGGTGCAGCCGCCAGCAACACCGCGCCAGAGTGCGCATAGTGGGCGGCGGCAGCGCTGCCGTCATCATAGACATAGACCTCCGACAGACCGCAGCGAAGATTCTCAGTCGTACCCGACCAGGTTCCACCGCGCGCAAAATCACTCTGCGCCACGAAGGTCTTCTCTCCGAGCGCGTGAATAACACCGTTGCGTTGCAGGGCGCGCGCAGCGGTAAAGGCCAGGTCATAGCCCTCCAGACTGCAAAACAGCACACGCGCATGGGCAGGGTGGTCGATCAGTGCATCCGGCACCACGCAGATAACCCGTCCACCGGCTCGTAGGCAGGCGTCCTGCGCCGCGCGGTCTGCGCCGCTGGCGCCGCCGGAAACGAGCGTATAGCCCTCGCGCGCCGCCTGCACACCAATCGCTGCGGCAAAGGCACGGTTCGCCGGCGCAATGCAGCGTGAGCCAACCAGGGAAATACAGGGCGTTTGCAGCAATGTCACATCTCCCTTCAGAAATAGCGCCGCCGGGCAGCGCTCCCCCAGCCGCCGCAGGCGTTGCGGGAAGCCCGCGCTGATTCGCGTCCGGATAGACAGCTCCGGATGCTCGGCAAGGTAACGCGCAAGCTGCTCCCGCCGACGCAGCAGAGCCGGAATGCGCTCCTGCATGGTGGCTGAGCAGCCAAGCCTGCGCAGACAGGCGGCATCCAGTTCTGCATCCGGCGTTTCCTGCCGCAGCAGCTCCATCCGCAGCGCAAGCTGGCCGTATTCGGTCTCTGAGAGCGGCTGAATGCTCTCCCCCAGCGCACAGCGCAGCAGCAGGAGGGTTTCTTCCCGCTTCTGCATCAGAATTTGCGGCGCGGCTGCGGTCTGGGCTCCTCCGGCGCAGGCACCAGGCAGCCATACTCATCAAAAATCATGGGGTGAATCACAAAGCCGGAAAACTTCGCAATCTCATCCAGCTTGGCCTTTTCCGGGAAGGAGCCAATCAGCGTGAAGGAAATGCCCTTCTTGCGCGCGCGCCCGGTTCGGCCAATCCGGTGGATATAGTATTCGTTTTCCTCCGGCACATCGAAGTTGATGACGCCATCCACATCGTCCACATCGATGCCGCGGGAGGCAACATCCGTTGCTATGAGTACCGGCAGTCTGCCGCTGCGGAAGGCAGCCATGGTACGCTCACGCGTCGCCTGCTTGATATCTCCATGCAGGCAGTCGGCCGTGATACCGGCGCGGCGCAGATCGTCGCTCAGGCTCTGGCATTTGACCTTGGTGTTGCAGAAGACAATCACGCGCTCGAACGCGCCGGAGCGGAGAATGCGCAGCATGGCGTCCGTCTTTTCCAGACGTGGCACCGTGATGGAATACTGGTCAATATCCGGCTTGCTTTCTTCGGTCGGCGCAACGGTGATCTCCACCTCGTCGCGCTGATACATCCAGCTCACGGTCATGACCTCCTGCGATATTGTCGCAGAAAACAGGCCCAGGTTCACGCGGTTGCGGATTCTGTTCAGGATTGCGGTCACGTCATCGAAAAAGCCCATGTCCAGCATACGGTCTGCTTCATCCAGCACAACCGTGCGGATCTGATCGAAGCGGATGTTTTTTCTGTTATAATGATCCATCAGGCGGCCCGGCGTGGCGACCACAATCTGCGGGTTGAGCCGCAGGCTCTTAATCTGCGGCTCCATGCGCTGCCCGCCGTAGAGCACTGCGACCCGAATCTCCCTGCTGTGATTGCTGAGCAGCCCGCGCAGCTCCTCACCGATTTGCAGCGCCAGCTCCCGCGTCGGCGCCAGAATCAGGCCCTGCACCGCCTCAATTGAGACATCCACATGCTCCAGCATCGGAATACCAAAGGCAAAGGTCTTGCCCGTTCCGGTCGGGGCCTTGGCTATAACATCCCGCCAGGCCAGCAGCGGAGGGATGGCCTCCTCCTGCACTCTGGTCGGCGCGGCTACTCCCTGCTTCTCCAGCGCGGCGAGGATTTCTTCGCTGACTCCCAGCTCACGAAAGCTCTTGATCGATTCCATATGATTTCCACCCTTTGTGCAAAAAAGTCCATAGTAACGCATTTTATTATATATTATAGCAAAGCAGACCCCGTTTTGCAATCCTGCCGGATGAGATATCGCTAATATTTCTTGCAAAAATGCAGTATCCGCAGTATAATAGTGTCGAATTCTATTTGCAATGGACTGGCAGGACGAATACACTTCCCTGCTGCTGCATAAGAATCACTGAAACGAGGTTATGTGCATGAGCTTTCTGGACTGGTTAAAAGTAATTGTTCTTGGAATCGTGGAGGGCGTCACGGAATGGCTGCCCATCAGCAGCACCGGCCACATGATTCTGGTCGATGCCCTTTGGAAAACGGAGAATCACCCGGTGCTGACTGCGGAATTTATGACCATGTTCACCGTTGTCATTCAGTTGGGGGCAATTCTTGCCGTTCTGTTCCTCTACTTCCGCAAAATCTGGCCCTTCCACACGCGCGCAAAGCAGGCCAGCCGCTCCTGGTTTGCCGAGCAGAGCAGCAACCGCGCCGTCGCCGGTTTGCAGCACTTCTGCGACCGCTATTGCTACATGGACCGGATTGTCATGTGGCTGAAAATCGCGGTTTCCTGTCTCCCGACCATTCTCATCGGTCTGCCGCTTGACGACTGGATGGATCAGCACCTTTATAATCCCTATGTCGTCACCGCAATGCTCATTGTTTATGGTGTGGCCTTTCTGTTTATCGAGCGCTACAATCGCCGGCGCAGTCCCCGCATTCGGAGTATCCGCAGTCTGCGCTGGACAGACGCCGCGCTCATCGGCATTTTCCAGGTGCTTGCGCTGGTGCCCGGCACCTCGCGCTCCGGGGCAACCATTCTCGGCGGCATTCTCATTGGCGCGTCCCGCGAGCTGGCGGCGGAATATACCTTCTATCTGGCCATTCCGGTGATGTTCGGCGCATCTGCGCTCAAGCTCTTTGACTTCGGGCTGGCGTTTTCCGGCACGCAGCTTGCCGTTCTGCTTCTGGGAATGCTCGTCGCCTTCATTGTTTCCGTGCTTGCGATCAAATTCCTGATCGGCTACATTCAGAAGCATGATTTCAGCGTCTTTGGCTGGTATCGCATCGGACTTGGCCTGCTGATGCTTCTGTATTTCCTCTGCGTCAAATAAAAAATGCATAACCCACCGATCCGCTCTTGCTTTTTTCCTGTAGCGCTCTTATAATAGCACCTGCTTTATTATTACTTAGGATTGAGAGAGATAACATGTCAAGCTTGAAAGAAAACAAAATGGGCACCATGCCGGTCGGCAAGCTCCTGTTCCAGATGGCCCTGCCCATGGCCATTTCCATGCTGGTGCAGGCACTTTATAATGTTGTGGACAGTATGTTCGTCTCCAACATCTCCGATGTCAATCAGGACGCGCTGAACGCCGTTTCCCTCGCCTTCCCCGTTCAGAATATCATGATCGGTCTGGCAACCGGTATCGCCGTCGGTGTGAATGCGCTGCTCTCCAGAGCGCTGGGTGAGCGCGATCAGAAGGCGGTCAATCGCTATGCCTTCAACGGCCTGCTGCTGGCTTTCCTTTCCATGCTGCTGTGCGCCCTCTTTGGCGTGTTCTGCGCCGAGACCTTCATGCGCTCTCAGACGCACAATGAGGCCGTCATCGCCTACGGCACGCAGTACATCAAAATTATCACCGTTCTTTCCTTCGGCGTTTTCCTGGAGGTTTTCTTTGAGCGGCTTTTGCAGGCAACCGGACGCACCATCTACACCATGTTCACACAGGGTCTTGGCGCCATCATCAACATTATCCTTGACCCCATGCTGATATTCGGCATTGGCTTCTTCCCGCGCATGGAGGTTGCCGGCGCCGCAGTTGCCACCGTTATCGGCCAGATTGCCGCCGCAATTCTCGCCCTGATTCTGAATCAGCGCAAGAATCCGGACGTGCAGCTTCATTTGCGCGGAATGCGTCCCAGCGGTCGTCAGATGGGGCAGATTCTCGGCATTGCAATTCCCTCTGTCGTCATGGTTGCTGTCGGCTCTGTCATGTACTACCTGTTCAACAAGGTGCTGATGCGCTTTGAGGCAATCGAGGTCGGTATGGGTGAGCTGGGCACAGCAGTCTTTGGCGCCTACTATAAGCTCCAGAGCTTTGTCTTTATGCCGGTCTTTGGCATCAACAATGCCGTGCTTGCCATTGCAGCCTATAACTATGGCGCGCGCAAGCCCAAGCGTATCATGCAGACGATCAAGGCCGGTGCAATCGGTTCCTGCTCCCTGATGCTGATTGGCATGGCGGTCTTCATGCTTCTGCCGCAACCGCTTCTGCGTATTTTTAACGCGAACGCTGACATGCTTGCGGCAGGTATTCCCGCGCTGCGCACACTGTGCCTGCCCTTCGCCTTTGCTGGTGTGTGCATCATCTTCGGCGGTGTTTTCCAGGCGCTTGGCCGCAGCATCTACAGCCTGATTGTTTCGGTTGCGCGTCAGCTTGTGGTTCTGATTCCGGCCGCCTACCTGCTCTCAATGGCGGGTAATCTGCGGGTCGTCTGGTTCGCCTTCCCGATTGCCGAGATCATGTCGCTGATTGTCTCGCTCATCATGCTGCTGACCCTTTATCGCACGAAGATTCGGCCGCTTTATAATGCGCCTGACCGCACTGCCCCCTCCACCTGCGACTGATTTTCCTCCAAAATCACCACTTGAAAACACCGCGTCCGCATGTTATAATATTTCTGTTATTTCATACGCATCGCAATTTGCAGTCTGTCGCTATTCCTAATAGCAGTTCGTGCTGCAACCCAACCGGCATACACTTTCTGACTTCCTGCTGCACGGATCGAAGGATTCGTGCAGCTTTATCATACACAAAGGGGCATTACAGAAATGATTACAGTCATCAGACAGGACGCTGCGCCGGAGCCGCTCGAGCGCCTGGTTCGCTGGCTTCAGGAAAAGGGCCTGCAGGTGCATATCTCGCAGGGACTTACGCATACGGTTCTCGGTCTTGTGGGGGATACCACCTGCGTCGATCCGGCGCTGCTGCGCAGCATGGATATTGTGGAATCTGTCCGGCCAATCACAGAGCCCTTCCTGCGCAGCAGTCGCAGGAATCACCCGGACAGCAGCAGCGTAAAAATCGGGGATCGGGAAATCGGTAACGGCCATTTTTGTCTCATCGCAGGGCCGTGCGCAGTGGAGAGTGAGGAGCAGCTTCTCCGCATCGCCATGCGCGTCAAGGAGGCCGGGGCGGATTTGCTGCGCGGCGGTGCCTTCAAGCCACGCACCTCTCCCTATGCCTTTCAGGGGCTTGGCACTGAAGCCCTGCGCATGCTGTCCAAAGCAAAGAAGCTCACCGGTCTGCCGCTTGTCAGTGAGCTGACCGCCATCTCCCAACTGGACGATTTTGCCGACATTGATGTCATTCAGGTCGGCGCGCGCAATATGCAGAATTTTGAGATGCTCAAGGAGCTGGGCCGCTGCCGTAGACCCGTCCTGCTCAAGCGCGGCATTGGCTGCACGCTCAACGAGCTGCTGCTGAGCGCGGAATATCTGCTCAGCTCCGGCAATGAGCAGGTCATCCTCTGCGAACGGGGCATCCGCAGCTTTGATACCTATAGCCGGAACACCATGGATTTGTGCGCAATTCCCGCGCTGCACGAGCTTTCTCATCTGCCCGTCATCGCAGACCCCAGTCATGCCACCGGTCGGGCCACACTGACGCCGCCGATGGCTCTGGCCGCCGCAGCCTGCGGCGCGGACGGCATCATGCTGGAGGTACACGACGATCCCATGCACGCGCTTTGCGACGGTGCGCAGGCTTTGCTGCCTGATACCTTTTCCGCACTGGCACAGAAAATCCGCGCGGTGCGCGCGGCCGCGCTGTAGGAAGGGAGCGCGTTATGCAGACCTTAACCATCCAGACCGTCCCCAGCTATCCGGTTAAAATCGCACGCGGTCTTCTTTCTCAGGTAGGTGCGGAACTGTCCACGCTGGCACAGGGGCAGGTTTTTGTGGTCACGGACAGCAATGTGGCTCCACTTTACCTTTCCCGCCTCTGTGACAGCCTGACGGCGGCTGGCTTTCAGGTGTCCAGCTTTTCCCTTCCTGCAGGAGAAGCATCCAAAAATCTGCAAAGCTATACGCAGCTTTTGCAGCTTCTGGCCCAAAAGCACCTGACCCGCGCCAACACCATTCTTGCACTCGGCGGCGGTGTCGTCAGTGACCTCGCCGGCTTCGCTGCGGCGACCTATCTGCGCGGCCTTCGCTGGGTCATCGTACCAACCACACTGCTGGCCATGGTGGACGCCGCCGTGGGCGGCAAGACCGGACTGGATCTCCCGGCGGGCAAGAATCTTGTCGGCGCGGTGCATCAGCCCGCCATGGTTCTGTGTGATCCGCAGCTTCTGGACACCCTGCCTGCGGCCTGTCTGCGCGACGGCTGCGCGGAGGTCATCAAATATGCGATTCTGGCTGACCCGCAGCTCTTCTCCCATCTGCGCGCGCACGGCAGCGATTTTGACCGGGAGACCGTGATTCTTCGCTGTCTTTCCATCAAGGCGCAGCTCATAGCAGAGGATGCGCATGACCACGGCAGACGCAGACTGCTGAATCTCGGCCACACCGTCGCGCATGCCATTGAGCAGCTCAGCGGCTACAGCATCCCGCACGGCTGCGCGGTGGCAATCGGACTGGCTGTTTTTTCGCGCAGCCTTTGCCGCGACAGTGCCGCTGTTGAGGCGCTGCTGCAACAGTTCTCTCTGCCCCTGCGCACGCAATACAGCGCGGCGCAGCTCTGCACTGCCGCACTTTCTGACAAGAAGCGCAGCAGCGACGGCATTACGCTCGTCGTGCCACACGCAATCGGTCAGTGTACACTCGAGGCGGTTTCCCTGGAGCGGCTGCGCTGCATCATTGAGGCAGGGCTCTGATATGCTTCTGAACCCACACCCGATTTGCGGCCACATTCCGGCTATTGCTTCCAAGTCACACGCGCACCGTCTGCTAATCTGTGCCGCGCTTGCGGATCGGCCAAGCCGCATCCTCTGCCAATCCCCCGCAGAGGATATTGCCGCCACGCTCTCCTGCCTGGAGGCGCTTGGCGCCACCTGTCAGGATGCAGACGGCTGCTTCCAGATTCATCCCATCCGCCTGCGCAGCGGCCCGATTCACTGCTGCTGCGGAGAAAGCGGCAGCACGCTGCGCTTTCTGCTTCCTGTTGCTGCGGCACTCGGCGCGGACATTACCTTTCATCTGCGCGGCCGTCTGCCCGAACGCCCGATGGAGCCGCTCTGCGACGCGCTCGGCGCGCATGGCTGCACCATCACCCGCCCTGCGCGCGATCTGCTGCACTGCACCGGGCAATTGCGCGGCGGTCTGTTCCCGCTCGCAGGCGACATTTCCTCACAATTTCTCTCCGGCCTTCTGCTGGCTCTTCCCCTGTGCGCTGAGCCCTCCGAAGTGCGGCTCACCACCCCTCTGCATTCCGCAGGCTATGTCGAGCTGACATCGCGCACTCTCGCAGGCTGGGGAATCCGGATTGCTTCACATTCCGCCTCCTGGCACATTCCCGGCAGACAAAGCTATCACGCGCCTGCGCACGCGCTGCGCGTGGAGGGTGACTGGTCCAATGCGGCCTTCTGGCTCTGCGCCGGAGCCGTCTCCGCCCCTATCTGCGTCAGCGGGCTTTCCGCCGACTCTCCGCAGGGCGACCGGGTGCTGCCCGCGCTTCTGCGTCGATTCGGCGCGCAGGTGGTGCAGATTGCGGATCGCGTCACAGTCTCCCCCGCACCGCTGCGCGGCATTTCTCTGAACGCAGCAGATATTCCGGATCTTGTTCCGCCGCTGGCTCTGGTTGCAGCCTGCGCAGATGGCGTAACGCAGATTACCGGTGCAGCGCGCCTGCGTCTGAAGGAGAGCGACCGTCTGTCCAGCGTCGCCGCTTTGCTTCGTTCGCTGGGCGGTCAGGCTGAAATACTGGACGATGGTCTTTTCATCCACGGAACCGGGCTGTCCGGTGGCAGCGTTGCAGCCTGTAACGACCACCGCATCGCCATGCTCGCCGGCATTGCCTCCGGCGTTTGTCCCCACCCCATAGACCTGACTGGCGCAGATGCCGTCCGGAAGTCCTACCCCGGCTTCTGGGCAGACCTGGCACAATTAAAGGAAGGATGATACCCGCATGAGCAGCAGCTTTGGAAGTGCACTGAGGATTCATATATTTGGCCAGTCACACGGCCCGGCCATCGGCGTCTGTATCGACGGCTTTCCTGTCGGCTTCTCACCGGATTTGGAGGCTTTGCAGGCCTTTCTGCTGCGGCGCGCCCCCGGCCAGCGCAGCTATCATTCTGCCCGCCAGGAACCGGATGTGCCGGAGTTTCTCAGCGGGCTTCATGAGGGGCACACCTGCGGCGCGCCAATTACCGCAATCATCCGCAACCGCGACGCCCATTCTGCGGACTACGCGGCGCTTGCGGACATCCCCCGTCCCTCTCACGCGGATTATCCCGCCCGGGTAAAATATGATGCGCAGGCTGACTGGCGCGGTGGCGGCCATTTCTCCGGCAGACTGACCGCGCCACTCTGCATCGCCGGTGGGCTGTGCCTGCAATGGCTCTCCCGGCAGGGCATCCGGATTGGCGCACACATTGCGCAGATCGGCAGCATCCACGACATCGTCTTTGACCCTCTTGCACCCACCCTGCCCCTGACAGGCAATACGCTGGATGCCACCGTCTGGCCAGCCATGCTGCATGAAATAGATGCCGCCCGTGCCGTCGGAGACTCCGTCGGCGGCTGCATCGAATGCGCAGCGGTTGGTCTGCCGGCCGGCTGCGGCGAGCCCATGTTTGATGGTCTGGAAAGCCGGCTTGCACAGATTCTTTTTGGGATTCCCGGCGTCAGAGGCGTCGAATTCGGCAGTGGATTTTCCTGCGCCGCCATGCGCGGCAGCCAGCACAATGATTCCTACTGCGTCAGCGAAGACGGCACTGTCTCCACCCGCAGCAACCACGCAGGCGGCATTCTTGGCGGCATCAGCACCGGTATGCCGATTCTGTTCCGCGTTGCAATGAAGCCAACGCCCTCCATCGCACTGCCGCAGGAAAGCATCCGCCTTGCCGACGGCAATACGCCGGTCACGCTCTCGCTGCACGGACGTCACGATCCCTGCATTGTGCCGCGCGCCCTGCCCTGTGTGGAGGCTGCCGCCGCCATTGCGATCATGGATGCCATTCTGGAGGGACGCAAATGGATTTAGTTTCTTACCGCGCACAAATTGATGCCATTGACGAGGAGCTGCTTCGCCTCTTTCAGACGCGGATGCAGGTCTGCGCCGCCATTGCCGACTACAAGCAGGCGCGCGGCCTGCCCATCTATCAGCCTGCGCGCGAGCAGGAAAAGCTGGACAGCCTTTCTCATGCGGTCGAGCCCGCGCTCCGTCCATATCTGCAAGCCTGGTACCGCGAGCTGTTTTCCCTCAGCCGCGCCTACCAGCAGGCGCAGCAGCAACGGCTGCGCTGCGGGCTTCTGGGTGCGCACCTGACACACAGCTACTCCCCCCAGCTTCATGCACACCTGGCAGATTATCGCTACGACTGCTTCGAGGTTGCGCCCTCCGAGCTGGAGCACTTCCTGCATACCGGGTCATTTGATGCGCTGAATGTCACCATTCCCTACAAGCAGGCCGTCATTCCATACTGCGCCGCCCTTTCGGCGGTCGCTGCGCGCACCGGCAGCGTCAACACGCTGCTCCGTCGCCCCGACGGGTCGCTCTATGGCGACAACACCGATTATGACGGCTTTCTCTGGCTGCTGGAGCGAAACGGCCGCATTCAGCCGGGAGAGCGCGCCGTGGTTCTCGGAGACGGCGGCGCATCCCGAACCGTTCAGGCTGTCCTGCGCGACCTCGGGGCGCAGGTTACTGTGCTCTCCCGAAGGGGTGCACAGCATTTTGATTCCCTGCCGCAGTATGCCGACGCTGTGCTGCTGGTCAACGCGACACCGGTCGGCATGTATCCGGACAACGGCAGGCGCCTGATTGATCTTTCCGCGCTGCCAAATTGCCGCTGTGTGCTGGATTTGATCTATAATCCGGCGCGGACGCAGCTTCTTCTGGACGCCGAGGCGCGCGGCATACGATATGAAAATGGCCTCGCGATGCTGGTGCGGCAGGCAAAATGTGCTGCTGAGCGCTTCACGGGTCAAGCTATATCTGACAACATCTGCGACCGGCTTCTGTCGCAGATGCGGCTACAGATGCAGAGCATCGTGCTCATCGGTATGCCGGGCTGCGGCAAGACATCGATTGGGCGCGCGCTGGCGCAGGCCATGCGCCGTCCCTTCTTCGACTCCGACACGCAGCTCTCTCAGCAGCTCGGCTGTTCGGCCTCCGACTATCTGCTCCGCGCGGGTGAGGATGCCTTCCGCGACAGGGAAACGGCTGTTCTGGCCAAGCTTGGCGCACATTCCGGCGCAGTCATCGCCACCGGCGGCGGCTGCGTCACGCGACGCGAGAACGCGCCCCTCCTTCGCCAGAACGCCTGCATTGTCTGGATTCAGCGGCCGCTGGAGCAACTGGAAACTGCTGGGCGGCCGCTCAGTCTGCGCCGTACACTGTGCACGCTTTACGAGGAAAGGAAGCCCTGTTACAAATCTCTTTCCGATTTCAGTGTCCAGAATACCGGCACAATTGACGCCTGTGTGCAGGAGATTCTGCGCACTCTGCAAAGCAGAAGGGAGGGCAGGATATGAAGCTGCTGATTCTGAATGGCCCCAATCTGAATCTTCTCGGTCTGCGTGAGCCGGAGCTGTACGGGACGCAGGACTATGCCGCGCTGCTGCGCTATCTTCGTTCCAGCGCCGACGCGCTGGGCTGTCAGATCGACGTCCGGCAGAGCAATCACGAGGGGACGCTTGTTGACTGGATTCAGGAGGCCTACGGTGTCTTTGATGGCATTATCCTCAATCCGGCCGCCTACACCCACACCTCCGTTGCCATCCTGGATGCGCTGAAGGCCGTTGCGCTTCCGGCTGTCGAGGTACATCTGACGGCAATCAGTGAACGGGAGCCCTTCCGCCGCATTTCCTACACCGCTCTTGCCTGCGAAAAATCCTTCGAGGGGCAGGGCTTTGCCGGCTATCGCCTGGCAATGGAATATCTGAAAGAAAGACGGAACTGATTTCCATTTGCAGCGTCTGATGCTATGTACAATCTGAAAGGAGTATTTCATTATGAAGCGATTTCGATTTCTGCTGCCTGTGATTCTCATCCTTGCGCTGCTGGTTGGCTGCACGACCCCTGCCCTTCCGCCCCTGGAGCCGGACACGGACAGCGAGCTTCCCACAGATTTCACCTTTACACGCGAAAACTTCCCACGCATGGACGGATCCACCTCCATGGTTCCTCTCGGTCAGGCAATCGCCAGCGTGCTGCTTGGAGAGGATCGCCAGTCTGTCTCCGATCTGGTTCAGTTTAACCGAACCACACAGTCCTTCCGCAACCTGATGAACGGCTACTGTGATCTTCTGATCGTCGGTGAGCCCAATGCCGCCGTTTATGATGAGATGAAGGAGGCGCAGTTCAGCGCCGACATCGAAGCCATTGCTTCGGATGCGCTGATTTTTGTCGTGAACGAGGACAACCCGGTGAACAATCTGACCACCGAGCAGCTTCGCAAAATCTACTCCGGCGAGATCACGAACTGGCGCGAGGTTGGCGGCAACGACGCACCGATTCAGGCCTTTCAGCGCAACGCCGACGCAGGCTCCCAGGCTTTGATGCGCAAGCTGGTCATGGGCGACCTGCCCATGCAGGAGGCCCCGGCTGAATATATCGTTGGCAGCATGGGTATGCTGATGGCGGCCGTCAAGAGCTATGACAACACGGCAAATGCCATTGGCTACTCGGTCTATTACTACGCCAATGATATGCAGATGGCGCAGGGCTTGAAGATTCTCAGCATTGACGGTGTGAGCCCCAGCGCCGAAACCATCCGCGACGCCTCCTATCCGCACCTGAACGCCTACTACTGTGCCATTCCGTCCAGCGCCGCCGCAGACGCCCCAAACCGGATTCTCTACGACTGGCTGATGACTGCGGAGGGTCAGCGTCTTCTGGCGGCGGAGGGCTACGTCTCCGTGCTGGATGTGGGAGAGGCGTCATGAAGCGTCTGTTATCCATACTGCTGCTCCTGACCCTGCTGCTGAACGGCTGTGCTCTGCCGCAGGCTGCGCCTCCCACGCATACGGACTCCATAACGCAGGGTGGCTTCCATGTCACAACGGACTACTCCGCCTACACGGCGGGCGACGCACTCTCCCCTCTCTTTTCCCGCCTGACGCAGACACACATTTCCACACTGGAGGCGCGCGAGGACTATGGTCTGCTTTATCCCTTCGCCGGCAGCACACTGGCGCAGGGCACTGCGGAGGGCTATGCCAGTCCTGTCGGTTACCTTTATGGCATGACCGACCGCAATGGCCGCATAGTGCTTGACCCGGTTTACAGCAGCATTCGCATCATCTCCGATGTCCTCAGGCAGAAGCCGCTTCCCTTCTGGCTGCTCTCCCGCGATACGCCGTTCGACACAGACGACTACAGCGGTTTTTCCACCTATGCAATCGCCAGTCTGGATGGACGCTATGTCACGGATTGCATCTATTCCTCTGTTTATGGATACGACGGCCACGTCATCGCTATTGAGGACTGCGGCAACAGCTTCCGCTTTGACCTTTTTGCGCCCGATGGCTCGCTGCTGCTGCACTCAGAGGAGCTTGCCTGCGCGGATCGTCTGTCTTACTGCTGGGATGTTACCTATGGCGAGGAGCTGCTGCTTCTCACGCTTACAGTAACCGACGAAAGCGTCGCTGCCAATCGGGATTCCTACTATTATGCTGCCGATGGTTCGCCGGAGGTGCAGGAGCTTTATGCCTATTTCTTCGTCGATCTGTCCGGAGAGGTGGTTTTAGGGCCTTACAGACAGGCCTATCCCTTCTCGGATGGGCGCGCCGCCGTTCTGAATTCGGACGACACCTTTTCTTTTATTGACCGCAGCGGCAGGGTCGTCTGCGACGGCTACAGCTATGTCGAGTCTTTCTACCAGGGCAACGCCATTGTCGTCGATGCCGCAACGAAAAAGCATCTGGTCATCGACACCGACGGCCACACGCTGATCGAATCAGAACCGGACAGCTACTACCTCGAACGCAGCTCTACGGGGCTTTACGCCTTCGACAGTCGCATCGGAAGCAGCGCCCCCTACGGCTTCTGCATCTATGGCGAAACCACCACCAGCTACTATGATCCAGATGGCACGCTGCTCTACGGCGGCCCCGTTGACAGCCGTTATCTGCGTCTGACGCACAGTGGCATTTTCCTGGATCGTCGCGCAGACGGCTGTGTGCTCTACGACGTGAACAGCGATCAGACGGAGACGCTTTCCGTTGAGGATTATGAGTTTGTCGATTCTCTGGATGGGCAGGATTATTTCACCATTCGCTCCTGTCATCCGGAAACCACAGAGCTCTCCTTTATTCTCCGGCGCGCGGATGGCGCAGAGCTGCTGCGCGGAGATGGGTATCTGAGCATACTGCCGGACTGTCTGGGTGGCAGCAATCTGCTTTATCTCGCAGCGCCCGGGCAGGTGACAGTCTATGATATGGAATTGACGCCGCTTTTGACCATCCCGACCACCTCCTTTGCCAGTCTGGAGCGCATTGGCGACCGCCTATGTTGCACCGACGCCTTCTCCTGCTCCTACTACGCGCTCGATGGTACGCTGCTTTTCCGATACCCCCTTATCAACTCCATGGACGACTAATCCACCCATCCCTGCCGGATTTGTGGAAAAAGATTCTCTGTTCTGCTTGCAGAACAGAGAATCTTTTTGTATAATGCGCTTATAGTCGGAATGTATTATTCTGACCCTGTTTGTGTTTTCTGCACAAAAATCGAAGGGGGCCCTGCCATATGGCAACATTCTATCTCAACGGCAAGGAAATCACCGTCAACGGGAAGAAAAAGCTCCTGCGCTTCCTGCGTGACGAGCTGCATCTGACCTCTGTCAAGGACGGATGCAGTGAGGGTGCCTGTGGCACCTGCACCGTGCTCATTGACGGTGAGCCCTGCCGCGCCTGCATTCCCACCACTGACCGCCTCGACGGGCGACATATTCTGACCGTTGAAGGTCTGAGCGATTGGGAAAAAACCGTCTATGCCTTCGCCTTTGGAGAGGCTGGCGCCGTGCAGTGCGGCTTCTGCATTCCCGGCATGGTGCTGTGCGCAAAAAGCCTGCTGGATCGCTGTCCGGATCCAACTGAGGCACAGATTCGCTTTGCCATCCGTAATAATTACTGCCGCTGCACCGGCTATGTTAAAATTGTTGCCGCCATCTCGCTGGCTGCGCGCATTCTGCGCGAAGGAAAGCTTCCCCTTCCCAGCGCAACAGACTGGAAAATCGGCTCACGCGTGCAACGGCTGGATGTTGCAGAAAAGGTTCTGGGCTATGGTAAATATCCGGATGATTATTATCCCGACAAAATGTGCTATGGCTCCGCCGTTCGCAGCAAATATCCCCGCGCGCGCGTGCTCTCGATTGATGCCTCCCGCGCGCAGGCCCTCCCCGGCGTGATTTGTGTGCTCACCGCTGAGGATATTCCCGGCAAGAATCTCATCGGCCATCTGGTGCACGATTGGCCCGTGATGATTCCCGTCGGCGGTATCACGCATTTCCTGGGTGACGCCATCGCGCTCATCGCCGCCGAGACACAGGAGGTATTGGACAAGGCAAAGAAGCTTGTAAAGGTTGAGTATGAGGTGCTCACCGCGGTCAGCAATCCAACTGAGGCTGCCGCGCCCTATTCCCCGATCGTTCACAAAAACGGCAATCTTCTTGCGCACAAGCATGTCTCGCGCGGCAATGCCGCAGAAGCCATCGCCCACTCCAGGCATGTGTTAAACCGTACCTTCCAGACACCCTGGACAGAGCACGCTTTTCTGGAGCCGGAATGTGCAGTAGCCATCCCTGAGGGGGATGGCGTCCGCCTCTACTCCACAGATCAGAGCGCGCACACCACACAGCGCGAGGTTGCGCGTATGCTCGGTCTGCCGCTGGAGAAGGTGCGCGTTGAAAATGCGCTGGTCGGCGGCGCCTTCGGCGGCAAGGAGGATATGACCGTCCAGCCGCTCGCCGCGCTGATCGCCTACAAAACGGGACGCGCTGTAAAATGTAAGCTGACACGCGCCGAATCTCTGCTGATTCATCCCAAGCGGCACCCCTTCACGATGGACTTCACAATGGGTGTAGACGAAAATGGCATCATACAGGGTGTCAAGGCAACCGTCATATCCGACACGGGTGCCTATGCCTCGCTTGGCGGCCCGGTGCTTGAGCGCGCCTGCACGCATGCGGCCGGCCCCTATGCTTACGAGAACTTTGAGATTGATGGTTATGCCTACTATACCAACAATCCGCCCGCCGGTGCCTTCCGTGGCTTTGGCGTCACGCAGACCTGCTTTGCCATCGAAACGCTGCTCAACGAGATGGCCGATCTTGTCGGGATCACCCCCTGGGAGATTCGCTATCGCAACGCCATCCGCCCCGGCGGTACCCTTCCAAACGGTCAGATTGTGGATGACTCGACCGGGCTGGTGGAAACGCTGCTGGCGGTGAAGGAGGACTTCGACAACGCAAAGGTCAAGGGAATCGCCTGCGCCATGAAAAATGCAGGCGTCGGCGTTGGCATTCCGGATTGGGGGCGCTGCAAGCTCATTGTGGAGGGCGACTCCCGGGTGCATATTTATTCCGGTGCCTCCTGCATCGGGCAGGGACTTGGCACCGTTCTGGTGCAGATGGTAGTCTCCAACACCGCGCTTTCGCGCGATGACATTGTCTATGAGCGCTCCAACACCTGGATTGCGCCGGACTCCGGTGACACCTCCGGCTCCCGTCAGACAATGATTACGGGCGAGGCCTGCCGCCGCGCCTGCCTCCAGCTTCACGAGGCACTGGCCGGCAAGACGCTGTCTGATCTGATTGGGCAGGAATTCTACGGGGAATATCTTGCAAAAACCGATCCGCTTGGCGCGCCGGTGCCCAATCCCGTCTCCCACGTAGCCTATGGCTACGCCACACAGTTGTGCATTCTGGACGAAAGCACCGGCTATATCAAGCAGATCGTCGCCGCGCACGATGTTGGCAAGGCAATCAACCCGCTCTCCTGCGAGGGTCAGATTGAAGGCGGCGTCGTTATGTCCATGGGCTATGCGCTGACGGAGGAGTATGCCCTTTCCGAATGCAAACCCAGCTCCCGCTTTGGCACGCTGGGGCTTTTCCGGGCACATGAAACGCCGGATATCAGGGCCATTGTGATCGACAAGCCCGGATTGAACGTCGCCTGCGGCGCCATCGGTATTGGTGAGATCACCTCCATACCAACCGCCCCAGCCATTGCTGACGCCTATTTCCGTCTCGATGGTGAGCGGCGCTACACACTCCCCCTGACCGGCACCCCCTACCAGCGTCAGAAATAACCGCCAGGAAAGGAAGATTCTCATGATTGTTCAAAAGAAATTTCCCTCCAGGGTCGCCTGCGTACACTGCAACGGCGGCTGCCGGTCGAAGCAGAGTCCGGAAGGCTATGACCTGTGTAAATATGGCTGCACCGGCTGCGGTTCCTGTATTGTCGCCTGTCATTTCGGCGCAATTTCGCTCAATTCATACGGCGTTGCGGAGGTCGATGAGCAGAAATGCGTCGGCTGCGGCGTCTGCTATCTTTACTGCCCACAGCGCGTCATCCATCTGCGTCTGGAGGACAACCCCATTGTCGTTCTCTGCTCCAACAAGGACGCCGTCTGCCGCGATGTCTGCGAAGCAAGCTGCATTGGCTGCGGTCTCTGCGAGCGCGTGTGCCCAGCCGGAGCCATCCGCGTTTCGGAAAACCGTGCGTTTATTTTCGCGGATAAGTGTCTCTCCTGCGGCGCCTGCGCCATGGCCTGTCCCCGCAATGTCATCCACGACAAGCGCGGCATTCTCAATCACCGCATTTAACCCACACGGCGTCCGCCACATACTGCGCAGGAGGCGCTCCCGACAGCCTTGTCCGGAGCGCCTCCTGCGCGTTCTGTTATTCTCTGCTTTCCTGTCTGGAAAGCTTGGCCTGAAGTCGCTGAATCTCTCTGCGGTGGCAGTCCACCAGCTCGCCCTCAGTCAGATCCCAGTCCGATCGGCACAGATCAATACATTGCTCCCGCATCCGGATTGCCGTCGGGATATCGCCGCAGATTTCCGCAATCTGAGCCATAGCCTCCGGTATATCCACATATTTGGGATATGGCTGAATCTCCAGCGCGCGGGCATAGCACGCCAGCGCGTCGTCATATAGTGGGCAGAACATTGCTTCAAACCTTGACCATATTGGCTGCAAGTGTAGTGGCTGTACGGATTTTTGTTTTGGTTGTTCGTACCGAAGCGCATCGACCATCCGCAATCCGCACACTTCACAAGCCCCGAAAAGATTTGCGTGGTAGCGTCCTTTTGCTGTCTGCGACGGTTGGCGATCTGCTTTTGCACCTGTTCAAAGACTTCCTTGGAGATAATGGCTTCGTGGGTATGTTCCACTCTAAACCATTCTTCCTGTGGCTTGCGTACCTTTTTCTTGTTCTTGTAGGAAATGTTGGTCTGCTTGTTGTGTACGCTGTTGCCGATATAGGTTTCGTCTTTCAAGATGCTCTTGATCTGCGCCAATGTCCACGCATAGGCTTTTTCTTCTGGTGCATCCTCATAGATATGAGCGAATGTCCCATATCGCTGATAGTTCAGCCATCCGGCAG
>CAYXIN010000014.1:0-30253 GCA_964465395.1 uncultured Oscillospiraceae bacterium | reverse complement strand
CTGCTGCTTGCCGCGCTCAGCGACAATACCCATAATCATTTCACCGATCTTCTGCTCGTCGCCGCCGCAGGCTTCCTCAATCTGGGTGAAGGAAGCGGAGTCAATATTCAGAGAGGTAACGTTGCAGATGATTTCGTTGGAATAGTGCTTGGTCATATCGTTATCGATCTTCCACGCAGCCTGCGTCAGAACGCCCTTGGGCTCGATTACGCGGTGAGTGCCATACTTGTTGCCTTTCATAGTCATGATTGTTTCCTCCTGTAATGTCAAATATATTTATTGTTGAAGCTTGGCGCCTGTAAATCAGGCAATCGGCTTAAGACCGAGGATGCGGCGCGCCTCCGCGCAGTCAGCGACCTCACGGCCGAGTTCTTTGGCCAGACGGACAACCTTTTCAACCAGCTCGCCGTTGGAGGCAGCCTTGTGACCTCTTGCCAGATAGACGTTATCCTCAAAGCCAACGCGGACGTGGCCGCCCATGATAATGCCGGCGGCGGCCATGGGCCATGCGCCGCGGCCAATGCCGGTTACGGTCCAGGTAGAGCCGGCGGGAATTTTATGTACCATAAAGGCCAGATTCTCGACGGTTGCGGGCGCGCAGCCGGAGACGCCGAGTGCGAAGTTGAAGTGCATCGGTGCGCCGGGAAGCTGACCCTTTGCCGCAAGGTTCAGAGCCGTGTCGATGTGGCCGATCTCGAAGCATTCGTATTCGGGCTTGATGCCGTTTTCAATCATTCTCTGCCCAAAGGCGCGAAGCGTGTTCATGTCATTGACAAAAATGTCGTCACCGAAATTGCAGGTGCCGCAGTCGAGTGTGGCCATTTCCGGCATCAGCTCGGTGGGCTGGAGACGCTCCTCGGGGCTCATGCCGGTTGCGCCGCCGGTCGAGGGAATCAGAATAGCGCCGGGACATGCCTCCTGAATGGCGGGCAGAATTTCCGCAAAGCGCGCGCGGGACTGCGTGGGCGTGCCATCATCCTCACGAACGTGGACATGGATCACGGCAGCACCGGCTTCATAGGCGGCGCGTGCTTCGCGCACCATTTCTTCCTTGGTGTAGGGGACAGCGGGGTTGTTGGCCTTGGTGACCTCGGCGCCGCAGATAGCGGCGGTAATAATCAGTTTTTCCATGATACGCTCCTTTCGGTGTCAGGGACGGGGAACACTCTGCTTATCCTTGGGGGTAACGCAGGTGCCGGTTGCGCGGCAGACCAGAATCGGCTCGGCCAGCACATCCGCAGCGGAGTCGTTGATGTCCGGGCGGGAAACGATGACTTTCCAGGCCTCAAACTTCATCTTGCGGGAGGTGTTGCCGACTTTGGTGATCTCGCCAACGGCCTCAATATAGTCGCCGGCATACACAGGGGCAAGAAATTCAATGTTGTCATAGGCGCAGAAAAGGCCCTCGTCGCCATCAAGCTGGATCAGCAGTTCAGTCGCCACATCACCGAACAGGTGCACCATATGTGCGCCATCGACAAGGTTTCCGCCGTAATGCGCGTCCTTGGCGCTCATGCGGAGACGAATCATAGATTTTCTGGTTTCCATCGTTGGTATCCTCCTGAATCTGTTTTTTGAATGGAGAACGCTGTAAAAAAGGTACAAAAAAGCGCTATTGCACCGCAAAGGCAAGCTTCACGTTCAATAGCGCTTCATGACGACATGACAGCAGCCGCGCGCTGAGCGCGACCGCCAAGCGTACCCGGAGGGCAGGGGCACACTTTCGGCGGAAAACACATTCACAGACCGCGTCCGAAGCCCACTTCGTTGGCATCGGTCAGCTACCTTGATTTCCGCACCTCTATTGCCGGAATATGTAAGTTTTATACAGGTTCAAAAGATATCATACTACTTAAATTATATAAGATGGTAAAAAGCTTGTCAACAGTTTTTTCCGTTCTTTTCCATCGTTTTTTTAATCCGTTGCAGAATTTCCGACTCCATCCCAAGCAGGCCGCAGATATTCACAGCGTCGCGCGGACAGTCCTGCGGCCCATCAACGCGGTAGAGGCCATAGTTCATATAGCGGCTGATGCAGTCCGGCGCGGCCTGGGCACCGTGGGCAGCAAGCTCACGGCGCAGTGCGTCCTCATCAAGCGCACGCAGACCAATCACCTGATAGTGCGCGCTGGCATGTGGTGCAACCTGGTCATAATGCGTGGCGAGCACTGCGATGGTATGCTGCGCATTCAGATAGGCGGTAACAGCCTGAACAATCGCAGCGCCCTCATCCGGGTTGGTGCCGCGGGCAAACTCGTCGAGAATGACAAGGCAGAAGCGCTGTCTGAGCTGCCGAACAACCTCATTGAAGCGGACAATTTCTCCGCCAAAGCTGGAAAGACCGCGATCCATGGCCTCCAGATCCTCTGAGAGAATAAACAGTTCATCAAAGAGGGGGGTGGCGGCGCGGCTTGCGAAAGGGAAGATGCCGCAATGCACCAGCAGAAGATTCAGCGCCAGCGTTTTCAGCGCAACGCTCTTGCCGCCCATGTTTGCGCCAGTGATGACGGTTGAGCCGATCGAGAGCGAAATGGAAACGGGGGTGAAGCGCTTTCTCTGCTGCTGGAGCAGATCGCACAGGAGGGGATTTGTCATCCCCTCCATGGTAACAGACGCCTGTGTCAACTCAGGCATGACGCCGCCATAGCGCTGCGCCAGACGCGCCTTTTCCACTGTCAAATCAAGATCGGCCAGCGCGTCCATGTTTTGAAGCATTGCGTCCAGATATGGCCGGAGCGCAACAGAGATACGCCCGTGAATCCGCGTCTGTTCCGCCTCCTCGCGGGCTGCAGCCTGATTGTGCAGCGCGAGCAGCGCCTCACGCGCAGCGCCATCCGGCGTTATACGCAGTTGATCCTCAAGCGCGCGTTTTTCCTTGCGCAGCGCGCAGAGCTGCGGCTCATGCGCGTCACTGAGGTAGAAGGAGGCAACACGATTGTGCTCAGGATCCAGAATATCGAGCGCCGGGGTGGTATCACGCAGCGCAACGCCCTCCAGACGAAGCCGCGCCTGAATTGCATTCCAGTAAGGCAGCAGCTCGTCCGTTTGCAAAAGAAAGCGCTTGAGCTCAAACAGCTCGATCTCATTCAGGACGGTCTGTGCGCACTTTGTCACGGTCGGGCGCACCATCTTCATGGTCATCAGAATGCGCAAAAGCCGATCCAGCGCAGGCTGACACAGAGCGCTGTGTTCCAGTACGCGCTGAATATTGTGAAACTGCCGCCGAAGCTCCGGCTCCTGCGCAGGCCCCATGGGAGTGAGAGCGCGCAAGCGCTCCTGTCCGTAGGGCGAGCAGGGCTGTATGGCGTCGAGAATATACTGGAAGCCGATGCGCTCCCGTTGTGCAAAGCTTAGTTCCATGCGGTATGCTCCTCCATCACATCAATGACCGGAATGTTGACATGCGCCTGCATCTGCTGCGCCAGCTCCTCTTTTCGGAAGGAGAAGCCATAGGCGGAAAAGGGGTTGATCGTCAGAGCAACCAGATTTACCTGCTCCAAGACCTGAAGCGCCAGCCCCTTGCGCAGAAGCTTCTGATAGACCTCCCGGCTCAGAAGCAGCTTGCTGCTGTCGCGCACGACCAGCGTCAGGGGGGGCAGAGCGGCACTGAGCAGAAGTGGCTTTACGGTAAAGTCGGAAAGCGCCCCGCCGAACAGAACGGCGGAAGCCTCCGCAGCCTCAGGCTGGCGCAGGGCATCCGGTAAGGCCATGCCGGATGGGACGGCCCATACACCCGACCGGGTCAGAATCACCGGGCTGCGGCTGGTTTCCAGCTCCGCAGCCGCACGGCGGAGTTGGGGCTCCTGCGCCTCCGGCAGCATAAGAAGCTGGCACTGATAGGCAGTGTCCTCCACAACGGTTTGCAGATTCCTGTGATAGGAGGCACCGGTGCAGAGAATGGTTGCATCCGTTACGCTGCGGCTGCACAGACTTTTGCGGCTCAGCGCGCCGTCAATGAGCACCTTATCCGCGCCAAAGCGGAAGAAGTCCTCACGCAGCTTGCTGAGCTGGGTCGTGATTGATGGGCCGGCGAGCTGGACAGCACCATCACTTCGGGCGCGAAAAAGAACGACCTCACCCATGGGTGTTGAGAAGCCGCTTGTGGCCAGTATTTCGCGCGTCACATTGCAGCTTCGCAGGAGCAGCTCAGAGGCGGTTGCCAGCAGAGTGCCTGATGGAACATAAATCCCGGGCTTTTTGGTTCCGGTCACCAGATCCTGCCCCTCGCCATCGCGCCCAATGGAGGTCAGGCCCAGCGTCAGCCCACTGCCGCTGAGCTGGCGAATCAGCTCATTCAGAACGCAGGTCTTACCGGCGTTCTTGCACATGCCGATAATGGAGACGCAGCGATATGGCGCAATCAGCGCTTGCAGAGCTTGATGCACAGAAAAGTCCCTCCTTGCTCAAAAGGCGGCTTCACCTGTGTGAAGCCGCCTTGTTGCGTTGTTCTTACAGCCGCATACCGCCGTTGACCGACAGCACATGGCCGGTTACATAGGAAGCGTCGTCAGAGGCGAGGAAGAGAGCGGCCTTTGCAATTTCCTCGGGCTGTCCCAGTCGTCCCAGCATCGTCAGAGAAGCAAACTTTTTCAGCAGCTCCTCCGGAACGGTCTTCATCATATCCGTCATGATATAGCCGGGGGCAATGGCGTTGCAGCGAACCGGCACACCCTTGCGCGCGAATTCCTTCGCCCAGGTTTTGCTCAGACCAATCACGCCCGCCTTGGAAGCGGCATAGTTCGCCTGGCCGATATTGCCATACTCACCGACAACGGAGGCAATGTTGATGATGCTGCCGCCGCCGAGCTCCTCCATCATGGGACCGACATAGCGCGTGAGATTAAAAACGCCCTTCAGGTTGATGTCAATTACCAGATCCCACATTTCGTCGGTCATTTTGTGGGTCATTGCGTCACGGGTAATTCCGGCGTTATTGACCAGAATATCAACGCGGCCATATTTTTCGCGGGCATAATCAGCAAGCTGTTTGCAGGCGGCGCTGTCGGTTACATTCAACGGGTAGTATTCCACATGCTCTGCCTCATAGGTGAGCGGCGCCATATCAACGGCGATGACCTGCGCGCCCTCCTGCGCAAAAAGCTGCGCCATTGCACCGCCCAGACCCTTGGCGGCGCCAGTAATGATGGCAATTTTCCGATCAAGTCTCATGCTGCTTCCTCCTTAATTTAATATGTCTGTTTTGTGTGGCTTACAGACGCTTGAGCACAACAGCGGTGCCCATGCCGCCGCCGATACAGAGAGAGGCCAGGCCATATTCCTTGCCGCTGTGCATCAGCTCATGCAGCAGCGTGACAATGATGCGGTTGCCGCTGGCGCCGACGGGGTGACCCAGCGCGATGGCGCCACCATTCGGATTGGTGCGGGCGAAAATCTCCTCCTCGCTGAGGTCGTGCTGCGCAGCAAGCAGCTTGACAACACCAAGAGACTGTGCGGCAAAGGCCTCATTCAGCTCGAGTACCTCCATCTGACTGAGGGTCATGTTGGCATCCTTGAGCGCGTTGGCAATGGCAGGCACGGGGCCCAGACCCATTACATCAGGCTCGACGCCGCCCTGTCCGCAGCCGATGAGCTCAGCCAGAGGCTTCAGACCATGCTCCTGGACGGCCTGCTCGCTGGCAAGAATCAGGAAGCTTGCGCCATCGTTGATACCGGAAGCATTACCGGCGGTAACGGTGCCGTCCTTCTTGAAGGCGGGGCGCAGCGTGCCAAGCTTCTCCAACGTGGTTGTGCGGTTGATATATTCGTCTGCGGCGAAGACAATCTCCTTGCGTCCCTGCTTGACGGTCAGGTGGACGATTTCTTCCTCAAACTTACCGGCATCCTGCGCGGCAATGGCCTTCTGCTGCGAAGCAATGGAGAAGGCGTCCTGCATCTGGCGGGTAATGCCGTAGCGCTCTGCGACATTTTCGGCCGTGATACCCATGTGCATTCCACCAAAGGCATCCGTCAACGCGTCAAAAATCATGTGGTCGATCATTTTCATGTCGCCCATCTTGCAGCCGCTTCTGGTCTTTCCGCTGACGAGGTAGGGAGCGGCGGACATGATCTCCGTGCCACCGGCAGCAATCAGATTTGCCTTGCCTGCCTGGATGGAGGTGGCTGCGTTGAGCACGGCCTTCATGCCGGAGCCGCAAACCATATTCAGGGAGTAGGCCGGAACACTGACCGGCACACCGGCAGCAATTGCAACCTGTCGGCCGGGGCCCTGTCCAAGACCCGCGGGCAGAACATTGCCGACAATGACCTCATCAAGCCAGGCGGGGTCTACATGACCGGCAGACAGCGCAGCCTTGAGCACCTCGCTGCCAATATAGGTCGAGCTGGAATCGCGCAGGGAGCCGAGCATACTGCCGATGGCGGAGCGCTTCGCGCTGACGATATAAACCTTATTCATGTAATTGTTATCCTCCGTTCAAGTTTTTGGTTTGGATGGGGGTATAGCTCAGGTGGAGAGCAGCTTGTTAAGCTGCTTCATGACAGCGGCAGCGTCAGCGACGATGCCGAGATTGGCGACCTTGAAAATCGGGGCGCCCTTATCGGTGTTGACGGCGACGATGAACTCGGATTCCTCCATGCCGGCAAGATGCTGAATCGCGCCACTGATGCCAAAGGCAAGGTAGGCCTGCGGGCGGACGGTTTTGCCGGTCTGACCGACCTGACGCGCCTGTTCAAGCACACCGGCATCCACCAGCGCGCGGGAGGAGGAAACCGTGCCGCCAAGCTGCGCGGCAAGCTGGAAGGCCGGGGCGGTATCTTTCACGCCGCGGCCGCAGGAAACCAGAAGCTTTGCGTCCTCGATGCGCTCGACCGCGTGGGTCTGGCGAACCTCCTCCAGAACGGTGACGCCGAAGCGACTGCGATCCCAGGGAATCTGACGCGTAATAATCTGACCCTCGCGCCGGTCATCCGGCTCCGGCTTCTGCATTACGCCGGGACGGACGGTTGACATCTGCGGACGGCGATCCGGACAGATGATGGTTGCAAAGAGGTTGCCGCCAAAGGCCGGGCGCGTCATAAAGAGATGACCCTCTACATCTGCCTCAAGCTTGGTGCAGTCGGCAGTCAGACCGGTTTGCAGGCGCGCAGACAGACGGGGAGCCAGATCGCGGCCAATGCTGGTGGCACCAAAGAGGAGCACATTGGGCTCAAACTCCTTAACAAGCGCGTAGACCGCCTGTGCGTAGGGCTCGGTTGTATAGTGGCTGAGTGCTTCATCATCGACAAGATAAACATCGTCTGCACCGTAGCGGATCAACTCCGCAGCGCAGCCGGAAACCTGATGCCCCAGCAGAATCGCGCCGATGCGCTCGCCGGTCTGCGTGGCAAGCTCTCGCGCAATGCCGAGAAGCTCCAGTGCAACGCTTTGCAGCGCACCGTCGCGCTGCTCGCAGAATACCCAAATATTTTTTGCCATATGTATGCCGTCCTCCTTAAATGAGGTGTCTGGACTTCAGTGCGTCCAGAATGGTCTGCGCAGCCTGCTCCGGGTTCAGCTCAAGCGTTTCGATGTGCTTGTCAAACTGCTTGGTTGCGGTGCTTTTGACCTTTGTGGGCGAGCCGGACAGACCAATTCTCGCCTTATCCAGAAGAAGATCGTCGTAGGTAATGCGCGTGATTTCCTTACTGTCCTGCGCGACAATATCCCAGGCATTCATATATCTGGGCTTGCCCATGGAGGAGAGCACCGTGATGAGGCAGGGGCAGGAAACCTGAACAAGCTGATAACGATCCTCAAATTCACGACGGACGCGCAGTGCATTGCTCTGTGCATCATAATCAATCGCAGCGGCATAAGTAACCTGCGGGATGCCCAGATGCTCAGCAATCTGCGGGCCGACCTGGGCGGTGTCGCCGTCAATGGCCTGCCGGCCGCAGAGCACCAGGTCTGCGCCAAGCTTGGAGATCGCGGCGGCAATGATGGTGGAGGTTGCGAGGGTGTCGGAGCCACCGAAGGCGCGGTCAGTCAGCAGATAGGCATCGTCTGCGCCCATGGCAAGGGCCTCGCGCAGCGCCTTTTCCGCCTGGTGCGGGCCCATGGTCAGCACACTGACGCTTGCGCCGCAGGCTTCCTTGAGGCACAGGGCGGCTTCAATGGCCATTTTGTCATCCGGATTGATGATGGAAGGTACGCCATCACGCTTGAGCGTGTTAGTGACCGGATCAATTTTGATTTCTGTTGTGTTGGGAACCTGTTTGATACAAACAATAATTTTCATGGCAGCACACCTCATTTCTTCAGCAGCGCGCCGGAAATGACCATGCGCTGTACTTCACTGGTGCCTTCGTAGATCTCAGTGATCTTTGCGTCGCGCATCATGCGCTCAACCGGATACTCACGCGTGTAGCCGTAGCCACCGTGGAGCTGCACCGCTTTGGTTGTGACCTCCATTGCAGTTTCCGCAGCAAAGAGCTTCGCCTGCGCAGCGTTAACCGAGAGGGTGGGCAGCTTGTTCTGCTTGGCGTCGGCAGCGATATAAACCAGCGCGCGTGCAGCGGCGCATTTTGTGGACATATCCGCAAGCTGGAACTGCGTGTTCTGGAACGCGGAAATCGGGCGGTCAAACTGCTTGCGGCTCTTGACATAGCTAACGGTTTCGTTTAGGGCACCCTCTGCAATGCCGAGTGCCTGTGCAGCAATGCCGATTCGACCGCCGTCGAGTGTTTTCATCGCGATTTTGAAGCCCTCGCCGCGCTTTCCAAGCATGTTTTCCTTGGGCACACGGACATTCTCAAAAATCAGCTCGCGTGTCGCGGAGCCGCGAATACCCATCTTCTTCTCGTGCTTGCCGAATGTGAAGCCCTCAAAGGCGCTTTCTACAATGAAGGCAGACATCTCAAGCCCCTTGGGGCCGCGACCGGTACCGGCGATGATGACATAGGTTTCGGCCTCGCCTGCGTTGGTGATGAAGATTTTTGAACCGTTCAGGAGGTAGCAGTCCTCCAGCTCGACAGCCGTGGTCTGCTGATTGCCTGCATCGGTTCCGGCGTTTGGCTCAGTCAGACCGAAAGCGCCAAGCTTCCGCCCGGATGCAAGATCAGGCAGATACTTCATTTTCTGCTCCTGCGTGCCAAATTCGAGAATGGGCGCAGCGCACAGAGAGGTGTGGGCCGAGAGAATGACGCCGGTTGTGCCGCAGTACTTGGAGATTTCCTCAACGGCATAGATATACTCGCGATAGCCGGCGCCAGCGCCGCCATATTCTCTTGGCACAATGATGCCGAAAAGTCCAAGCTTTGCCATTTTTTCAACGGTTTCGCGCGGGAAGCGTTCGGTTTCGTCAATCTCCTGCGCCAGCGGCTTGACTTCGTTCTCCGCAAAATCGCGGATCATTTGTTCAAATAAAACGGATTTGTATTCAGCCATGGTATTCCTCGCTTATTGATTGAATTTCACAGTTGCCATGCCGGTAATCACAGGCGTACCATCCTGATTGGTACAGGTGGTGCTCAGCTTGACGATTTTCTTATCCTCACGCAGCTCGACGATTTCAACCTGTGCGGTGATATCGTCGCCCAGATAGACCGGTGCCACAAATTTCAACTCCTGACCCAGATAAATTGTGCCGGGGCCGGGAAGCTGATTGCCAAGCACAGCGGAAATCAGACTTGCAGTCAGCATACCATGCACAACGCGGCGGCCGAACAGCGAATTTTTCGCATAGCCATCGCTCATATGCACGGGATTCACGTCCAGACTGATGCCGGCGAAAGCGGTGATGTCCGCCGCGCCAAAGGTCTTTTGAAGCGACGCTGTCTGCCCAATCCTGAGATCACTGAAAGTCATATGATCGCCTCCATTTTCAGGTGTATATATTTCAAATTGTGCTGTGTATAGTATGCCATATTTTGTCGGCTTTGTCAAATGCGGAATTGTAAATTATTGTGTTTCCACAGACACATGCTGGGCCAGCTCCCGCAGAAGCGGCTGCGCCTGCGAAGCGGAAAGGGGACACAGGGGGAGACGAAGCACCGGACTGCACAGCCCCATGTGCGCCAGAGCAGCCTTGACGGGAATCGGATTCGGCTGCGCAAAGAGCGCCCGGATCAGCGGCAGCAGCCGCGCCTGCATCGCCGCCGCTGCGGGATAATCACCATGGACACACAGCTCGTGCAGTGCCATGCATTCCTGCGGCAGCAAATTGGACAGAACGGACACAATGCCAATGGCCCCGATTGCCATCGCTGCGACAAACTGGTCATCGTTGCCGCACCAGAGATGCAGGCGCTCAGCGCAAAGACTGCGAATTTCTGCCGCGCGCACAATGCTTCCACCGGCGTACTTTATACCATTGATGCGTGGATGCTCTGCCAGCCGCGCGCAGGTTTCCGGCAACAGGCTGACGCCGGTTCGCGCGGGGACGTCATAGAGAATCAGTGGCAGATCAGTGGCCTCCGCGATGGCGAGATAGTGCTGCACCATGCCCTCCTGGGTACATTTGTTATAGTAGGGCGTGACAGCCAGCAATGCCTGCGCGCCGCAGTCAGCCGCAGCGCGTGCCAGCGCAACGGAGCTTTCGGTGCAATTGGTTCCGACACCGGCGATCAGCACACTGCGGCCATTCAGAATGGCTGCGCTGCGCCGCCAGAGTGCAAATTTCTCCTCAATGTGCAGTGTAGCGGCCTCGCCGGTGGTGCCGGTGACCACAACAGCCGGAATACCGGCCTCAAGCTGGCGCATAAGCAGCGCATCATAAGCGTCAAAATCGATGTGGCCGTCCGAAAATGGCGTGACAATTGCTGTGGCAACACCGGAGAATACGGGTTTCTTCAAAACAAACACCTCCGCATAATACTATGCGCCGAGTGAACGCGGAGTGCTTGCATTTTGCGCTTCCATACAGTATAATAGAATGGAATCGGGATGCGGCGCTGTTGGAAGCTGCAGCTCAGGAAGTGAGAATTTGATTTGAAGACCAGTGATTTTTATTATGACCTGCCGCCGGAGCTGATTGCGCAGACTCCCCTGCAGCAGCGCGATGCCTCACGGCTGCTGGTGATGCACCGCGACAGCGATGCGCTGGCGCATCGACATTTTCATGATATACTCGACGAGCTCCGGCCGGGGGACTGTCTGGTGATGAATGATTCGCGCGTGCTCCCCGCGCGACTGCTTGGCCACCGGCCGACTGGCGGCGCAGTTGAGCTTCTTCTGCTGACGCAGCGGCAGGGAGATGTCTGGGAGTGCCTGGCAAAACCGGGACGCAAGCTGCATACCGGCGCAGAGGTCAGTTTTGGTGATGGTGCGCTTCGTGCGGTGATTACAGGTGAAACCGAAACCGGCAACCGCCTGGTTGAATTCCACTATGATGGAATCTTTATGGAGCAGCTTGAGCGCCTGGGAAAGATGCCTCTGCCTCCCTATATTAAAGAGGAGCTTGCCGATGGTGAGCGCTATCAGACCGTTTATTCCCGCGTGCGCGGCTCTGCCGCAGCGCCGACTGCCGGATTGCATTTTACCAGAGAGCTGCTGGCGCAGATTGAGGAGAAGGGCATTCGCCTGGCCTATGTTACTCTGCATGTCGGCCTTGGCACCTTCCGCCCGGTTAAGGTGGAGGATGTCACAAACCACCATATGCACAGCGAATTCTGTATGCTGGATGCGCCGACAGCGGCGCTGCTGAACGACACCAGACAGCGCGGCGGCCGCATTGTCTGCGTTGGCACAACTTCCTGCCGGACGCTGGAATCCCTCGTCAATCCGGACGGCAGCTTTGAGGCCCGCTCCATGTGGACAGATATTTTCATTTATCCGGGCTATCGCTTCAAGGCGATGGATGCACTCATCACGAATTTCCATCTGCCGGAGAGCACGCTGATTATGCTTGTTTCGGCCTTTGCCGGTTATGACAGAGTCATGCATGCCTATCGCGAAGCGGTGAAGGAGCGCTATCGCTTCTTCTCCTTTGGCGATGCAATGCTGATCGTCTGAAACAGATAAAGGAGTCACCATGTTTCAAGTCTTAAAAACAGAGGGTGCAGCGCGGCGCGGCGTGTTTACCTGCGCGCATGGCACGGTGCAGACACCCGTATTTATGAATGTCGGCACACAGGGCGCCATTAAGGGTGCGCTCAGCGCAGCGGATTTGGAGCAGATTGGCTGCCAGGTTGAGCTCTCCAATACCTATCACCTCCATCTGCGTCCCGGCGATCAGATTGTCCGCGAGATGGGTGGTCTGCATCGTTTTATGACATGGAGCCGGCCAATCCTCACGGATTCCGGCGGCTTCCAGGTGTTCAGTCTGGCGTCTTTGCGAAAAATCCGCGAGGAGGGCGTCTATTTTGCCTCCCATCTGGATGGCCACCGCATTTTTATGGGCCCGGAGGAAAGTATGCAGATTCAGTCGAATCTGGGCTCTGATATGTGCATGGCTTTCGACGAGTGCATTGAGAATCCGGCACCGCGTGATTATGTCAGGCAATCCATTGCCCGCACCTACCGCTGGCTGGTGCGATGCAAGGCGGAGAACGCCCGCCTGAATGCACTGCCGGATACTGTCAATCCCCAGCAGATGCTTTGGGGCATCAATCAGGGCGGCACCTATGCAGATTTGCGCGTCGAGCATATGAAGATGATCGCAGAGCTGGATTTACCGGGCTACGCCATTGGCGGCCTTGCCGTGGGAGAGCCGACGGAGGTCATGTATGAGATCCTGGATGCGCTGGAGCCGCATATGCCGCGGGAGAAAACGCGCTATCTGATGGGGGTTGGTACGCCATCGAACATCATTGAGGGTGTTGCACGCGGTGTGGATTTCTTCGATTGCGTGATGCCTGCCCGCAATGCCCGCCATGCCAAGCTTTTCACCTGGAGCGGCACGATGAATCTGAAAAATGCGCGCTATGAGCGCGACGAGCGGCCGGTGGACGCGCAATGTGACTGCCCGGTGTGTCGGCGCTACTCGCGCGCTTATCTGCGCCATCTGTTCAAGGCGGAGGAAATGCTGGCCATGCGTCTTGCGGTGATGCACAATCTATATTTTTATAACAAACTGATGGAGCGGATTCGTCAGGCCCTGGATGAAGGGCGCTTTGCGGCTTTCCGCGCAGCCTATTCCGAGCTGCTTGGTCGTCGTGCGGAGGATTGAAAAAACCTAAATTAGCTCTTGCAAAGTCCGCGTGGCATCTGTATAATAGAAACGATAACTAAAACGGAGGAAACACTATGGAACTGATTATAATGGTCGTAGTCATGATTGGCATCTTCTACTTCATGATTATCCGCCCCGAGAAGAAGAAAAAGAAGGAAGAGGAGAATCTGCGCAGCTCTTTGAAGGAAGGCGACAGAATCACCACCATCGGCGGTATCGTTGGCAAGATTGTTGACGTCAAGGGCGACAATATCATCATTGAGACGAGCATGGACCGCGTTCGCTTGGAGCTGGCCAAGTGGTCGGTTATGACCAACAACACCGCGCAGGAGGCTGCGCAGAAGGCCCGTGCGGAGGCACAGGCTGCTGCGAAGGAGCGCGCCGCCAAGAAGAAGGAAGAAAAGGCCGCGAAGAAGAAAAAGTCCGACACTGCGCGCTGAGCACAGAGCAATCCATAACAGAACCGGCTGCTGGGCAATTTGCCCGGCAGCCGGTCTGCTTTTTATCCGGATTCAGTTGGATTCAGCCACCGAATCACCTTACAGGGATTGCCAACGGCAACACAGTGATCCGGAATGTCGCGAGCAACGACACTGCCGGCGCCAATCACCACATTGCTGCCAATGCGCACGCCGGGCAGAACCTGCGTTCCGGCGCCAATCCAGACATCGTTTCCAACGGCGATGGGCAATGCATATTCAAGCCCCTGACGGCGCAGCGCCGCGTCAATCGGATGCCCGGCGGTATAAAAGCCGCAGTTTGGCGCAATAAAAACGTCGTTTCCAAATGTAATGGGTGCGGCGTCCAGCATCACCGAATTGTGGTTGGAGAAAAAACGTTCTCCAAGTGAAATCTGACTGCCATAGTCACACCAGAAGGGCGGCAGAATGCAAAAGGAGCCGCTTATGTGCCCCAGAAGCCGGTGCAGGAGCGCTGTAGCCTGCGCATCCTCCGGCGGCAGGAGATTGAATTGCTGACAAAGAATTTTCGCGTCTCTGCGCGCCTGAAGCAGCGCCGGTGTGTTGGGATCATAGAGCTGCTGGCGCTGGCGATGCATGGAATCAGCGGTCATGTGTACCTCCCGCTTTCAAAGCAAATCAAAGTGCTTCAGCGCGTTCCAGATGCCATGGTCGTCGCAGTCAGTTGTGATATAATCTGCTGCGGCTCTGATCTGCGCCGTGGCGTTTCCCATTGCGACGCCAATACCCGCGGCCTGCAGCATCTCCAGATCATTCTCTGAATCTCCAAATGCAATGGCTTCCGCCGCTGAGAGGCTGAGCGTGTCGAGCATATGCAGCATGGCGGCGCGTTTCCCGCCGCTGGAGGCAATCAGATCGTGCCCCTGTGCGAACCACTGTGTAGCGCGCGTGTGACGGGCAAGGGCAATGGGGGCGCGCATCTCCTCGCGATCCAGAAACAGGACAATTTTAAACACCGGGCCGTCAAGCATGGCGCGCAGATTGCCGATGGGTGGCGGGGCTGTGTGAATGGCCTCCATTGCGGCCAGAACGCGCGAATCTGCATGGTTCAGGAGGCTTTGTGTGTCGCTTACCATCCAGCAGGCGCAGCCCTGCTCCTCGACCCAGTGCAGCACAGCGCGCACATCCTCCGGATCAATCGGCCAGCCATAGAGCAGCGAGCCGTCCAGCAGATAGGCATCCTGACCATTGTTGGTCAGGATGCCGTCAAATTCAATGCCATCGAGCAGGTGTTCACTTCTGATTTCAAATTTTGAGCGGCCGGTTGCAACATAGCAGGCGACACCCCGCGCGCGTAACCGCGCAATGGCCTCACGCGCCGAGGGCGGATAAACCCGCGTCTTGAGAGAAATCAGTGTTCCGTCAATATCAAAAAATGCGGCACGAATCATACTTGTTCTTGTCTCTACTTTCTGACAGACTGAGAAGGGACTCAGAGCGCGAGAATCTCGACGCGATCCGCAGAGACCGTCAGCTTGATCTGCGAAATCGGGGACTCGAAGCTGTCGATGATACGCGCGGCGATGCCGTCCTCGATTTCCTTCTGAATGGTTCTGCGCAGATTGCGCGCGCCGTAGGTGATGGAGTAAGCTTTTTTGACCAGCCAATCGGGAATGCTGTCATCCCACATCAGAGCGATGCCGCGCTCTGCAAGGCAGTCCTTCAGCTCGTGGAGCATGATGGAGGCGATTGCGCGGAAGTTTTCCTCACTCAGGCGGTTGAAGCAGACAATCTCATCCACACGATTGATGAACTCCGGCCGCAGGAACTCGCTCAGCGCCTTCATCGCCTTCTCGCGGCTCTGCTCGGAGACGGTGCGGCCAAAGCCGACCGAGCCATCGCGCCGGTCAGACCCGGCGTTGGAGGTCATAACAATGACCGTGTTTTCAAAATTAACCACGCGGCCCTGCGCGTCCGTGATGCGGCCGTCATCGAGAATCTGGAGCAGAATGTTCAGCACATCCGGATGCGCCTTTTCCAGCTCATCAAAGAGCACGACGGTATAGGGCTTGCGGCGGATTTTTTCGGTAAGCTGTCCGGCCTCATCATAACCAACATAGCCCGGGGGTGAGCCGATCAGCTTGGAAACGGAGTGGCGCTCCATATATTCGGACATATCCAGGCGGACAAGTGAATCCACCGAGTCAAAGAGCTCATCGGCAAGGCACTTCACCAGCTCTGTCTTGCCAACACCGGTTGAACCGACAAAGATGAAGGAAACGGGATGCTTTTTGCTTGCAATACCAACGCGGTTGCGGCGAATGGCAGCCGCCACAGCCGCCACAGCCTCATCCTGGCCAATAATGCGCTGCTTCAGACGATCCTCCAGCGTGCGAAGCTGAAGATATTCCTGCGCCTGAATTTTACTGGCCGGAATTTTTGTCCAGAGCTCGATGATGCGCGCCAGATTCTCAATGCTGAGCTGCGGCGCCGGAATTGCCTCAAGCTCCGCAATTTCGCCATCCAGACGGCAGACGCGACTGCGCAGCTCCGCAAGGCGCTCAAAGCTCTGGTGCTCGGTGTCCTCGGTGAGCATTCGGATTTCCAGCTCATAATCTGCCTTTTCCTTGCGCTTCTCGGCCAAATCTGAGATTTCCTTTGTGCGCAGATTCAAATCGGAGCAGGCTTCATCCAGCAGGTCAATTGCCTTGTCAGGCAAAAAACGATCCGTAATGTAGCGCTCAGAAAGAATGACAGCCTGACGGCACAGCTCAGGGGAGACCTTGACCCCATGATAGAGCTCATAGTAGGGCGCAACGCCACGCAAAATCGCAACGGCCTCATCAATGGTCGGCTCATTCACGGTGACCGGCTGGAAGCGCCGCTCCAGCGCGGAGTCCTTTTCGATATACTTGCGATACTCGGCAAAGGTGGTGGCGCCGATGACCTGAATTTCGCCGCGCGAAAGGGCGGGCTTGAGAATGTTGGCCGCGCTCATTGAACCCTCGGCATCACCGGCACCAACCAGATTATGCACCTCGTCAATGACCAGAATGATGTTGCCGCAGGCTTTGATTTCCGTAATCAGGCTTTTCATGCGGCTTTCAAACTGGCCGCGGAACTGCGTTCCTGCAACAAGAGAGGTCAAATCCAGCAGATAAACCTCCTTGTTGCGCAGCTTGTAGGGAACCGCACCGGCCACAATGCGCTGGGCAAGTCCCTCGGCAATGGCGGTTTTGCCAACGCCAGGTTCACCGATCAGACAGGGATTGTTTTTCTGACGCCGGTTCAGAATCTGCACTACGCGCTCGGTTTCAACAGCGCGCCCGACAATCTGGTCGAGCTTCCCGCTGCGGGCCTTTTCGGTCAGATTCATGCAGTAGGTATCCAGAAACTTGTGCTTTTTGGCACTTTTGGCCTTCTCGGTGGGGGCATCCTTTTTGGGCTCCTGCGCGGGCTCTGCGGGCAGGGGAGCGTTGCCGCCGCCAAAGAGACGATTCATTTGCGGGAAGGTCGCCGTGCGGCTGCCGACCTCATCGTCCTCGTCCTCCTCCGGCTGCATCAACTGGAGCATTTCGCCATTCAGGGAATCAAGCTCCTCATCACTGATGCCCATGCGGTTGACCAGCTCATCAACCTGCTTGATTCCCAGTTCACGGGCGCACTTGATGCAAAGCCCCTCGTTGGTGCTCTTGCCGTTTTCGAGTCTGGTAATAAAAATCACTGCAACATTCTTCTTACATCTGCTGCAAAGCTGCGGTTTCATTCGTTTCCTCCTTCTGGGGTAATGTGGACTATTCCGGGATCAGGAGCGTTGCAGACTGCTCACTGACCAGATAAGCGGTACCGTCACGCTGTACATGGACAGCGGCGCAGCTACCACCGGTTTGTATTGTGGCGACCGGCGCAAGGGCGGTCGTAAAAATCTGAACCTGCGTATCGCTCAGAACGGCGATATAGCGTTTGCAGAGGCTTGTCATATCGGCAGCTTCCGCAAGCGTTTGTACAGCGCGCTCCTGGCCGTCTGCGTCGAGAACAACCAGATGGTATCGATCACTGAGATCGTAGGTGTCCAGCGCAAGAGCAACATGACCGTCTGCAACGCTGTAGGAAAGGAGCGCTGCGTCCGGGTAGGGATATTCGCTGACAATGTTTCCATCCAGGGAAAGGAAGGTCAGACCATAGAGCCCAAAGGCGCAAAGCGTTCTGTCGTCCACAAAGCGGAGGGCGAAAACAAGCCCCTGCTTTGTGGGAACCTCCGCAATGGGATCCTGCGTGTCTGTGCGGAATAGCTGAATCACGCTGGTGAAGCTGACCTCCTGCTGATCCATCAGCACGGCGGCAACATAAGAGCCGCCGGGGGAGAGGGCACAGGCGTTCAGATAATGTGATTTTGCGGTGCGGCGGAAGAGCAGCGTTCCGTCCTCAAGATAAACGTCAAGAACGCTGTTGGCTGCGTCGCTGCTGCACAAAACTGCATAGCGCCCACTCTGCGAGAGTGAGGCATCCAGAATCAACCCGGTCAGATCCGGCTCGGAGAGAACATTGGCAGTCTCATCCAGCAGGACGAGTGTGGAGCCGCCCACATCATACAGAAGAAGCTGACCGGAAGTAGACTGCAAAACCGGCGTGTAGAGATTCCGCTTGAGCGTGCCGCGCTGCGCACCATCAGAATCAAAGAGTGTGACGCCGCTCTGGTCGCAGACGGTAAGCGAGTGGCCCACCAGCGTGCTGGACTGCAAGCCACTGAGATCATAGGTGATGGCAGAATCCGCGTGGCCGAGATAGCGAATGGAGCGCAGGACGCCGTCAAGCAGCGTTGTGCTCCGGAAAAGGTAAAGCAGCAGCAGAAAAAGAACCAGCAGGATGATACCGCCGAAGAGCAGCCAGCGTTTCAGACCCTTGTGCGGCTTGGGCACAGGTGTGAGAGAAACCGGCTGAATATGCTCAGACATGGAACTGCACCTCCCCGTCGTCATACCAGAGCTTCGTCATATAAAGGCCACCCGGCGGCACGGTCGGGCCGGCAGCCGTGCGGTTGCCACTGGCAAGAATCTGACCGATCTGCGCAGGCGGGAATTTACCTTCGGCGGCATAGACGACGGTTCCGGCCATTGCCCGCGCCATATTATACAAAAAGCCGTTGGCACACACGCGCAGCAGGAGTAGACAGCCCTGGCGCTCAACCTCATAATAATAAACCGTGCGGACGGTGGAGCGCACCTCGGTGCCGACGGAGCGCACAGCCGCAAAATCGTGCGTGCCGACAAACTGGTCTGCTGCGGCCTGCATGACCCGCTCATCCAGATGCTTGGGGTAGGACCATGCGCGATTGACATAAAAGGGATCGCGGATATGTGAGTTGTAAATCTGATAGGTATATTCCTTGCGCACGCAGGAGCCGATTGCGTTAAAGCGGTCGGGAACCTCCCGGGCATCAAATACCACAATGTCTCCCGGAAGGTGCGTGTTCAGCGCATAGGGAATCCGGTCGCAGGGAATGCGGGAATCGGTGTGGAAATTTGCAACATAAACGCGGGCGTGGACACCTGCGTCCGTCCGTCCGCAGCCGGTGAGATGCACGCGGTGTCCAACCACGGCAGCGGTTGCTTCCTCAAGCGTTTGCGCTACGGAGCGTGCATTTTTCTGCACCTGCCAGCCGTGATAGGCGCTGCCGTCATATTTCAGAAACAGGGCAATGTTGCGCATCGCGCACCTCCTTTCGGCTTAAAGGTTGAAACTGCGCAGCACGATCACGCCGCCAAGCATTGCCGCGCAGAGCAGAAACGCAAGCAGGTCACGCAATCCGAAGCGTAGCTGCTTCATTTTTGTACATCCCTTGCCGCCGTGGTAGCAGCGGCATTCCATCGCCGTAGCCAGCTCGTCAGCGCGGCGGAAGGCGCTGACAAAAAGCGGAACCAGAATCGGAATCAGCGCCTTGGCGCGGCGGAACAGATTACCGGTTTCAAAATCAGCGCCACGCGCCTTCTGCGCACAGATGATTTTGTCTGTTTCTTCAATCAGAGTCGGGATGAAGCGCAGCGCAATGCTCATCATCATGGCAAGCTCATGCACCGGGAAATGGATACGCTTGAGCGGAGAAAGCAGCGACTCCAGTCCATCCGTCAGCGCAATCGGGGAGGTGGTATAGGTCAGCAAGAAGGTGCCCATGACCAGCATCATGATGCGAAGCACCAGAAACAGAGCGTTTACCAGTCCCTCGCGCGTCACGGTGAAAATCCACCAGTGCCACAGCGGTTCGCCGTCGGAGTAGAAAATGTTCAGCACGGCGGTGAAGATCATGATAATCAGCAGCGGCTTCAGACCCTTGACCAGAGCCTTGAAGCGAATGCGGGAAAGCAGGATCACGGAGATCAGAAAGGCGGCCATCAACGCATAGGAGACAAACCAGCGGCACAGGAACAGTGCTACGATATAGATGATGACTGCCAGCAGCTTGATGCGCGGATCCAGACGGTGAATGATGGTGTTGCCGGGAAAATACTGGCCGAGGGTGATATCCTTAAGCATGCTTCCGGCCTCCCTTCAGCGCAAGAAGCTGCGAGAGCGCAGACTCCATGGTATAGGTTGCGGGATCTACCGGAACGCCAAGCGCACGCAGGCGCAGGAAAAGAGAGGTAATTTGCGGAACGGCCAGGCCAATCTGATGCAGGCGCTCTGCGTGGTCAAACACGCGGGCCGGAGTGTCCAGAAATTCAACAGTGCCCTCATTCAGAACAAGCAGGCGGTCAGCCAGCAGCGCAACGTCGTCCATGGAATGACTGACCATCAGAATGGTTGCGCCCATCTGACGCTGATATTCCTGAATGTTGCGCAGAATGTCGGCACAGCCTGCGGGATCCAGACCCGCCGTTGGCTCGTCGAAAATGACAATTTTCGGTTCCATCGCAATCACACCGGCGATGGCAACGCGGCGCTTCTGGCCGCCGGAGAGCTCAAAGGGGGAGACCTCCAGCAGCGCCTCATCCAGCCCGACAAAGCTGGCCGCGCGCAGCACACGCTGACGGACTTCGTCGGGACTTAGACCCATATTCCGCGGGCCGAAGGCAATGTCCTTATAAACACTGTCCTTAAAGAGCTGATACTCCGGGTACTGAAAGACCAGCCCCACGCGGAAGCGCGCCTGCCTTGTGGTCTGCTTATCGCGCCAGATGCTCTGTCCGTTCAGAAGAACATCGCCGCCGGTGGGCTTCAAAAGACCATTCAAATGCTGAATCAATGTGGACTTTCCGGAGCCGGTGTGCCCGATGATGCCGAGAAACTCACCCTTTTCAATGCTGAACTGCATATGCCGAATTGCATCATGCTGGAATGGCGTCCCGGCGCTGTAGGTATGACTGAGGTCACGAACCTCGATTATTTCTGCCAATTCAGTTCCTCCTTGTGGGTCAAGCCTTTGCCCAGCGGCAAAGTGCCTGCGCACATTCTTCTGTGGAGAGCGCGTCAAGCGGGAGATCATAGCCCGCCTGTCTGAGTGCATAAAGAAGCTGCGTCGTAGCCGGAACGCTCAGACCGGCTCTGCGCAATAGCTCTACCTGCGTGAAGATTTCCTTCGGTGCGCCGTCGGCCAGAACGTGGCCCTCATCCATAACGATGACACGCTGCGCGCGGATGGCTTCTGTCATGTGATGCGTAATCAGAACGACGGTGATGCCCTCCTCACGGTTGAGCCGCTCAATGGTGGAGATGACCTCCTCGCGGCCGTGCGGGTCAAGCATGGCTGTCGGTTCATCAAGAACGATGCAGCGCGGCTGCATGGCAATCACACCGGCAATTGCAACGCGCTGCTTCTGACCGCCGGAAAGGAGATGCGGTGCGTGCGTTCGGTAGTCATACATGCCGACAGCGCGCAGCGCATCGTCCACGCGGCGACGGATTTCCTCAGATGGGACACCAAGGTTTTCGGGCGCGAAGGCGACATCCTCCTCCACAACGTTGGCAACCATCTGGTTGTCGGGATTCTGGAACACCATGCCGACCGTGCGGCGAATCTCGAGGCATTGCCCCTCATCAGCCGTATTCATGCCATAGACATACATAGCGCCGCCGACCGGCAGGAGAACTGCGTTCATGTGCTTGGCCAGCGTCGATTTTCCACAGCCGTTTCGTCCAAGAATGGCGACGAAGCTGCCGGCCTCAATGGAAAGCTCAAGATTCTCAAAAACAGAAATTGGCGCGGCATCCTCCTGCGCCGGATAGGAAAAGCTCAGTTGTCTTGCGGAGATGACTTCATTTTTCATCGTACTGTGGCCTCCGCTTTTGTCCATCGTCCGGTCGCGCCACAGGGGAGCACGAGACCCGAGTCGGTAACCGGCAGCCCAAGCTCGTCCGACGCGGTGTGGCCGCCGTAGCGCGGCGTGATGAGCGAGTCAAGCAGGCAGGTGAGCACAGAGGGCGCAAGCCCGGTTGTATAAGAATTGATGATAAAGAACAGTGGATCGTCAGACAGAACACCGGACACGAGCTGCAGGAAGGGGAACAGATCCTTCTCCAGCTTCCAGACCTCACCGGAGGGGCCGCGACCATAGGAGGGCGGGTCCATAATAACGGCGTCATAGCGTCGCCCGCGCTTAATCTCCCGCTCGACGAACTTGGCGCAGTCGTCAATAATCCAGCGAATCGGCGCATCACCCAGCCCGGAGGAGGCGGCATTTTCGCGCGCCCAGGCGACCATGCCGCGCGCGGCATCCACGTGGCAGACGGAAGCCCCCGCTTTTGCGGCGGCCAGCGTCGCCCCGCCGGTATAGGCAAAGAGATTCAGCACGCTGATGGGGCGCCCGGCAGAGCGAATCTGGGCATCAATGAAATCCCAGTTTGCCGCCTGCTCCGGAAAAACACCGGTATGCTTGAAATTCATGGGCTTAACATGGAAAACCAGATCCCGGTAATGAATCTGCCAGCGCTCCGGCAGGTGATGGGCAGACCACTGCCCGCCGCCGCTGCTGGAGCGGGCATAGCGCGCGTCATAGCGGCGCCAGCGCGGATTCTGCTTTGGCGTGTTCCAGATGACCTGCGGGTCGGGGCGCACAAGAATGTAACGCCCCCAGCGCTCCAGCTTTTCACCGTCGGAGGTGTCCAGTACCTCATAATCATTCCAATGTGTTGCTTTCCACATGGGCAGTGCTCCTATCTGTCAGTTTCCGGCAGGAGAATATCCCTGCGCTCGTACCAGGAGGCTTCCGGCGGCAGTGCATCCATGCCTGCGTCAGCTCCCAGGGGACCGGGGTCAGTGTCCGGATTGTTCGGTTCGGTCGGTTCGGTTGGCTCCGTGTTGCCGGAGGAGTGATCCGGGCCGGTTGCGTCGGAGGAATCCTCCGGTTCCGTCGGCTTGAGGTTGTCTTTGGTATGAATGGTGCAGAAAGCGTCCTTGTCCTCCTCATTATAGACCCAGGGCTCATCCTTGCCGACCTTCCAGTCCTCGTTGAAAATCAGCATACCGGTTTCTTCAATTTTATTGCCCTCCACATGCTCGCAGTATTCGTTGGCAATTTTACCGCTCTCGCCGCAGATTTTGACCATCACATGGCAGGTGCAATCATCCTTGGGTGCGTCCTCGGAATAGAGGTAGACCCTGGTTACGCGGTTGACGCCGTCGCGCACATCCTTCTCGCAGGCCTCCGTTGCAAGAAGACCGCAATCGGAGCAGACCTCATAGGAACGAACGCTATTGGGAACGGGGAAGCTTGCGTAGGGCAGATCATCGTGAAGGGGCTGCATGACCTTCTTCCACATCACCGTGGCCGGGTTGGTATAGCTGCCGGAAAGAATAATCTGCTCCATCTGGTCATAGCCGCACCAGACGGCTGCCGTGTAATAGGGGGTATAACCGGCGAACCAGCGGGTCTGGTCATTGTTCGAGGTACCGGTCTTACCAGCAATCTCCATGCCATAGAAGCTTGCAGAATAGCCCGTGCCATAGCTGACGGCGCTCTGAAGCATACTGGTCATATAGAAGCAGGCCTTTTCACCCAGAGGGGTGTGGCTCTCCTGCGCGTTCTCCAGAACGATGTTGCCCTCGGGATCCTCCACAAGGGTATAGGTGCGCGCCTCGCGGAACATGCCGTTATTCGGGAAGGTTGCGTAGGCCTGCGTAACCTCGCGGACGGTAGCGCCGTAGGTGAGCTCACCCAGGGCAAGCGGGGCGTAGTTGATGTCGGAGTAATGGCGCCCGCCAATCTCAACCGACTCGACCAGGGTGGTCAGGCCAAGCTTCTGCGTCAGGAAGTCATAGCTCTCCTGTACGCCAAGCTCATGCAGCGTCTTGACCGAGAGTGTGTTCAGCGAGGAGGTGACGCCCTTGAGAACGGTGCACATGCCGCTGTAGCTGCGGGTGTAGTTCTGCGGCCAGTCCTCCTCATGCTCGTCATAGAAGGAGGAATCCTCGAAAACGGTGGCCGGGGTAATCAGACCGGCATCCAGCGCGGGCGCATAAACAGCAATCGGCTTGATGGAGGAGCCCATTGGCAGACTGCTCTGCGTGGCGCGGTTGAGCACCAGGTTGCCCTCCTTCCTCCCGACGCCACCGGACATGGCAACGATATCGCCGCTGCTGTTGTCAATGACGACAATCGCGGACTGAAGCTGCTGAATACTGACGGTGTTGGGGATGTTGTCCAGATTTTCATAGACGCTGTCAACGAGCGCCTGAACGCTGGGGTCAATGGTGGCGTAGATCCGGTAGCCGCCGGTCAGAAGCTTCTGCTGCGCGGCAAGCTCGCTGTAGCCATACTGCTCACACAGGTCGTTGACCACATCGCGATAGATCGTGTCCTCAAAATAGCTATAATAATTGTTGGTGTCAATCGAGTAATTCTGCGTGTCGCAGCTCGGGCAGAAATAGGCACCCTCGCGCTCGATATAATCCTTGCGCGTGCCGACGAAGCCGCAGGCTGTGCAGGAATACTTCCGGTCGTCGCTGCTGGAACTGTGAAAATCCATCTCCTGAAGCCTTGCCTTGACATAGTCGGTTCTGGTGGCAAAATACCCCTGCTCATACATTTGCGCCAGAATCAAAAGCTGGCGGTTGCGGTTGCCCTCCGGATTGATATAGGGATCGTAGAGAGAGGGATTGTTGGTGATGGCGATAATACTGGCGCATTCGGCGGCCGTCAGCTCGCTGACATCCTTGCCAAAATACATTGCGGCGGCACTCTGCACGCCGTAGCAGCCCTCGCCAAGATAAATCGTGTTCAGATACCATTCCATAATCTCGGGCTTGGTATAGCGCTCCTCGACCGCAAGCGCGCGGAAGATTTCATTGACCTTGCGGTTGATGGTCACATCGTCATCCTTGGAAAGATTCTTGATTAGCTGCTGCGTGATGGTCGAGGCACCAAAGGAGGCATCACCGGAGGCAAAATTGCCAACGGCAGAGATGGTGCGCAGCCAGTCCACGCCATTGTGCTCCGTGAAGCGCTTGTCCTCAATTGCGATGGTGGCGTTAATCATGTCCGCCGGGATATTCTCATAGCTCACCCAGATGCGGTTTTCCTTGGCCTTGATGGTTTGCAGCTCAAACCATTCGCCGGTTTCAGGATCCTTCGCCAGAATGATGGAGGTCTGCGACAGCGAGATGTTGTCGAGACCCAGATTGTCAGCATATTCCTCCGCTGCGGGAATCACGTCGGCTTTCAGGTAGTCGCTGAACTTTGTCATGAAAATCAGGCCGGCAATGGCACAGATCAGCGTGGCAGTGCCCAGAATGGTCAGCATCCAGAGCAGAACCTTACCGATGATGTGCAGCGCAACCCGCGTAATGCGCCAGGCAAGATGCGGCTGCTTTGCGGGCATGGAATTACGGTCAGCCATAGGAAGTCCTCACTTTCTTTTGTCAGTTGTGCATTTTGGTCTATAGCACGGCGGCAGTGCCGCACGGTATCGTATCCCTATCTATATAATTATAACACGCCTGTCAATCATCTATAATTGGATTGAATGCTTATCATTTTGCAGTTTTGAGGATAATTGCAGCAGACTTGACCGGATAAAGTTGGATTTCTTCCGAAACCAGGAAAAAGGGAGACGGGTATTTTTCTTTTTTTCAGGCTACAGAACGGAGGGAAAAAGGAAGATGCGGAATTTGTGCGTTTTCCTCTTGATTTTCTGGAAAGAAACCGTTACAATATGAACAGAACAACAGCTCGGAGGAATACGAATGGATCAGGAATATAATGTCATCACCATCACGGATGAAGACGGCACAGAGTATGAGCTCGAGGTTCTTGCAACCGTTACCTGGAACGGATGCGAGTATTATGCGCTGACGACGCTGGACGCCGCAGAGGACGAGGAGCTTGAGGTTAGTATTCTCAAGTCGGTCGAGGAGAATGGCGAGCCGATGCTTGTCGCGGTCGAGGACGAGGATGAGCTTGAGACGGTCTTTGAGCTGCTGATGGATGACATGGTTGGAGAAGAGGAGGAATAAGTCCCCGCTTTCTCCCTACGCCTAAATTTTATAAAAGTTCCCTGCTTTGTGCGTGATGGTTCCCGTTAAACCCACATCATCTTTCCGGGATGTCGAACTTCTGCTTCGGATTGCAGGCCTCCCGTTCTGGCTCTGACCGTGAATGGATGTTGGAAGCAGCTAAGATGCAGAGAGACAACCCACCTGCCATTTTGTGCAGGTTATAATCGGAGTCACACGGCAACAGCGGGGATTCTTATTGCCATTTTACCCCCCTACGCAGCGCTGCGCCGCCCCGAAATGGGATAGGCATAAGAAAACTTGTGAATTTTTTTGGTATTTTTGTACTTTCTACTTGCAAGCGAGGCGAATTCAGGGTATAATAGCACTTGCATATTTTCGGGCGCTGCCCGACGAACGAATGAGAGGTAATTAATTATGAGTGCTTCCCGTGAACGGAAAAAGCGCATGACACAGGAAACAACACCTGTGCAGCAGACCGGCAAAAAGAAAAAGAAAATCTCCGATGGCGCGATCCTTGCGATTTGTATTGTCCTCGTTCTGGCTCTGGTTTTTGGCGGCATTGCCATCTACCGCGGCTATTGGACGGATGCCCTTGTGGTTACGGTCGGTGAGCATGAGATCACAACCGGTGAGTTCAGCATTTATTATGGCGCACAGGTCAATGCCCTGTCGCAGTACGCATCCTATTTCGGAATTGATACCAGCAAGGGCCTGGACAAGCAGACCATCTCCGAGAGCGGCCTGTCCATGATGCAGCTCTTTGGCTACGACACCACCAATGTCGTTGCCGGTGAGACGACCTGGGCACAGTTCTTTGCCAGAAGCGCAATGAAGACCGTTGCTGCTTACTATGGTGTGTACATCGAAGCACAGAAGGCCGGCTTCACTCTGGATGAGGATGCACTGGCTGAGATCGACGAGGTCATCAGCAGCATGGAGGCAATGGCTTCCATGTATGGTGTCTCGCTGGAGGATTATATCCAGGCACAGTACGGCAAGGACTGCGATGAGGCTGCCTACCGCCGCTATGCCGAGGTGAATCAGTACTACTATTATTATGCCGACGAGGTTCGCTCCAACTACACCGCAGAGGAGCTCAAGGCACAGTATGACAAGGAGCCCGAGGACTACGAGCTTGCGACCTACTACCTCTTCTCCGCTACTGCCAAGGAGTATCTGGACGAGGGCGAAACTGAGGTTACTGAGAAGACACTGACCGACGCGAAGGTTGCTGCCGAGGCAATGCTGGCCGAGTATGATCTGGAAAATGAGAAGGTTGTGCTGCAGGCCGATATCGCGCAGTGCGATATCAAGGAGAATATCAGTGAGGAGGCTGCCAACTGGCTCTTTAATGAGGCGGCCGAGGGCGATGTCAAGCTCTTTGAGAAGACGGTCACCAACGAGAGCACCGAGGAAGAAACCGTGACCTGGTATGTTCTCAAGCTCGTCAACAGCAATGATTATGACACCGCCAATGTGCTCTCCATCTTCGTCAAGGACGAAACCTCTGATGAGGATTCGAAGGAAACCGAGGCCACCGAGAGCGCGGATGCTGCGACAATCCGCACTGCGCTGACCGAGGATGCCTCCGAGGAGAATTTCCGTTCGCTGCTTCAGTACAGCGATTACGATACGACCGAGTATGCCAATGCAGACCGCGCCGATTTCGCCGGCTACAGCGATATTTATGTCTGGATGTTCGGCCAGACCCGCACCGCAGGCGATTATCAGGAATTCCGGGTTGAGGGCGGCGTATACTTCTTCTTCTTCACCGGCTATGGTGAGCCGAAGCAGGAGAGCGATCTGCGCACCGCCTTGCAGACCGAGTGGGCAGCCAGCGTGATTGAGGCTGCGCAGGAGAGCTGCATCTATGATGAGAAGGCCGCTATGCACGCCTTTGTCGGCATCTACGGCTAAGATTGTTTGCTGCGAACAGGGAGACTGCCAGACGGTCTCCCTGTTTTTTCGGGAGAGGTGAAAGAATGGACGATAAGCGGTTTTTGCGCGAGGAAATGCTCCTTGGCCCGGATGCGCTGGCGCGTCTGCGCGCGGCGCATGTCATCGTATTCGGAATCGGCGGCGTCGGAAGCTACGCTGTTGAGGCGCTTGCGCGCGCCGGGGTCGGTGCGCTGACGCTGGTCGATTGCGACACGGTGGGTGAGACAAATATCAACCGGCAGCTTTGCGCGCTGCAATCGACGCTTGGGAGATACAAGGCCGAGGTGATGGCGGAACGGGTGCGGGACATCTCTCCGGACTGTCGCGTTCGCGCCTGGAATCTGCTTTATTCCGACGAAACGCATGAGCGCTTCTTCGACTGTCATTATGACTACCTGATTGATGCGATTGATCTGGTCTCCTGCAAGCTCAGCTTGATTCAGCGTGCGCATGAGCGGCAGATTCCCATCATCAGTTCGATGGGAACCGGAAACAAGCTGGATCCAACCCAATTCCAAATCACCGATATCTACAAAACCAGTGGTTGCCATCTGGCGCGCGTGATGCGCCGCGAGCTGCGCAGCCGGGGAATTACCGCGCATACGGTTCTGTTCAGCCCGGAGCTGCCCCATAAGCCCCTGGAGCTTGAGGCACCCCCGCCCGGCCGCAGAAGCATTCCGGCTTCCGTCTCATGGGTGCCCTCCTGCGCAGGACTGATGCTGGCGGGGCATGTGGTGATGCGGCTTGCTGCGCCGGACGCGCAGCGGTAAATGAATTCATTGCAGCATATTTGTTGTGAAAAGAGAGGAATTCTGTAATTATGAGAATGAGAAAACGCAATAATCTCGCGCCGCGCATGGAGGCTTGCAGCGCGGTATGGCTGCGTGAGCCACAGTCCCTCAAGGGAAACTGGCGCAGCCTGATGCCCGATGCCCGTGAGATTCGCCTTGAGGTGGGCTGCGGGAAAGGGAAGTTCACAGTAGAAACTGCGGCAGCCGAGCCGGATGTCCTGCTGATTGCGGTCGAGCGCGTGCAGGAGGCAATGCTCCTTGGCATGGAGCGGGCGCTGGAGATGGGGTTGAAGAATGTATTCTTTCTCGATCTGGATGCCGCTTCGCTGGAGGACTATTTTGACGATGGCGAGATTGACCTGATTTATCTGAATTTCTGCGACCCCTGGCCCCGCAAGAAGAATGCAAAGCGACGCCTGACCTTCCGCAGCTTCCTGGAAAAGTACAAGCGGATTCTCGGGGAAGGCGGCGAGATTCATTTCAAAACCGACAACGCAGCGTTGTTTGAATGGTCTTTGGAGGAATTCGCCTTCTGCGGGCTTGAGATCCGCAATCTGACGCGCGACCTCCATGCCAATGGCCCGGTTGGGATTATGACCGGCTATGAGGAGAAGTTCCACGCACTCGGCACGCCGATCAACCGCTGTGAGCTGGTCTGCCATGTGAATCATTTCCCGGCGTCGAACGCGCAGGAGGATCCTTCCTGAGCTTTCCATGTATGATAACACGCTTCTTCGGGCAACCTCTCTATGACCGCGGAAGCGTGTTTTCTCGCCGTTTTTGGCTGGGATTATGTCATTTTTTTGAAAATTCGCGAAAAAACAGCAAAAACCTATTGCGATTCCAATGGAAGTGCGATATAATAAATTGGATTACGCAGAAACAAGATAGCAAGGAAGTGCACTATGGCAAGCTCGAAGAGAAATGATAACACGCATGAAACGCAAGAGGAAATGATGGCCTCTCTTACCGCGCTCATTACCAAGGGACGCAAGGATGGTATGCTGACGTCTTCTGAATTGATGGCTGAGCTGGAGAGAATGGATCTTTCGGTCGAGAAGATTGAGCAGGTCTATGACTCGATTGAGGCAATGGGCATTCAGATTGTGACCTCCGAGCCTGACTCCGGCGTAATGCCGGATTTGCTGGATGATCTGGATCTTGGCCCAGTCGAGATGGAGGAGGAAGAGCCTCTGGTCGATCCGGTTGAGCTGGCTGCGGAGTATAATCTGGATGATCCGGTGCGCATGTATCTCAAGGAGATCGGTCAGATTCCGCTTCTGTCCATGGAGGAGGAGCAGGAGCTTGCGCGTCGCGTTGCCGAGGGAGATCAGAAGGCGAAGAATAAGCTGACGGAGGCCAATCTGCGGCTTGTTGTTTCGATTGCCAAGAAGTATTCCGGCCGTGGCCTGCATATTCTTGACCTCATTCAGGAGGGAAACACCGGCCTGATCCGTGCGGTTGATAAATTCGACTATTCAAAGGGAAACAAATTCTCTACATATGCCACCTGGTGGATTCGGCAGGCGATTACACGCGCAATTGCCG
>CAYXIN010000013.1:0-31767 GCA_964465395.1 uncultured Oscillospiraceae bacterium | reverse complement strand
TATGCAGAGCAATTTCGGTGCGGATAGAGAGCATTATCTAAAATCCCTCATGCGTCCCGATCTTCTCATTCTGGACGATTTAGGCGCAGAGCGAAACACCACCTACGGCAAAGAGCGTGTTTTCGATGTGATCAACAACCGGTGGCTGTCCCGCAAGCCCGTGATTATCACAACCAATATTTCGCTGGCTGCCATGCAGAAAGCCGCCGATCTGGATGACCGCCGCATTTATGATCGCATTTTGGAGGTCTGCGCCCCAATTGCCTTCACAGGTGAAAGTTTCCACAAAAGCAATGCTGCCGAGAATCTGAAAAAGGCAGCTCAGTACCTGAACGGTTCTACCATCTAACGCAGCACAAGGAGAGCTCTGAATGGAAAATACCACGATCAACAATACTGTACCTATTTATCACAAAGTTACGCTGACCATAAGAGAAGCTGCCGAGTATAGCAATATTGGCATTCACAAGATCGACAGCCTGCTCCGATCCTCTGTCCTTTTCATCGGGACAAGAAGCTTGTGAAGCGAAAAGAATTTGAACAGTACATCAGCCAGCAGTTGGAGATCTGAAAGAAATTGTTTGCAGCTATGAATTAGCAACAAAATTACACTTGAGAAAAGCGAGACAATCTGCTATAATTATCCTGTATATGTTCACAACATTCGGCCTGTGATCGGGCGAATGCTGATTTCCAATGTAAAACTGTAAAACCTATGCACTGCAAAAAGGAGTAGAGAATAAAATGAAATTAGGTATCGTTGGCTTGCCCAATGTGGGAAAATCCACTCTGTTCAACGCGCTGACTGGCTCTCATGCGGAAACCGGTGCCTATTCCAACGCCGCTGCCAAGCCCAACATTGGCCAGGCCAAGGTGCCGGACAGCCGTCTGGACTGGCTGACGGCGTATTATCATCCGAAGAAGACCACGCCCGCCACCATTGATTTCGTCGATGTCGTGGGCATCAAAAAGGGTGGCGGTCGTGGCAATGCGTATTTGCAGACCATCCGCCTGGTGGACGCGCTGGTGCATATTGTCCGCTGCTTTGAAAATGACGAGATGTTCACGGAGCCTGCTGACGCGGCCCGCGACGCGGACAATCTGAATGTGGAGCTGATTCTGGCTGACATTGAGGTGGTTGAGCGCCGCCTGGACAAGGCGACAAAGGCCGCCAAGAGTGGCGACAAGAAGGCCAAGCGCGAGGTTGAGATGTGCCAGGGTCTGCTTGACCATTTGCTGGAGGGTAAGCCCGCCGCCTCCTATGAATTCACCGAGGAGGATCAGGACATTCTCCAGGATGGCGGCCTGTTGAGCGTCAAGCCCGTGATTTATGTTGCCAACCTGTCTGAGGATGACATGGCGAGCTATGAGAGCAATGCGAACTACAAGGCGCTGGCGGAGCTGGCTGCCGCGCAGGGCGCTGCCGTTTTGCCCATTGCCGCGAAATTTGAGGAGGAAATCGCGGAGATGGATGACGAGGATGCCGCCATGTTCATGGAGGAGCTTGGTTTGACGCAGCGCAGCCTCGACCGTCTGATTCACGCAAGCTATGAGCTGCTGGGCTATATTTCCTTCCTGACCGGCGGCGAGGACGAGGTGCGCGCCTGGACGATTACCCGCGGAACCAAGGCACCCCGCGCAGCGGGAAAAATTCACAGCGACATTGAGCGCGGCTTTATCCGCGCGGAGACCGTGGCCTTCGAGGATCTCAAGGCCTGCGGCACCATGGCCAATGCCAAGGCGAAGGGCCTGTTCCGCAGCGAGGGTAAGGAGTATGTGATGAAGGATGGCGACATCGTTAACTTCCTCTTTAATGTGTAAATAACAGGTGAGGGCGCTCTCCTGCGGGAGAGCGCCCTCTTTGAAAAAACGCAACACTCCCTGCGCCAGACGCAGGGAGTGTTGCGTTGTGCTTTGCTTAAATTACAAATACATATAAGTAGCCGAGCAGTTCGTCAAACAATGCAGCACCGCCAACGGCGACCGCGAGAACGATGAAAAGCAGGAACAAAAAAGGTATACCATTAAGCACAAGACCGGCGACAGCCTTACCCTTGCTGGCATGTTTGTGACCGACAACACCGCCAATGGACAGGCCAATGCCGGGCACCGAAAGAATCATACCAATAATAATTAAAATGTAACCACCCAGAACCACGAAAAGCAAACCAGCAGTACAGAATGCCATCGCGATGATGCCAAGCACCATACCGGCGGTGCCGGGGGCGTTGCTTTCCTCAACCGGTGCGGGGGGCTGGGTGTAGACCGGCTGCTGATAAACCGTCTGGTAAACCGGCGGCTGATAGGGCTGCGCCTGCGGCTGCTGGATGGGCGTCTGCGGATAGACCGGCGGCTGCACATCGGGCAGGGGCTGGGTATCGGCGTAGCTCTGCGGCACGGTGGCGATTGCGCTGCCACACTGCGCGCAGAAGACAGAGCCGTCCTCGGCGGGTGCGCCGCACTTGGGACAATAAATCATAATAAACCCTCTCTCTCATAGATTGAAGCGAGAACTTCTGATACCATTTTAGCCTCTTTGCGGGGCGGTGTCAAGGGCGGAATGGAAGATTTGAAAAGATTCTGCGCGCTGCGCCGGGGGAAAGATTCAGGGCTGCGGGGTGGGTGCGCTGTCGCTGTCGGTGAAGTCCGAGGCCTCAAACATGGTCATCAGATTTCCCTCGCCGTTCATGAAGGTGGGGAGCTTGCCATCCCAGCGCTCGGCATAGGTGTAGGCAATCAGGGCATCGGTCAGGGACTCGGCAATCTTGCGGTTTGCCTCGGCCTCGGCCTCGGCGCGGGTCTTGACCTCATAGGCGTCGGCGTCCGCCTCGACCTTCTTGATCTCGGCAGCGGCCTGCGCCTCGAGCACCTTCTGCTCGGCCTCGGTCTGCGCGCGGAGCTTGTTCTGCTCTGCGACCTGCTTGGCCTCCACCGCGTCGGTAAAGGCGTCGGTGAAATCCATGTTTTCGATGGAGGTGCTGACAAGCTCAATGTTGTATTGCAGCAGCTTTTCCTTCAGAACGCTCTCCACCGCGCTGGACATATCGCTGCGGCTGGAGATCAGCGCCTCGGCATTGTAGCGCGCGGTGACGATTTTTACCGACTCGGTGATGCAGGGGGCGATGACGGTGTCATAGTAGCCGGTGCCGATTGTTTTGTAAATCGTCATGGCGTCCTGCTTGCTGATCTGGAAATTGACAGTGTAGGTCAGGCTGACCTCCTGAATGTCGGAGGAGAAGCAGGACATATCCAGCGTCTTTTTCTGGACGCGGTTGTCCATCTTGATGACCTCCTGCCAGGGCAGCTTGAAATGGACGCCTGCTTCAAGGGTGTAGTCCTCCACGCGGCCGAAGGTGGTGACGACGCCGGTGTGACCGGTGGGCACGGAGACATAGCAGGAGATGGCCAGAATGAGCACGCCGAGGATGCTGAGAAGCTGCTTTTTATTCAGGCGCCACGCAAGGCCGTTCTGACTGGTGAAGCCAAGCGCAATGAAGAGCGCCACTGTGATGATGATACCGGTTGTGAACCAAACCATACTGTGTTCCCTCAACTTTCTTTTTCTTTCTGCTGACTGGCCAGCCATTTGGCAAGCTGGTCGGCCATTGCGTTGTTGCTGCTGTCCTGCTGCTGCTGCTGCGCCTGGAGGAATTTCTGCACGTCGCGCTTGCCCGCGCCCGCACTCTGGCGGCGCTCCCGGAAGGCGGAGAGCTTCTCCCGGTAGCCACAGACGCAGGCGAAGGTCTGGTTTTCGCTCTCACCGCGCAGCTCCATTTTTTTGAAGCAGTTTGGACAGCGCGCGTTTGTGGTCTGCGTGACGCTGCGGCGGTAGCCGCAGGCGCGATCCGGACAGACCAGCATTTCGCCGCGCTTGCCCTTGACCAGCAGCAGGAATTTGCCGCAGTCCGGGCAGGCCTTGCGCGTCTGGTTGTCGTGGGTATATTTGGCCTCGCTGGACTTGACCTCCGCAACAAGGCGGGCGGCATAGTCGCGCATTTCGGCAACAAAGCGGCTGTCCTTCTCCTCGCCGCGGGCGATACGGGCCAGGCGATCCTCCCACTGGGCAGTCAGCGCAGCAGAGCGCAGCGCGGGCGGGGCCAGCTCCACAAGCTGCATTCCTTTGGATGTCGGCACAAGCTCCTTGCCGCGCCGCTCGACATAAAAGGCGGAGAAAAGCTTCTCGATGATGTCCGCGCGCGTTGCCGGGGTGCCGAGGCCGCTGGTTTCCTCCAGAATCCTGCGCAGCGACGGGTCATCCACCTGCGCCTGCGGATGCTCCATGGCGCTGAGCAGTGTGGCCTCCGTGTAGCGGGCGGGGGGCGGCGTTTTGCCGCTGATGACCTGCGCGGACTGAATGCGCAGGCGCTGCCCCTGGGTAATCTGCGGAAGATTCTGGATTTCCTCGTCCTCCTCCTCCAGACCGTAGCTCCGGTCATAGGCGGCCTTCCAGCCCATGCTGAGAATGCGCCTGCCTTTGGCGCTGAAGCTGTAGCCCGCAAGCTTCAGCGTCAGCTCGACCTCCTCGTATTCGTGCGGCGGCATCAGAACAGCCAGAAAACGGCGGACGACCAGATCATAAATATTGCGCTCCGGCCCGGAAAGCTGCCAGAGGTCGGGGGACTCCTCGGTGGGGATGATGGCGTGATGGTCAGTGACCTTTGCGTTGTTGACCAGGTATTTTGTGGACAGGGGGCGCTTGCGCATCAGCTCCTGCGCAAGCGGCTTGTAGCTGTCGACCATGACCGCGCGCAGGCGGTCGGGCAGGGTCGGCACGACATCCTCGGAGATGTAGCGGGAGTCCGTGCGCGGATAGGTCAGAAGCTTGTGCTGCTCGTAAAGCGACTGCATCAGATTCAGCGTCTCCTTGGCGGAGTAGGCGAATTTGCGGTTGGCGTCGCGTTGCAGCTCTGTCAGATCATAGGCAGCGGGGGGCGGCGTCATGCGGCGCATCCGGCGCACCTGCGTGACCACGGCTTCGCCGCCCGCGCAGGCGGCGGCGATTTTTTCGGCAAGCGCGCGGTCAAAGGTGTGCGCCTGATTTGCCGCGTCGCGCCAGGTGGCGCTGAAGCCGCCCGCTTTCAGCCGAACGCTCCAGAATTCCTTCGGGACAAAGCTGCGGATGGCGCGCTCACGCTCAACAATCAGCGCCAGCGTCGGTGTCTGCACACGCCCGGCGGAAAGCTGCGCATTGTGGCGGCAGGTGAGGGCGCGGGTTACATTCAGACCGACCAGCCAGTCAGCCTCGCTGCGCGCCTGCGCGGAGCGGAAGAGATTGTCATAGCTTGCGGCGGGGCGCAGATTGGCAAAGCCCTCGCGGATTGCCCGGTCTGTCTGGGAGGAAATCCAGAGCCGTCGCGCGGGCTTGCTCCAGCCGGCCTTGGACATGATCCAGCGCGCGACCAGCTCACCCTCCCGACCGGCGTCGGTGGCGATGATAAGCTCGGAAACATCGCCGCGCTTCATCAGGCCTTGGACGATGCGAAACTGGCGGCCGGTCTGCGGGATGACCACCAGCTTCATGTTTTGCGGGAGCATGGGAAGATCCTCCATATCCCACTTTTCCCACTTTTTTTCATAGACATCCGGATCTGCCAGCGTGACCAGGTGACCCAGAGCCCAGGTGACGATGTAACGATCGCCCTCCAGATAGCCCTCCCCGCCGCGCTTGCAGCCCAGCACGCGGGCCAGCTCACGGCCGACCGAGGGCTTCTCGGCCAGTACGAGCGATTTCGCCATCAGCCGACGACCCGGATTTCCCGGATGACGGGCTGCGCTGCGGCGGGGATGGTGCCGTTGTTATCGGTGGGCTGCGCAGCGGTGCAGATGGCATCGACGATGTCCATGCCGTCGGTGACATAGCCGAAGCAGGCATACTGGCCGTCCAGCACGGTGGCATCCTGATGGCAGATGAAGAACTGACTGCTGGCGCTGTCATAGGCAAGCGAACGGGCCATGGAAATTGCGCCACGCGTGTGGGAGAGGGAATTCTCAACGCCGTTGAGGGAGAATTCGCCCTTGATCGTCTTGCTGGAGCCGCCGGTGCCGTTGCCGTTGGGATCGCCGCCCTGCATCATGAAGCCCTCAATAATGCGGTGGAAAGTCAGGCCGTTGTAGAAGCCGTCCTGCGCCAGCGCAAGGAAATTTTCGACAGTGATGGGCGCAGCCTCGGCGTCCAGTTCTACGGTGATGATGCCATAGTTCTCAATTTCGATTTCCACGACGGGGTGCGGATTGCTGGAGCCGCAGCCGACGAAGAGGCTCAGGCACAGGGCCAGAGTCAGCAGAAGTGCAATGGTCTTTTTCATGTTCAGTTTCCTCCAGATTGTTTTTTATTCGTATTCGCAGCCGCAGATGGTGCCGCCGCCCAGAAGCAGCGCGCCGTCGTAGAACGCGGCGGTCTGACCCGGGGTGGCCGCTCTCTGCGGCACATCGAAGAGCAGAGTGCAGCCGTCGCCCTGCGGAAGCAGCAGCGCATCGGCTGTGTTCGGGGTGTAGCGGAGCTTGGCCTGCACGCGCATGGGGCCATCCGGCTGCGGGAAGGGCAGATAGTTGACGCCGCAGACATGAATCCGGCGATGGAACAGCCCCCCCTCAGGCCCGACCACCACGTCTGTACCCCGCTTCTCCAGCACATAGGCGCGCGTGCCGAAGGCCATGCCCAGACCGCGCCGCTGTCCGATGGTGTAGGCCTCCATGCCGCGATGGGGGCCATAGTCCGCGCCGTCCGGCGCAAGAAAGCGGCCGGGCTGCGGCGTCAGACCGTGCGCAAGCAGATAGGCCATATAATCGCCATCCGGAACAAAGCAGATATCCTGGCTGTCATGCTTCCCGGCAAGCCGGAGCCCGGCCTGTGCAGCAAGCGCGCGCGTTTCCTCCTTGCTGCAGATCTCGCCCAGCGGGAAAAGGCTGTGCCTGAGCTGCTGCTGCGTCAGGCCGCAGAGCATGTAGCTCTGATCCTTTTTCCGGTCGGCTGCCATGCGCAGCAGCCAGCGGCCATTTTCCTCGCCGCCGCGGACGTAATGGCCGGTGGCTATGCCGTCATAGCCCAGCGCCAGCGCCCGCTCCAGAAAGAGGCCGAATTTCATGGTTTTGTTGCAGACCACGCAGGGATTCGGGGTGCCGCCCGCCTGATAGACGCGGACAAAATCGGCAATCACCCGCTCTGCAAACTCCCGGCGCAGATCGAAAAGATGAAAGGGAATCCCCATTTGCGCGGCGGCCTGCCGCGCATCCTCAGCCTCGGCCTCGCCCCCGTCGCGCAGCAGCATGGTCGCACCGCCGACCTGATAGCCCTGCTGCCGCAGAAGCAGACAGGCAGCGGCGCTGTCCACGCCGCCGGAGAGGGCAACCAGAATACGTTTCATATCCGTCTCACTTCCTTTGCCATAGCATACCGCATTTTGCCTGAAAATGCAAGGTTGACCTATCTGAAATTCATGATAAAATGGAAGGGAAATCCAACACCGGAAGGGGGCGCGGCAATGGCGCAGCGAACGGACAGCATTCAATCTTTACAGGGCATCGGGCCGAAAAAAGCGGCGCTTTTTGCGAAGCTTGGGGTGCGGACGCTGGATGAGCTTCTGCACTTTTATCCGCGCGATTATGAGGACAGAAGCCGCCTGGTGCCGATTGCGGCGCTGGAGGCCGGAACACCGGCCTGCTTTGTGGCCACGGTGCTTTCCACGCCGCAGACGCAGCGCATTCCCAAGCCCGGCCAGCGGGTGCTGGAGCTGACCAAGGTGCGCGTGGCCGATCATACGGGGCGACTGAATCTGACCTTTTTCAATGCGGCCCACAGTGCCACGCAGCTCCGCTGCGGGGAGAGCTACTGCTTCTATGGCACCCTGACGGGCGACTATCTGGGCTATGCCATGACCAATCCGCTCTTTGAGCCGCTGGAGGCTGCCGGCGGCCTGACGCGCTGCATTGTGCCGGTTTATCCGCTGACTGCCGGGCTGAATCAGAAAATGCTGATGCAGGCGGTTGGCCGGGCGCTGGATGCGCTGGCGGACGAGATGCCGGAGCTGCTTTCCCCGGCGCTTCGGACGCGCTATGGTCTCTGCACAGCCGCCACCGCCCTGCGGCAGATTCACAGACCCGACAGCCGGGAGAGTCTGGAGCAGGCGCAGCGCCGACTGGTTTTTGAAGAATTTTTCGTTTTTTCGGCGGCGCTGGAACTCGTGCGCGGGCGGCGCATGGAGCGGCGGGTAGCAGCCTGGCAGACGGAGAATATGGAGCCGTTTTATGCTGCGCTGCCCTTCCGACTTACCGGCGCGCAGCAGCGGGCCATTGATGAGATTCTTGCGGATTTTCGCGCCGGTGCGCCCATGAGCCGTCTGGTGCAGGGCGATGTTGGCAGCGGCAAGACCATGGTGGCGGCTGCGGCGGCCTTCTGCGCCGCGCGCAATGGCAGGCAGACCGCGCTGATGGCGCCGACGGAGATTCTGGCGCGGCAGCATTTTGAGCGTCTGGAGCCGCTGTTTGCCGCGCTGGGCATCCGCTGCCTCCTGCTGACTGGCTCCATGACGCCCGCGCAGAAAAAAAGCTGCCGCGAGACGCTGGCACGCGGCGAGGCCGAGCTGGTGATTGGCACGCACGCCTTGCTGACGGAAACGACCGCTTTCGCCGCGCTGGGGCTTGTGATTGCCGATGAGCAGCATCGCTTCGGTGTGGCGCAGCGCGCGGCGCTGCTGGCCAAGGGCACGCTGCCCCATCTGCTGATTATGTCGGCAACGCCGATTCCGCGGACGCTGGCGCTGATTCTGTATGGTGACCTGGAGGTTTCCGTGATCGATGAGCTGCCGCCGGGACGGATGCCGGTGGAGACCTTTCTGGTCAACGAGAGCTACCGCAGGCGGCTCAATGGCTTCATTCGCCGCCAGGCGGAGGAGGGACACCAGACCTTTATTGTCTGCCCCGCGATTGAAGAAACGGAGACGGAATCGGTTAAGGCGGCGCAGCAGTGGGCCGGGACGCTGCAAAGCCAGGTGTTTCCCAATCTGCGCGTTGCGCTGCTGCACGGGAAAATGAAGGGCAGCGAGAAGGAGCGCGTCATGGCGGACTTCGCCCGGGGGGACTATGACCTACTGGTTTCTACCACGGTGATCGAGGTGGGGGTGGATGTGCCGAACGCGACCCTGATGGTCATTGAGAATGCGGAGCGCTTTGGCCTGTCGCAGCTTCACCAGCTTCGGGGGCGCATCGGACGCGGCAGCGCCAAATCCTGGTGCATTCTGGTTTCGGATGCCACCGCCGCCGAGACGGTGCAGCGGCTAAAGACTCTCTGCGCCACGAACGATGGCTTCCGCATTGCGCAGGAGGATCTGAGTCTGCGCGGGCCGGGGGACTTTTTCGGCAGTCGGCAGTCCGGCCTGCCCGTGTTTCGTCTGGGCAATCTGGCGCACGATTTGCAGCTTCTGCGCGATGCGCAGAGCGCCGCGCAGGATGTTGTGCGGAACAATATGGAAAAATTACCGGAATCACTCCGCAATGCGGTAGATTCTATGCTGAAAAATGACGAAATACCCATGAATTAAAGAGCAGCCCGGAAAAAGGGGATTGTGCTTTTGAGAAAAGTATAGTATAATCATAAAATCGACTGAATTGTATAGTATATAGTAATGGAGGCATCCTCGAATATGAAAAAACCGATTGTTTTAGTGATTATGGACGGCGTGGGTCGCGGCGATGGCGGCAGCGGCGACGCTGTGGCAATGGCCCGGACACCGACGCTCGACCGCCTGTTTGCCACCTGCCCCTACACCTGGCTCAAGGCGCATGGCACGGCCGTCGGACTGCCCAGCGATGATGACATGGGCAACTCGGAGGTGGGACATAATGCACTGGGCTGCGGCCAGGTCTATTCGCAGGGCGCAAAGCTGGTCGGTGAGTCCATCCGCAACGGCGCACTCTTTGCCTCAGACACCTGGCGTGCGCTGGTGGATAACTGCGTCGGACAGAGCAGAACGATGCATTTTCTCGGCCTGCTTTCCGATGGCAATGTCCATTCCAACATCAGCCACCTGATTGCCCTGCTTCAACAGGCCCGCGCGGAGGGCGTCGAGAAGGTTCGCTGCCACATTCTGCTGGATGGACGCGATGTGCCCGCAACCTCTGCGCTGGAGTATGTGGCGCAGCTTGAGGCGGTGCTGGCAGAACTGTCTGACGCGGCGCACGATTACCGCATCGCCTCCGGCGGCGGCAGAATGACCATCACCATGGACCGCTACGAGGCAAACTGGAGCATGGTCGAGGCCGGCTGGAACACGCATGTGCGCGGCCTGGGGCGTCAGTTCGCCTCGGCAAGAGAGGCCATTGAAGTCTACCGCGCCGAAACCGGCTGCATCGATCAGGATTTGCCCGCCTTTGTCATTGCGCAGGATGGCGAGCCGGTCGGCCGGATTGCCAACGGCGACAGCGTGATTCTTTATAATTTCCGCGGCGACCGCGCGCAGGAGATTTCGCTTGCCTTTGACAGCGCGCAGTTCGACCATTTTGACCGTGGCGATTACACCGGGGTGCAGTTTGCCGGAATGCTGGAGTATGACGGAGATCTGCACATTCCCAGCCGCTATCTGGTGCAGCCGCCGGTCATCCGCAACACCCTCACGGAGCTGCTGTGCGAAAGCGGCATCCGGGAATATGCGGTTTCGGAGACACAGAAGTATGGCCATGTAACATATTTCTGGAATGGCAACCGCTCCGGCAAGGTCAGCCAGGAGCTGGAGACCTATGAGGAGATTCCCTCGGACGTTGTTCCCTTTGAGCAGGCCCCGGCCATGAAGAGCGTGGAGATTACTGACTGCATGATCCGGGCGATGGAGTCCGGCAGCTATGACTTCCTGCGCTGCAACTATCCCAACGGCGACATGGTCGGTCACACCGGCGTGATGGAGGCCGTCGTGACGGCCATGGAGTGCGTCGATACCGGCCTGAAGCGGATTCTGGAGGCTGCCGATCGCCTGGGCTATACCGTGCTGGTCACGGCGGATCACGGCAACGCCGATCAAATGCTGGAAACGAAGAAGGGGAAAACCAGCATCCGCACGGCTCACAGCCTGAACCCCGTTCCCTTTATTGTTTATGATCCCGGCGTGCCGCACACCCTGAAGCAGGGCAGCTTCGGCCTGGCGAATGTGGCGCCCACCGTGGCAACGCTGCTGGGGCTGGAGGCACCGGCCTGCTGGGAAGAGAGTATGCTTTGAGAAGGCTGCTGTCCACATCTGCCATATATAAGGAGGTTATCCAATGATCCGCAGTGACAATGAGCTGGGCACAATTGCCGTCAGCAACAATGTTTATACCATGATCGCCGGCGATGCCGCGACGCGCTGCTTTGGCGTCAAGGGTATGGCCATTCGCTCTGTGCAGGATGGTCTGGTGCATCTGCTGCGCCGCGAGTCCCTTGCCAAGGGCGTTCTGGTTCGCCCGAATGAGGACAATACCATTTCGATTGATCTGCACATTATTGTTGAGCATGGGGTCAATATCCCCGCGCTGTGCAGCTCCATCATTTCCGAGGTGCGCTATATGGTCAGCAAGCAGACCAATACCGAGGTGCGGGAGGTCAATGTTATTATTGATTCCGCAATGACGGACTGAAAGGCGGGTGCAGGCATTGACCAATACCATCAACGGCGCAGCATTCCGGCGAATGCTGCTCAGTGCCGCCGCCTCTGTCGAGCTGCATAAGCAGCAGCTCAATGAGCTGAATGTATTTCCGGTGCCGGATGGCGACACCGGTACCAATATGAGCATGACCATGAACGCAGCGGCGGCAGAGCTCAGAAAGCTGCATGAGCCCACCCTGACGCAGGTGGCTGATACAGCGGCGGCTGCGCTGCTGCGCGGCGCGCGCGGTAACTCCGGCGTAATCCTTTCGCTGCTGTTCCGCGGCATGGCCAAGGCGTTCAAGGGCGTGGAGCTCTGCGCCGGTAAAAAGCTGGCGGCTGCGCTGACAAGCGGCGTCGAGGCGGCTTACAAGGCGGTCATGAAGCCCAGCGAGGGCACAATCCTGACCGTTGCGCGGGTTTCGGCTGCTGATGCGGTTGCCTCCCGCAGCAACGATGCCGAGGAGGTTCTGGCCCTGACGCTGGAGTCTGCGCAGGCGGCGCTGGCCGAGACGGTGCACCAGAATCCGGTTCTGGAGAAGGCCGGCGTTGTGGACGCGGGCGGCAAGGGCTGGTGCTGCGTGCTGGAGGCTATGCTCTCGAGCCTGCGCGGGGTGGAGATCGAGCCGCCAGCCGCCGATATGGTGCAGGAGACCAGAGAGCAGGCGGATTTTGCCGATTTCGATACGGAGGACATCACCTTCCAGTATTGCACGGAATTCATCGTTTCGCGCGAGAACGACAAGGATCCGGAGGCGCTGCGTGCCTTCCTGTTTGAGCTGGGCGACAGCCTGGTGCTGGTGGATGATGAGGAAATCATCAAGGTGCATGTTCACACCAACCACCCCGGCAGGGCGCTTGAGGAGGCGCTGACCTACGGCTCCTTTGTGACCACAAAGATCGAGAACATGAAGCTGCAGCACACCGAAAAGGTGGCCGGGCTGGACGCGGCGCCCGCAGTTGCCGCTGCGGAGAAGCCCTATGGCATGGTTGCCGTCTGCGCGGGTGCGGGTCTGTCGAAGGCGCTGCGCGAGCTGGGCGCGGATCGCATCATTGCCGGTGGCCAGACCATGAATCCCTCTACGCAGGATATTCTGGAGCAGGTGAACCGCACACCGGCGGAAACGGTCTTTATTTTCCCGAATAATAAAAATATCATTATGGCGGCCGAGCAGGTTGCGCCTCTGACGCAGAAGCGCGTGGTGGTGATTCCTTCCACCACCATTCCGCAGGGAATCTCCGCCATGCTGATGTTCAACGCCGATGCGACGGTCGAGGAAAACCTTGCTGCCATGCAGAGCGCGATGGAGTCTGTTGTGACCATGCAGATTACCTACGCAGCGCGTGACTCGGACTTCGACGGACATGACATTCACGCCGGGGAGTATCTTGCGCTGTATGGCAAGGCGCTCTTTGGCAACAGCACGGATGTCACGGCGCTGCTGCGCGGTCTGGCGCAGCGGGTTGCCCAGGAGGAGAAGGAGTATATCACCGTCTACTATGGCGAGGATACAACGCCGGAACAGGCACAGGCGGCTGCGGCCATTTTTGAGGAGCTCTGCCCGGATGCAGAGGTTTCCGTTGTGGATGGCGGCCAGCCCATTTATTACTATCTGATTTCTGCGGAATAAAAGCATAAGCCGGGGGATTGCTGCAAGGCTTGCGGCAATCCTCCGGCTTTTCTGTGCGCGAAAAAAGAACCGGCCGCAGCGGATGAAGTGCTGCGGCCGACGGATGTTCGGTTGCGCGCCTGCGCGATGCGGGCGGGAATATGGCTCAGTCCAGACGAATGCGGAGCATGTTCCAGGAGGCGGCGGGAAGCACCACGGCCTCAAGTGCCGGGCAGGGAAGCTCCTGCGGCAGAACCGGCTGCGCATCGGCGGTGTTGATGCTTTCAAAGGAGGGGGCTGTCAGGGTAACGAACTGCGTAATGCTGCCCTGGAGCCCATCCAGCGTCAGCGCCATGGGCTCGTCCGGATTTCTGTTGACGGCGAAAAGGGTCACATCGTGTCCGTCCTCAGACAGAACACCGGAGCAGGAAAGGTAGGGCGCGGTGGGGGTGACGGCGCAGGCGTAGCTGGGCACGTCAACGTCCAGACGCAGGGCGCTGCCGCGGCCATAGCGGGAGGCATAGTAGAAGGGCCAGTAGATGGTCTGCGCCCAGACGCGGCCGCCGGGTTCGGTCATGATGGGCGCAATGACGTTGATAAGCTGCGCGAGGCAGGCGATTTTCACCACATCGGCGTTGTTCAGCAGCGTGTTGAGCATACCGCCGACCAGCAGCGCGTCTGCAAAGTCGTAGGTTTCCTCGTCGTTGGCGCGCACGACCGTCCACTTGGGCGGCTCCTTGCCCTCCTTGACGTAGTGATACCAGACGTTCCACTCGTCGAAAGAGAGGTAGATGTCCTTCTCACTGCCAAGCTCCTGCTTGACGCGGGCGCAGATGGCGGCGACCTCGCGGATGAAGTCGTTCATCTCCTCGCTGCGGGCAAGGAAATTCATGACATCGCCATCGTGATTGGTATAATATTGATGCAGAGAGAGGTAGTCAATGTAAGGATAGCACTGGCGCAGCACTTCTTCCTCCCACGCGCCGTAGGTGGGCATGGTGCGGTAGGAGCTGCCGCAGGCGACCAGCTCGATGTCGGGGTCGAGCATTTTCATCAGCTTGCCGGCTTCGCAGGCAATGCGGCCATATTCGGTTGCGGTTTTGGCGCAGATCTGCCAGGGGCCGTCCATTTCGTTGCCCAGGCACCAGAGCTTGACGTTGTAGGGCTGCTCGCGGCCGTTCTCGCGGCGCTTGTCGGCCCAGTAGGTGTGCAGGTCGCTGTTGCAGTATTCAAGCAGCTCGACCGCGTCGCGCGGGGTGCCGGTGCCGAGGTTGACGGCCATCATCGGCTCAGTGCCGAGGCGCTCACACCATTGCAGGAAATCATCCGTGCCAACCTGATTGGGCTCAATGGCGCTCCAGGCCAGGTTGGGGCGGACGGGGCGCTTTTTCTTCGGGCCGATGCCGTCGCGCCAGTCGTAGCCGGAGAGGAAATTGCCGCCGGGATAGCGGATTTTGGTTACATTCAGCGGGCGGATCAGCTCCATCACATCCTGCCGGAAGCCGCAGGCGTCGGCAGTGGGGTGCTTCGGCTCATAGATGCCGGTGTAGATGGCCCGTCCCATGTGCTCAATAAAGGAGCTGAAAAGCCGGGGGTCAATCGGGGAGAGGATGCGCTTGGTGTCAAGGCGGATTGTCGCTTTCATAGAGTACCTCCTGTAGTCTCTCGACAGATAATGGAGCATTCCAGCATGATGTCCTTCTGCCTTGGATACTTGCCTGAGAGGGTGTTCAGAAGAACACGGCCAGAGGACTGGCCAATCTGGAACAGGGGAATTGAAACGGTGGAAAGAGAGGGACGGCAGACGGCGCTGACCTCACGGTTGTCGAAGCCGATCAGAAAAATATCGCGCCCGGGCAAAATGGAATGCTGGTTGCACCACTCAATTGCGCCGGTTGCCATCATGTCGTTCTGCACGAAAAGCGCCTTCGCACCCTGGCGGATGAGCTCACCGCCGAGGGCATAGCCGGATTCCTTCTCCCAGTCACCGATGCGGACAAGCGTCGGGTCATAGGTGACATGCTGATCGGCCAGCGCACGGACAAAGCCGTTGGTTCGGCGCAGCATGTGCACGGAGCTGGTGGGGCCGGAGATCATGCCAATGCGCTGCCTTGTGTGTGAGAGCAGTGAGAGCGTCGCCTCGTAAGCTGCTTTTTCGTCGTTATAGGTCACGCAGGGAACGCTGCGGTCTGCGCAGGTGCAGTAGGCACAGACAAAGGGAATGCTGGCATAGTTGACCAGCGAGTTCACGGCGTGGCTGTGACAGCCGACATAGATGATGCCGGCGACCTGCTTGGACAGCAGATCATCAACCGCCGAATGCACGAGCTCAATGCGCTCAGGGTAATCGGCCATGGCGTGGCCATAGCGCTTGTTGAAGCGCAGATTGCTCAGGATATAGTGATAGTTCTGCTGCTCACAGACCGAGGCAATACCATCGACAATCTCCGGGGTGTTGAAAACCGTCAGATCCTCTGTTATAATACCGATGGTACGGGCGTCACCGAGCTTGAGAAAGCGCGCGTTGAGATTCGGGCGATAGTTCAGCGAGGCGGCGATCTTGAGAATCATATCGGCCGTTTCCTGCTTCACGCCGGGCTTGTTGTTCAGCACCTTGGAAACGGTTGCGATGGAGACGCCTGCCAGAGCAGAAATCTCCCGGATCGTAGCCATGATGCGCCACTCCCTTCTGAAAAATGCAGCTCCGCAGCAGACGCCGCAGACTGTTGCGGCCGATTTGTGCAGAGTTTCTTCTTGAATCATAGCACAGTTCATGGAAAATGGCAAGCACTAAACGTTTAATAATTTCGGTTCCGCGCTTTTCTTTTTTTCGCGTCCGGCGGAGATGGGCCGTGTCAATTGTAAAAACTGCACAAATTTTTGGTGAAAAAATTGTTAATGCAGCTAATTCTGTTTTTCCTATCTTTACAAATTTGAAAAATGTGATATAATTGTGAACGAAAGTTAAACGTTTAATGCACCCCTTTCGAATGGTGCGTCCTGCTCCGCACAGCGCCAGGCAATAGACGTTCTGCTTTTTACATAGATTAAACGTTTAATGTTTTCTGGAGGTCTGTTATGCCCAGCAAGATCAAGATTCCCAACTTAAAAAAGATCAGGGTCACAGATCCGCTGTTCGGCCATTATTCCGCTATGGTTGCAAAGGAAATGATTCCCGTTCAGTGGGAAATCCTCAATGGCCGGCGCGGTCAGAGCCGCTGCTTCTGCATTGATAACTTCCGCATCGCTGCGGGACTGCTCCAGGGGGAGCACCGCGGCGTCGTCTTTGGCGATACGGATGCCTACAAGTGGCTTGAGGCGGTTGCCTATTGCGCGAACAATGGCGAGACGGAATATCTGCCGATGGCTGACGAGCTGATTGAGCTGCTTGGCCAGGCGCAGCAGCCGGATGGCTACCTGAATACATATTATACGGTCTGTGAGCCGGAGCAGCGCTGGAAGAACCTGACCGAGGGTCATGAGCTTTACAGCGCGGGTCACATGATCGAGGCCGCCGTTGCCTATTATGAGGCGACCGGCAAGCCCCGCATTCTGGAAATTGCCCAGAAATTTGCCGACCTGATCTGCCGCACCTTCGGCAGAGGCGAAGGTCAGATTCCCGGCTATCCCGGCCATCAGGAAATTGAGGTCGCGCTGATGCGTCTGTGGAAGGTGACAGGGGAGCAGCGCTATCTGGAAACGGCGCATTACTTCATTGATTGCCGCGGCTCCGGCTCGAATTATCTCGTCGGAGAGATGAGCGACCCGGCACATCACCATATTTTCCCTGAGCTGAGCGATTATGATCCCAGCTACTCCCAGTCCCATGTCCGCCCGGTCGAGCAGACCACGGTGGAGGGACACGCCGTGCGCGCAATGTATCAGTGCGCAGCCATGGCGGATCTGGCCGCTGCGCTGCCGGATGAGGCACTGCGTAATGCCTGCCAGACACTCTGGAATAACCTCACGCAGAAGCGGATGTATATTACCGGCGGCATTGGCTCGTCCATGCTGCTTGAGCGCTTCACCGTGGATTATGATCTGCCGAACGACAGAATGTATTGCGAGAGCTGCGCCTCCATCGGCCTGATGATGTTTGGCCAGCGGATGGCTGCGCTGTTCCGCGATGCTTCTTACTATGAATATGTCGAGCGCGCGCTGTACAACACCGTCATTGCAGGCGTCAGCGCAACGGGCGACCGCTATTTCTATGTGAACCCCCTGGAGGTCTGGCCTGAAAACTGCCGCCACCGCACCTCCCTGGAGACGCTCAAGCCGGTGCGCCAGCCCTGGTTTGAGGTGGCCTGCTGCCCGGCGAATATTGCCCGCACGCTGGCTTCTCTGGGCCAGTACATCTACGCCGTGGATGAAAAGAGCCTGTATGTGAACCTGCTCATTGGCTCTGAGATCGAAACCACCCTGCGCGAGACTACCCTGCGCGTCAGTCAGGAAAATAACCTGATGAGCGGCGGCGTTTTCAGACTCCGCGTCAACAGCGACGGCGCAAATCCTGTCCTGATTCGGCTGCGTCTGCCGAGCTGGCTGGAGCAGCCGCGCATTACCCTCGACGGCGCGGAAATTCAGCCCGCCGTTGAGAATGGCTATGCGGTGCTGGCCGTCAGCCGCAGCGGAGAGCATGAGTTCGTTCTGCGCGGCGCTGTTCCCGTGCATTGCTGCGCGGCCAATCTGCAGGTTCGTGCAGACGTGGGCAAGGTCGCCCTTCAGAAGGGCCCCTTTGTCTACTGCGTTGAGGAGCAGGACAACGGCGCAAATCTGGCGGCTCTGCGCGTCGATCTGAGCAGCGCGCCCGTTGAGGCCGCGCCGGATGCGCAGCTTCCCGGTGCCATCCCCACGCTGGAGCTTTCCGGCAGACGGATTGTGCGCACACTGACGCAGGAATCCGCGCTCTACGCCGACTACAGCCTGAAAACGGAGCCCTGCAAGCTCAGAGCCATCCCCTATTGCCTCTGGAATAACCGCACGCCCGGTGAGATGCGTGTCTGGCTGGAGGCCCTGATTCCGTAGTTATATCTGGCAGGAAGCCGGTATAATAAAAATTATTTTTTAGGAAGGAAATGAAACATGAAAAAGATCATCGCACTGCTTCTTGCTGCTCTGATGCTCTTCAGCCTGGTGGCATGCGCCGGCGGCAATGAGTCCAACAACGACAGCCAGAAGCCCAACAACGACAGCGAAAACAATGGCAACAACGATGGCGAAATCGTCACCATCCAGTACTCCTACTGGGGCACTCCCGACGAGGCTGCAAGCGTGCAGGCCGTCGCTGACAAGTTCCACGAAGAGTATCAAAACATCATTGTTGAGGTTATCGCAATTCCCGCTGAGGAGTATGTGACCAAGCTCAACACCATGGCTACTGCAAATGAGCTGCCCGACTGCGGCATCATGAGCGAGTCCGGCGTTCTGGACTTCGCTGCTGACGGCCTGCTGGCTGACATCTCCGGCATGTATGCCGGTGCAGAGTCCATGCCTCTGGACTGCATCACCTTCAAGAGCGAGGGCAAGCCCGTTGCTTACTCCGCTGCGAACGAAGTCCTGTCCCTGTACTACAACAAGGACATGTTCGACGCTGCCGGTCTGGAGTATCCCTCCGCTACCGAAGCGATGACTTGGGACGAGTTCATCGACACTGCGAAGAAGCTGACCCTGGATGCCAACGGCAACAACGCTTACAGCGCTGAGTTCGACAAGAACAACATCGTGCAGTACGGCTGCGTCGTTGACAACTGGACCTGGCAGCTTGAGGTTTGGGCACTGTCCAACGGCGGCCGCTGGTTCACCGAGGATGGCACCACCTGCACCATCAATGACCCCGCTGTTATCGAGTCCATCCAGAAGGTCGCTGACCTGACTCTGGTTGAGAACGTTATGCCCTACAATGCCGGTCTGGAAGACAACGGCATGCAGCGCTCCCTGCTGACTGGCACCGTCGCCATGGCCACCGCTGGCGCATGGAACGTCGGCACCTGCCTGGCCTCCGCTCGTGACGAGACCGGCCTGAACTACGGCGTCGCCCGTCTGCCCAAGATGGTCAACGAAGTCACCATCTGCACCGGTGGCCCGCAGGTCGTATTCTCTCAGACTGAGCACCTCGAAGAGGCTATGACCTTCATCAAGTGGTACATGCAGGAAGAGAACTCCTGGGATAGCCTGATCGCTACCGGCATCTGGATGCCCATCCTGGAGAAGTACTACACCGACGAAGAGCTTACCAACAAGTGGATCAACAACCCCAACTTCCCCGACCACGACGAGTACAAGGGCGCTGTTGTTGACTACGCTATGGAAGCTGCTGAGTCCACCTGCTGGTACTACATCCCCCACACCACCGAGTTCATCGAGCTCCTCCGCACTGTCCTCGGCCCCGTCTGGACCGGCGAGCAGACTGCTGAGCAGGCTATCACCGAGAACTTCGACGCTCTGAACACTGTGTTCAAGGGCGAGTAAGCTACAGAACCTTTACCAAAACGCAATGAGTTTTGGCCGACCGCCCGGAGCGGCGGTCGGCCAAAATTATTTTTCCTCCAAATCCCTATTTTACCACAGAAAGGGTGTTTTGCTTGGTCGAAACATTGACGCAGAAAGAGAAAAAGCCAAGAAGTAAGCTGCTTCGGAAGGAAGCGCGCGCGGCTTATATTTACCTGATCCCGGCTATGATCGGTCTGATTGTTCTGACCTATGTCCCTCTGATCGCCGTGTTTGGCCTCAGCTTCTTTAAGTGGAGCGGCACCGGCACACCGGAGTGGATTGGCGTTGCGAACTATGTGCGCCTCTTTACGACAGATCCTTATTTCCTGGAATCCATAAAAGTGACGGTTTACTTTGCAGTTGTCACCGTCATCGGCAGCGTGATCTACTCTCTTGTGATCGCGATGCTCCTGAACCGCAAAATCCCGGCTCGCGGCTTCTTCCGCGCGCTGTTCTATCTGCCCTATGTGCTGCCCGCCGCCGCCGTCTACATCGGCTGGAGCTGGCTTTACAACACGGAGTGGGGCCTTTTCAACTACATTCTGACCAGACTGGGCATCGAGCGCCTGATGTTCGTCAGCGGCTCGTCGCAGGTGGTGCCGTCCCTGGCTGTGATCGCAATCTGGCTGTCCGGCAACCTGATCGTCACCTTCCTGGCCGGCTTGCAGAATGTTCCCCGTGTCTACCACGAGGCTGCTGAGATTGATGGCGCGAATGCCTGGCAGCGTTTCTGGCATGTCACCTTCCCCAGCATGACCCCGATTATCTTCTATAATATGCTGACCGCGCTGATTACCAATCTGCAGGTTGTCACGCCTGCGCTTGCGCTGACCAAGGGCGGCCCCGGCAAATCTTCCTATTTTATCTCCTACATGCTTTATAACTATGCCTTCAAGCAGAGAGGCAAGCTGGGCCTGGCCTGCGCCATCGCCTTTGCCCTGTTCGTGCTGATTGGTATCTTCACTTTGATCCTCTTTGCATCCAGCAAAAAGTGGGTCTATTACGAGGGAGGCGAGGATTAATGGCCAAAGTAGCAAGCCTGAAAAGCCGCAAGCGCACCGAGCGCATGACCAATACGCTCTGCTTCATCGCGCTGATCTTCTTCTCCTGCCTGTGTATGCTCCCGATCTGGTGGATTTTCCGCTCCAGCCTGATGAGCAACTCGGAGCTGTTCCAGTGGCCGCCGCGCTTTGCGCCTCCCCGCTGGCTCTTCTCCAACTACGCAAACACCCTGCAATATTTCAAATTCTGGACATATCTGAAGAACACCCTGATTATCATCGTTCCTTCTGTCATTGGTGGCACCGTGACCGCGACCCTGGCCGGTTATGCATTTGCCCGTCTGCGCTTCCGCATGAAGAAGTTCCTCTTCACGCTCTGCGTCGGCTCCATGCTGCTGCCCACCATGGTGACGCTCATCCCGCTGTACATTATGTGGACGAAGTTCTTTGGCCTGTCCAACAGCTTCCTGCCTCTGATTCTGCCGTATTTCTGCGGCGGTGGCGCATTCAACATCTTCCTCATCCGCCAGTTTGTCAGCTCGATTCCCAGAGAGCTGGATGAGGCCGCGACGATTGACGGCGCCGGCTACTTCCGCATTCTGGTCAGCATCATCGTACCGGCTATCAAGTCTGCGATGATTGTTGTTGCGCTCTTCCTCTTCACGCAGATTTGGAACGATCTGCTCCAGCAGATGGTTTATATCAACACGGAAGACAAGTTCACAATTTCCATGGGCCTGAGCCAGCTCAAGGGCTCGCTCAAGACAGACTGGTCTGCCATTATGTGCGGCACCTGCATGTCCTTTGTGCCCGGCGTTGTGTTCTATCTGCTTGGTCAGCGCTACTTCGTTGAAGGCATTGTCATGACCGGCATGAAGAACTGATGAAGCGCAGATTTGACCCTCTCGGCCTGCGCCGGGAGGGGACGGATCAGCTTGCGCCGAAGGAAGGAATTGCGAAATATTTCTACCTGCTCTGGAACCACGCCTGGAAGCTGATTGGTGTCAATCTGCTGTTTCTCGCATTTTCGCTGCCAGTAGTGACACTGCCGGCAGCGCTTTGCGCGATGAACCGCGTTTTAATCAAGCTGGTGCGCGAAAGCAACGTGTTCCTCTGGGAGGAATTCCGCGATGAATTCAAAAGCGACTTCCTCCGCAGCCTGCCCCTTGGCCTGCTTTTTGGTGCGCTGCTGTTCCTGGGCTATTTCCTGATCAGCTTTGGCATGGCGAATTATTCGAATCTGGTCGGAATGCTCGCCTTCGCGATTGGTATTGTGACGCTGGTATTCTCCATGAGCCGCGCGATTTATGCCTTTCTGATGCGCGCGATGTTCGCGCTCAAAACGCGCGATCTGCTCAAAAATGCAAATATCATGGCCGCTACCCGTGGTGGCCGTGGACTGATTGCCGTCGGCATCCTTCTGGTCTGCTATGCGCTGGTTGCAATGTTCTTCCCCTATAGCCTGATCGTTGTGCTGCTGTTTGGCTTCAGCCTGATGCAATATACACTCTGCTTTGTCCTGAACACACCGATTCAGGATCGGATTATCTCTCCCTGGGAGAAAATGCAGAAGAAGGAGGAATCTCCCAATGCGTAATACACTGGGCATTGAATTTGGCTCGACGCGGATCAAGGCTGTTCTGATTGATGCGGCTTTCCAGCCGGTCGCCTCCGGCGACTATACCTGGAAAAGTGATCTCCGCGACGGCGTCTGGACATATGACCTTGAGGAAGCCTGGCACGGTCTGCGCACCGCGCTGCGCGCGCTCAATCGCAGCGATGTCGATGCGATGGGCGTCTCTGCAATGATGCACGGCTATCTGGCCTTTGACCGCGACTGGAACCTGCTGACCCCCTTCCGCACCTGGCAGAATACCATGACCGCGGAGGCGGCGGAGCAGCTCACGGCGCTCTTTGGCTTCAATATCCCGCAGCGCTGGAGCATTGCGCACCTCTATCAGGCCATTTTGAACCGCGAAGCGCATGTCTCGAAAATTGCCCACATCACAACCCTCGCCGGTTACATCCACTTTATGCTGACCGGTGTCAACGCCGTCGGCGTGGGCGAAGCCTCCGGCATGTTCCCCATTGACAGCGCAACGCTGGACTATGATGCCGGCATGATGGAAAAGTTTGAGCGGCTGATTGCCGATCAGCCCTTCACGCTCCGCGAGATTCTGCCGCAGGTTCTTCCTGCTGGTGCACCGGCTGGCAAGCTGACCGAGCTGGGTGCAGCCCTTTTGGAGCATATGCTGCCGGTCGGCATCCCCTTTGCCCCTGCGGAGGGTGACGCGGGTACCGGTATGACCGCCACCAATGCGGTTGCGCCACGCACCGGCAACGTTTCGGCCGGTACCTCTATCTTCTCCATGGTCGTTCTCGAGCGTCCGCTGAAGAAGGTTTATTCCGAGATTGATCTGGTCACAACGCCCTCCGGCAAGCCGGTTGCGATGGTGCACTGCAACAACTGCACCAACGATATGAATGCCTGGGTCGGTGTCCTGCGTGAGACGCTGGAGCTCTTTGGCTGCAACGTCAGCGCGAATGACCTCTTTACCGGCCTTTATCGCAGGAGTCTCGAGGGTGAGGCCGACTGCGGCGGCGTGATGGTCTATAATTATCTGGCCGGTGAAGGCGTGACGCATCTGGATGAGGGCAGACCTATGGTTGTCCGCCGTCCGGACAGCCACTTTACACTTGCCAATTTCCTGCGCGCCCAGCTTTACTCCACCATGGCAACGCTGAAAATCGGTATGGACCTGCTTGCAGCCGAACAGGTTGCCATTGATTCGCTCACCGGTCACGGCGGCCTGTTCAAGACGCCGGGCGTCGGCCAGCGCTATATGGCCGCTGCCTGTAACGCCCCTGTGACGCTCATGGAGAGCGCGGGCGAGGGTGGACCCTATGGCATGGCGCTGCTTGCAGCCTATCTGCAATATGCCGCCGCTGGCGAGACACTCGAGGAATTCCTCGACCGGCATGTATTCTGTGCCGCCGCGCGCACAACGCTGGCACCCGATGCAGCGGATGTGGCGGGCTTCCGCAGCTTCCTGCAAACCTACAGCTCCGGACTCGACGCAGTTCGCGCCGCAATTCAAACTATCTAAGGAGTGGAATCAGCAATGAGAAACTATGAATTTTGGTTCGTCGTCGGCTCGCAGTCCCTTTACGGGCCTGAGGTGCTTGAGACAGTCGCCCGCCGTGCTGGTGAGATGGCTGCGGAGATGAGCAAATCTCTGCCCTACCCCCTTGTCTATAAGGTCACGGCGATGAGCAACAGCCAGATCGCTGACATCATCAAGGAAGCCAACTATGATGATTCCTGCGCGGGTATCATCACCTGGTGCCATACCTTCTCCCCGTCCAAGATGTGGATCAACGGCCTGAGCAATCTGCAAAAGCCCTACTGCCACTTTGCAACGCAGTATAATAAGGAAATTCCCAACGAAGAAATCGATATGGACTTCATGAATCTCAACCAGGCTGCGCACGGCGACCGTGAGCATGGCTTCATCGCCTCCCGCCTGCGGATGCCGCGCAAGGTCGTTGCCGGCTACTGGAAGAATCCCGAGGTTCTCCGCCGCCTGGGTGACTGGATGAAGGCCGCTGTCGGCGTGTCCGTCTCCAGACACATGAAGGTCATGCGCTTCGGTGACAATATGCGCGAGGTTGCCGTCACTGAGGGCGATAAGGTTGAGGCGCAGATCAAACTCGGCTGGCAGGTGAATACCTGGGCAACTGGTGATCTGGTTCGCGAAATGAACGCCGTCACGGAGGAGCAGATTGATGCACTCATGGCGGAGTATACCGCTAGCTACGACATCAACACCGATCAGATTGATGCGATCCGCTATCAGGCCCGCGAGGAAATCGCGATGAAGAAGATGATGGATGCCGAGGGTTGCATGGCCTTTGCCAACACCTTCCAGGACCTGTATGGCATGGAGCAGCTCCCCGGTCTGGCCTCGCAGCACCTGATGGCGCAGGGCTATGGCTATGGCGGCGAAGGCGACTGGAAGGTTTCTGCCATGACCGCGATTATGAAGGCGATGGGCGAAAACGGCAATGGTGCCTCCGCATTTATGGAGGACTATACCTACCATCTCGTTGAGGGTCAGGAGTATAGCCTCGGCGCGCATATGCTTGAGGTCTGCCCCAGCCTTGCGGCGGATCGTCCCCGCATCGAGACGCACCACCTCGGCATTGGCATGAATGAAAAGGATCCCGCCCGCCTCGTCTTTGAGGGCAAGGAGGGTGACGCAATCGTCGTCAGCCTGATCGACATGGGTGGCCGTATGCGCCTGATCTGCCAGGATATCCACTGCGTCAAGCCCATTATGCCGATGCCCAATCTGCCGGTGGCCCGCGTGATGTGGCAGGCAATGCCCAATCTGACCGATGGCGTGACCTGCTGGATTACAGCCGGTGGCGCGCACCACACCGTCCTGTCCTATGATGTGACTGCGGAGCAGATGAAGGACTGGGCGCGTATGATGGATATTGAGTTTGTGCATATCACGAAGGACACCACGGTGGATGCGCTGGAGAAGGAACTCTTCCTCAACGATCTTGCGTGGAAGCTGAAATAATTAGCCAATTGACAGTGGACGTCGCAGATGTCCACTGTCAATTTCAAATGGAGGAAATGACAATGCTGGAAGAACTGAAGAAAATTGTCTGTGAGGCCAATCTGGAACTGCCGAAGTATGGCCTGGTTACCTTTACCTGGGGCAACGTTTCCGGTGTGGATCGTGAGCGCGGGCTTGTGGTGATCAAGCCCTCCGGCGTCGAATATACCCATATGACCCCGGAGGATATGGTGGTTGTCTCGTTGGAAACCGGTGAGCGCGTCGAGGGCAAATGGAAGCCCTCCTCGGATACGCCGACGCATCTTGCGCTTTATCGCGCTTTCCCCAATATTGGCGGCGTGGTGCACACGCACTCCCGCTGGGCGACCTCGTGGGCGCAGGCAGGCAGGGGAATCCCGGCCTATGGCACCACGCATGGCGACTATTTCTATGGCGAAATTCCCTGCACGCGCAAAATGACCCCCGCCGAGATTGCCGGTGCATACGAGCTGGAGACTGGTAACGTGATTGTTGAGACCTTCCGCGACCGTCAGCCCGATGCGGTTCCGGCAGTGCTGGTGCACTCGCATGGCCCATTTACCTGGGGTACGGATCCGCATAACGCGGTGCATAATGCGGTTGTTCTGGAGGAGCTGGCATTCATGGCTTTCCACACGGAGGCGATCCAGCCAGGCAAGGAAACAATGCAGCAGGAGCTTCTGGATAAGCATTATCTTCGCAAGCATGGCAAGAACGCCTACTATGGTCAATAAGCCCTGAAATACGAAAGCAGGCTGCCCCACGGGAATCCGTGGTGCAGCCTTCCTGATTATGCATCACTGCTGCGCAGTGACTTCGCATATTCGGAGGGAGAAATGCCGAAGGTATCCTTAAACTGGCGCGAAAAATGGTGAATGGTGGAGTATTTCAGCGTCTCCGCAATTTTGGAAAGATTCAGCTCACCCTCGCGAATGAGGCATTTGCTCTCCTCGAGCTTTACGCGGCGGATATACTCGCCGGGCGAAATCTTCATCTGGCGGCGGAAAAGTGCGGTCAGGTGTGAGGTGCTGACACCGATCTCGGCGGCAACGCTCTCAACGCTGAGCTTTTCATAAACGTGGTCGGCAACATAGCGCAGCGTTCGGTTGACCAGATCGTTCTCCACACGCAGGGTCGGGGCGGCCTGCAGGGGTCTGCGGCCGCCTGCGCTCTCGCGCAGAAGGGACAGCAGCAGAAGCTTCAGATTGCCGCGAATGATATCCCCGCTGTAATAATCGCGCCGTGTGCTCTCCTGAATGATACGCCGCAGATAGACAGCCTCCTCAGCCGAGAGCTCATTCACGCGGTCAGCCAGTGGGGGCATCTGCTCGCCACTCAGATCGAAGGCGATGGTAAGAAAACGTGCCGTAACATCCAGATCGGTGTACTGCATGTGCCACTGGTGCGGCGCAAAGAGCATGAGTTGCCCCTGACGCAGCAGATAACCGCTGCCATCGACGACGCAGTGAAGCTGGCCGCGATCCACATAGGTCAGCTCATACATGGAGTGCTGCTCACCCTTGAAAAGAAAGCCGCTCTCCTCCTCGCGATAGAAGATGGTATAAATCTCGCCCAGCAGCAGGCGGTCAATGGTCTTGAGATTTTCGGCGGATACTGCGTCCGACAGGGAGAGCAGGGGGGCGTCGGTCGGAAGTGCCAGACGCACGGCGCAGTGCTCCTGATAGGGCAAAACGGCAAAGTCTGTCTCCGGCGGCAGAAAAACAGGCTTATCCAGGTAGAAGCAGGCGCAGACACCGTCGGCGCGCACGGCAAGGACGCTCATGCCCTCCTCAAAATCGAGGTAGGCGCCGCCCGGCGCGCGAAGATAGCCGGCAGGGCCGGCGGCAATGGAACGGATGCTTTCGCAGTAATCCGCAGTATCCGGAAAGCCGCGGTTTGGCAGACTGTCGCGCAGGATGGTTCCAAAGGCGGAGAAGCTTTCCTTATTCAGATTCTCAATCACAGTGAAGGGCTCCTTCTGTTGGCCTCAGGGAAAGAGAATCTCCGGATACTTTCCAGCCTGATGCAGCGCAGCGATGGCGGCCTGCACATGGGGAAGATCTTCGCGGTAGGTCACGCCGTGCCAGGCCTCGTCGGTTTCCAGTACGCGCACGGTGCAGCGGCCCTCACGAATCAGAGTGTCCGTCACAGTCGGAAGGAAGAATTCACATTTGTTCGGATTGACCGGCAGATTCTCGGCCAGGAATTTGGGGAAGCGTGCCTCCAGCTCGCGGAGGAAGGCGGCGCGATAGCCCCAGAAGTTCATGGAAACCAGCGTGTTGCCCGACACACTGACGGGCTTTCCGTCGGCGTCGGGGTAAACCGCGTCGGCGCCCTGCTTGCTGATGTTGGGCTGCTCGGTGATGCCGGTGAGGAAGGTGTCCTCGTTCGTGCGGCAGATGCCGCGCGTGACGCAGCCGCTATCCGTGATGGCATTTTTCAGGCGATAGCCGACCATGGCGTAATCGGTTTCGCCGCCGCCGGAGGTCAGGAAGTCTGCGATGGCGGCATAGGCGCCACGGCCATAGAAATCGTCGGCATTGATTGCCGCAAAAGCGCCGGGAATCTCGTGTGCGGCGCAGAGCACGGCGTGGCCGGTGCCCCAGGGCTTGGCGCGGCCTTCAGGAACGGAGAAGCCCTGCGGAAGCATGGAAATCTCCTGATTGACATAGGCAACCTCTGCGTGACGGGCAACGCAGGCGGTGATTTTGCGAAAATCCTCTTCGATGGCCTCCTTGATGATGAATACAATTTTGCCGAAGCCGACAGAGAGTGCGTCATAGATGGAGTAATGCATCAAACTGTTGCCATGGTCATCCACTGGAGTCATCTGCTTGAGCCCGCCGAAGCGACTGCCCATGCCGGCGGCCATCACGACCAATGTGGGTTTGTTCATGCGTATCCCTCTTTTCATAATCTGCTGCGCAGGCAAAGCGGAGCGCAGCGTGTTAGCCCCATTATAGCAGACTCGGGCGCATTGCGCAATATTTTTCGTCAAATTTACAAATCCCATTGACAGAACGGGAGAAAATAGGTACGATAGTAACAAGAAAACTGCAAAGGAGACTGCTATGGAAACAGTTTATGTCACCGGCCACCGCAATCCGGATACGGATTCCATCGTTTCGGCCATGGCTTATGCTGCGCTGCGCAATGCGCTGGGCGACCGGGAGTATCAGGCTGCCCGCCTGGGTCATGTGAGCGACGAGACGCAGTTGGTGCTCGACCGCTTTGGTTTTGATGCCCCTGTGTGGGTGAACAACGTCCGCACGCAGGTTCGCGATCTGGACTATGACACGCCGCCCGCCCTGTCCGCGGGCGTCAGCATCAGCCGCGCCTGGGAAATTCTGACAGCAGACCGCTCCATTGCGGCGCTGCCTGTGACCAATGAGGATGGGACGCTCCTGGGTCTGCTCTCTACGGGGGATATTGCCGACAGCGATATGCGCTCTGTGGAGCACTCCTATGTCGAGGAGCTGCCGGTTTTCAATCTGCTGAGCGTGCTCGAAGGCCGCCTGCTCAATGAGGACGGAAACCTTGTGGATACGGTCAGCGGCCGCGTGACCATCGCCCTGCCGCAGAGCCGCGACAATCTGCTGTTCAGCGACCGCGACTCCATTGTGGTCTGTGGCCACCAGCCGGATATGATTCGCCGCGCGATTGATCTTGGGGTGCGCTGTGTGATCGTCTGCCAGGCAGAGGTGGAGGAGTCGCTGCGCGAGCTGACGCGCGATACCTGCATCATCTCAACCCCCTTTGATGCCTACCGCGCTGTGCGACTGATCTATCAGGCGATTCCGATTCGCCGGATTTGCCGCACGACCGATCTGGAGTGCTTCCATCTGGATGACTATGTGGATGATGTGCGTGAGGGAATGCTGAAAAGCCGCTATCGCTGCTACCCGATTCTGGATGAACGGGAGCGCGTGGTGGGCACGCTCTCGCGTTTCCATCTCATCCGCCCGCGGCGCAAGCGGGTGGTTCTGGTTGACCATAATGAGGCGTCGCAGTCCGTGCCCGGGCTGGAGCAGGCGGAGATTCTGGAAATCATTGACCATCACCGTCTGGCAGACATTCAGACGGGCAACCCGATCTATTTCCGTAATGAGCCGGTTGGCAGCACAACAACCATCATCGCCGGGATGTACCAGGAGCGGGGCTTGATGCCCTCGGAAAAGCTGGCTGGCATGATGGCTGCGGCGATTGTTTCCGATACGGTTATGTTTAAATCGCCCACCTGCACCCAGCGCGACCGCAATATGGCTGAGCGCATGGCGCGTATCGCGAATGTCTCCCTGGATGAGCTGGGGCAGGAGATTTTCTCCGCCTCCTGGTCGGATGACAAGCCGGTGAAGGATCTGCTGTTCTCGGATTTCAAGGTGTTCCATATTGCCGACCACTCGCTTGGTGTTGGGCAGATTACCTGCGTCAACTCGGAGCATATTCTGCGCCGCAAGGAGGAATTCCTGGAGCAGATGCGCCTGACGATGCGGGAGAATGGCTATGATTTGATGCTGCTGATGCTGACGGATGTGCTGCTGGAGGGAACGCAGCTCATCTATCTCGGGGATGAGGAGATCATCCAGCAGGCATTTTCGCCCAATGCAAGAGGCAATTCCGTTTTTTTGCCCAAGGTTATGTCGCGCAAGAAGCAGGTTATTCCTGCGCTCTCGGCGTTCTGGGGCTGAATCAGAAAAAGGCACGCTGCTGCGGCAGCGTGCCTTTTGTCATGGCGTGTCCTCAGCCTCGCGATAAAGCAGCAGCGAGAACCAGGTGACGACGTTGTTTCCATATTGATATTCCACGCCATAGCGCTCAGCCAGGTCGGTGACGACGATGCCATGGCTCTCCACGCAGGGAAACATCTGCTCCGGGTGGCGACAGGGCGCATTGGGCCACGCGCACTGCGCGCAGATGGCGCAGGAATCGGTGGAGAGCGTGTAAACCGCAAGCCCCTGCGCCTGAAGCAGCTCCGCGACCTGATGCGTCAGCGCCTCATGCGCGGGACGGGTATCCAGGCAGGCGTACATGTCCGCGATGTCGCTGACCTCGGTCAGCGTGACAATGAGCAGACCGTTGGGGTAATGCAGGCAGCGCGCGCGACACTCCTCCAGCGTTCCGACCGCCGGGGGACAGGCCCAGGTTTTGCCATAGCGCGGGCATTCAAGCTCACAGACCAGCCGGATGCGCGGGGAGAAGCTCAGCTCATCGGTGGTAAAGAATTGATACTGCGCCAGAGGAAGCTGCGCAAGCTGCTCCTCCAGCAGGGCGCGATTCATTGCACTTCCTCCTTCAGATACAGCAGATCGTGAGAAATCGGGCGGCAGAACAGGCGACGGATTTCCTCAGCGTCGCTGGTTTGCCCAAGAATCCACATCAGCTTTGCCAGCGCAGCCTCGGTGGTCATGTCATAAGCCTCCAGAAGATGCAGATCATTTTTCAGATGGAAGCCAACATCATAGGCCGAAAGATTGCTGCCCTCGTTCTGCACCTGTGTGGTCATGACGATGGTTTTTCCTTTTTGGATTCCGTCGCGGATCACGTCATAAAAGCCGCTGCCCTGGTAGGAGGGCAGGCCGCTGACGCCGTAGCCCTCAATCATCACCGCATCGTTATGCGCCAGAATGTAAGACAGGAGGCCGCAGTCGGCGCCGGGCGTCATCTTCATGAGGCCAACGCGCGGATTCAGGCGGTCATAGAAGATCGGCTGCGGGCGGCATTCGGGGCAGATATAGCGCATCAGGAAGCCATTCTGCACGACGCCAAGCTCCGGATAGTTGATGCTCGAAAAGGCGCGGAAGCTGGTGCTGCGGGTCTTGCGCGCGCGTGTGCCCAGAATCACGCGTCCATTGAACACGATCATGACGCCGCAGAGATCGGACACAGCGCAGCGGAAGGCGTCTGCAAGATTGGCCTTTGAGTCCGTGTTCTCGAAAAGAATGGGGCGCTGCGCGCCGGTCAGAACGATGGGCTTGGGCGAATATTGAATCAGATAGGACAGCGCGGCGGCAGTGTAGGCCATGGTGTCCGTTCCATGGGCAATGACGAAGCTGTCGTAGTGGTCATATTCCTCCCGGATGGCGTTGGCGATGATGAGCCAGTGCTCCGGGGTGATGTTGGTTGAGTCAATGGAGAAAAGCTGGCGGCAGGTGACCTCGCAAAGCTGCGGGATTTCCGGCACGGCAGCCAGAAGCTGCTCGGTTGTCAGACGTGGGCTCAGGCCGCTGTTGGTCATGTCAGAGGCAATGGTGCCGCCGGTGCCAAGCATCAGAACTTTTTTCATAATCCCTCCGGCGCATGGTTGCGCATCCTTATAAGATAGATATAGTATAGCACGAAAATGCGGCTTCTGCAACGCCCAAGGCGAGAAATCCGCAAATTCCGCAGAGACACAGGAAAATTCCCCGCAAAAGCCGAGGCTTTTGCGGGGAATTGAAGTTTAAGCTGCGAT
>CAYXIN010000012.1:0-32177 GCA_964465395.1 uncultured Oscillospiraceae bacterium | reverse complement strand
CAGTTGCCGATTTCGTAATTTTCTCAAATTACTGTCTTATCAGCACACAGCAAAAGCACAGGCTTTTTACCGGTTTCGGGCAACAAAATTTTATATCAGCCTGCGATCAATCTGCAACATAGGGCAGCAGGGCAATCTGGCGGGCGCGCTTGATTGCGATCGTGAGCTGACGCTGATGTGCTGCGCAGGTACCAGTGGTACGGCGGGGCAGGATCTTGCCGCGCTCAGAGGTATAACGGCGGAGCTTGGCAGAATCCTTGAAATCGATGCTGGTCACCTTATCCACGCAGAAGTTACATACCTTCTTACGCTTGCGGGGACGAGCCTTCTCGTTAGCCATGAATGAAATCCTCCTTCTTTACAAACTCAAGTAGAAAAGTTCAGAACGGGAGCTGGCTGTCGTCATCCTCAATCATTGCAAAATCGGATGCCGGAGCCGGCGCAGCAGGCGCCGCGTAGCCATAGTGGTTCGCAGGGGCAGCAGGCGCACTGCCATAGGCCGGCGCGCTGTTAAAAGCGGCGTAGCCACCGTTGTCGCTGCCGCTGTCCCGCTTGGAGTCACCGAAATAAACATTATCCGCGATGACCTCAGCGCTGCGACGCTTGTTTCCCTCTTTGTCGTTCCAGTTGCGAATCTGGAGCCGACCGGAAACCACCGCCATACGTCCCTTGGAGAAATACTTGCTGACGAACTCAGCCGTATTGCGCCAGGCAACGATGTCGATAAAGTCCGTCTCTCTCTCGCCCGTTGCGCTGTTGGCAAAATCGCGGTCAACAGCGAGGGCAAAGGTGGCCACGGCAACGCCGGAGCCTGTCCGACGGAGCTCGGGGTCACGGGTAAGACGACCCATGAGAACGATGTGGTTCAGCATAGTCTCTTACTCCTCGACGGCGACGATGATGGAACGCAGGATGCCGTCCGTAATCTTGAACACACGGTCCAGCTCAGCGGGGAGCTCGGGCTTGCATTCGCAGTTCATCAGGACATAGTAGCCTTCGGGCAGATCGTTGATGGGGTAGGCCAGCCGACGCTTGCCCCACTCCTCGATACCAGTGAGCGTACCCTCTGCCTCAACCATCGCCTTGAACTTTTCCACGAGAGCGGCGATACCCTCCTCACCCTTAGCGGGGTCGATGATATAGACGATCTCATACTTGCCGGAAATCTTAGCCATTGTTGTTTGCACCTCCTTTTGGACTTTTGGCCGCCAATCGCGTTGGCGGCAAGGATTATCCGCATTCGCAGACCTATATATTTTACTTCCGTTTCCCCCTATTGTCAAGCACTATTTCAGGATTTTTTCGATTAAATTCTATGCTCCTGCGACAAAAATACCGGACATCTATTGTTTTTCCCGGAGAATCATGCTATAATGGAGGAAAGAAAGCGCAGTTTCGCGCGCAGGAGGAAGCAATATGGCAGTTACGACGGAAAATTTCCGCAGTGCATTTAACGGGTTTCATCGCGGCGACGTGGTGCAGTTTATTCAGCGCCTGACCGCTGAGCACGAGCGTGAGACGCGTCTGCTACAGGAGGATACCGCGCGTCTGCAAAAGGAGCTCGCCGCAGCCCGTGAGCAGCTCACCGCGCTGCAAAGCACAAATGAGGCGCTGATCTCTGCTGCGGCTCAGACTGCCCAGCAGTCTGAGCCAGCGGCGCCGCAGACTCCGGCCGCCGCCCCTGAGCGGGACTGGAATGAGCTGGAGCTGGCTGCCTACCGCCGCGCGGAAATGACAGAGCGCATGGCGCGCGAGCGCGCCGCCGCCTCCGCTGCGCAGATGCGCGCGCTTTTCACGCAGGCCACCACACAATTGCAGCTCAGCGAACAGGATCTGGACACGCTGGTCTCCGCATTCCGAAGCAACTACGACCAGCTTTTGCAAACGCTTGCACATACGCGCCAGATTATGGATGAATCGACTGCCGGGCTCGGCAGCGCCTCTGCCGCATTGTGCTGCGAAGGCTGAGCCGGATTCAATCATAAGCACCAATGTCCGAACGCGCCATGCGCCGTTCGGACATTTCTTTTTTGGCTATCCCGCCGCATTGCATAACGCACCATTATTAATGAAAAATCTGCAAGGAAATACAACAATCTCTATGGTCGGCCTCAGCTAGAGTTGACAATAACCATTTTCAAATTGTTCAAAAATAAGAGTTATACACAATTTGCACAGTTTTTTGAACAGGCGTCCGGCCTGATTTTTCAGTCGTTCTCCAAATTTCGACCGCTTTTTTGAACAGCCCGGAAATGAACTTCTTTCCTCTGGTAATACTTGAAAGTAGTTAACATAACGCAATTCGACATTCTTCTGCCTTGGCGTTCCATCGACAGCGTTCTGCATATTCTGCCAAAATGCGTCTCGAATGCTGCTGTATTTCGTCGAAAAAGAGGACAGGCACACCTCGTCTGTGGTGTGCCTGTCCTCTGTGGCGATCAGAGTCGCTCGCCCTCCATGGATTTTGTGGCATAGGCATTCAGCGTTTGATCCGCAACGTTTCCAGCCAGATACTCATAATACCCCTGTGCGCCAATCATCGCGCCGTTGTCCCCGCAGAGGGACAGGGGTGGCATACACAGCCGGATGTCCAGCTCGGCGCACATCCGGGTCAAATCTGCACGAATCCGGCTGTTGGCGGCCACGCCGCCCGCCACCGCCAGTACCTTGCGCCCCGACTGCTCCAGCGCAAGCCGCGTGCGCGGCACGAGCATTCCACTCACCGCTGCGGAGAAATCTGCGCACAGGTCGGCAATCCGGAGCGTCTCGCCCTTCTGCTGTGCATGATGAATCAGATTGACCGCGGCAGTTTTCAGTCCTGAGAAGGACATATCCAGTGGATTGCCCGACAATTTGGGCGTCGGGAGCAAATAATGGCCAGTGCTGCCCTGCGCTGCGGCACGATCCAGCGCCGCACCGCCCGGATAGGGCATGTCCAGCAGGCGCGCGACCTTATCAAAGCACTCCCCTGCTGCGTCATCGCGCGTGCTGCCCAGAATCTCCATTCTGGTGTAATCCTGCACATCGACCAGCATCGTGTGTCCACCGGAAACCACAAGGCAGAGGAAGGGCGGCTCCAGATCCGGATAGGCCAGGTAGTTTGCTGCAATGTGGCCGCGGATATGATGCACCGGAATCAGCGGAACGCCTAAGGCCAGCGCCGCAGCCTTGGCAAAATTGACGCCAACAAGCAGCGCGCCGATCAGTCCCGGTGCATAGGTCACCGCAACGGCATCAATGTCGCTGCGGCTGACGCCAGCCTTTTCCAACGCCTGATCCGCGAGGCCATAGATGGCTTCAATGTGTTTGCGGGAGGCAATTTCGGGCACAACGCCACCATAGAGCCGGTGCAGCGCAACCTGCGAAGCGATGCAATCGGTGAGTACCTCGCGCCCGTCGCGCACCAGTGCAGCGGCTGTCTCGTCACAGGAGGATTCAATCGCCAGAATCAGCATGGCTTAGCTCCTTTCTGAGGATACAGGCATCCTCGGTTGGATTAACATAATATCTTGGACGTCTGCCCACCTCCTGGAAGCCCAACTGCTGATACAGCGCCAGGGCCGGCTGATTGCCGGCGCGCACCTCCAGGGTCAGGCTTTGCATTCCCTGGGCCCGTAGGCGCGCCATCAGCGCACGCAGCAGCGCGCGGCCAACGCCTCTGCGACGCACCGCCGGCTCAACCGCCACATTCATCACGTCTGCCTCCGGCGCGCAGGCCTGCGAGCCAATATAGCCCAGCAGGACGCCATTTTCCTCCGCGACCAGCCAGCAGCTCAGCGGATTCTCCAGTTCAGCGGCAATGGAGCGCGCACTCCAGGGCTGCGAAAAGCAGCACTGCTCCAGGCGCGCGATCTGCGGCACATGAGTCGCCGTCATTGCTGTGATCGTCATTTTGCCTCATACCAGCTTTCTCCCATTTTTGCCTCAGCCAGCAGCGGCACCGCAAGCGACACGGCCTGCTCCATCTCGCGCGTCACAATATCCATGACGCACTGCGCCTCAAACGCCGGGCATTCCACAATCAACTCGTCATGCACCTGAAGCAGCAGCCGCCCCTGCAGGGACTGCGCGCGCAGTGCGCGATCCACACGCACCATTGCCAGCTTGATGATATCCGCCGCCGTTCCCTGTACCGGTGTATTGAGCGCCATGCGCTCCGCGCCGGAGCGGATATTATAATTGCTGCTCCTGATCTCGGGAATGGCGCGGCGGCGGTGAAAGAGCGTCTCGACATAGCCCTGCGCGCGTGCCGTCTCCACAATGTCGTGCATATATGCGCGCACACCGCTGTACTTGTCCAGATAGCTCTCGATGTATTCCTTCGCCTCTGTCCGTGAAACACCAATGTCCTGCGCCAGCGAGAATTCGGAGATTCCATAAACAATTCCAAAATTCACCGCTTTGGCATTTCGCCGCATTAGCGGTGTGACCTCAGACAGCGGCGTGTTGAAAACCTGCGAAGCTGTAACCGCATGAAAATCCTCCCCGCTGCGGAAGGCCTCCTGCATGGTCTTATCGTCTGCGATATGCGCCAGGACACGCAGCTCAATCTGGCTGTAATCCGCATCCACAAAAACCCAGCCCGCGCGCGGCACAAACATTTTGCGAATCTCGCTGCCCAGCTCTGTCCGAACCGGAATATTCTGCAAATTGGGCTCCGTGGAGGAAAGACGCCCCGTTGCAGTCACCAGATTTTGAAAGGTCGTGTGGATGCGTCCGTCGGCAGCAATCTCCTTCTGCAAGCCCTCGGCGTAGGTGGAGTTGAGCTTGCTCAGCATCCGGTAGTCCATGACCGCCTGCACCACCGGATGGTAGCTTCGCAGTCGCTCCAGAACCTCCGCATTGGTGGAATAGCCGCTTTTCGTCTTCTTCACCGGCGGCAGGCCAAGCTGGTCAAAGAGCAGCGCGCCAAGCTGCCGGGGAGAATTGATGTTAAAGGCCCCACCCGCATAGCTGTAGATCAGCGCCTCGCAATCTGCAATCCGCGCGCTGAGCATTGCGGCAAACTGCTCCAGGGCATTGCGATCCACGCCCACGCCAACATATTCCATCCGCGCCAGCGTGTAGCAAAGCGGCAGCTCAATCGTCTCAAACAGCGACATCATGCCCGTCTCAGTCAGCTTTTCCCGCAGAAGCTCATACAGTGCCTCTATGCAGGCCGTCTCAAGCGCAAGAGCATTCTCCGGCAGCATCGGCTGCGCATCCGTTGGGGTAAAGTGGAGATAATCCTGCGCAAGCTGCGTCAGCTCATACTTGCCGCGCGTTGCATCAAGCAGATACGCCGCAACCGCCGTGTCGAACACGAAGCCCTCCGCTTCAATCCCCATTCTCAGCAAATGGAGCAGGAGCGGCTTGCAGTCGTGCGCAATTTTAGGATATCTGCCCTCGCACAGCCGCCGCAGCGCAGGCAGGAATTCCTCTCCCAGCGTTTCGCGGCGCAGCACATAGGCAACTCGCTCATTTTCCTGCGTCTGCGGCGCAATCACAAGCAGGTCAAGCGTCGCATCCGAGGCCCAGAACAGCGGCTTGCCCGACAGCAGCGGCGCAAGCTGCGGCAATGCGCAGATTTCCCGCATCGCACAGCCCGCCGCAATCCGGCACGGTTCTTCCGCGCACGCTTCGCACGGCTCACGCTCGGCGCCACGCAGACCATATTTGTCAATCAGCTTTTGAAATTCCAGCTTGACAAACAGGTCATGCAGCGCGCGGCGCTGGGGCGGCTGCACAAGATTCCGCTCCGGGGAAAAGTCCTCCAACGGGGCATTCGTGCGAATGGTCGCAAGATCATAGGAGAGGTAGGCCGATTCTCTGCCGTTTTGCAGCTTTTCAAACAGCTTTCCCTTCATATTCTGCGGCGTCAGATTCTCATATACGCCGTCCAGCGTCCCGAAGCGATGCAGCAGCTCCGTCGCCGTCTTCGGGCCAACACCGGCAACGCCGGGAATGTTATCCGAGCTGTCGCCCATCAACGCTTTCAGATCAATCAGGCGCAGCGGCTCCATACCATATTCCGCAAAAAAGACCTGTGGCGTATAGTTCTGTGTCTGTGTCTGCCCGCCGGCTGTTCGAACCAGTTTGACCGTCACCCGTTCATTCACAAGCTGTAGACTGTCGCGGTCGCCGGTCAGGATGACACAGTCCCAGCCCGCCTCGGCGCAGCATCGCGCAACCGTACCGATCACGTCGTCGGCCTCCCAGCTCTGACAGGCATAAACCGGGATATTCATTGCACGCAGGACATCCTTCATCACCGGCATCTGCATGGCCAGCTCCTCCGGCATCGAATGGCGCGTAGCCTTGTAGCCTTCATATTGCAGATGGCGGAAGGTCGGCCCATGCAGATCAAAGGCAACGCAGAGGGCGTCGGGCGTTTCCTCGCGCCGGACGCGCTCGAGAATATTTAAAAAGCCGTAAATCGCATTGGTATAAAGCCCCTCGCGCGTGGTCAGTGGTCGGACACCATAAAAGGCGCGGTTAATCACGCTGTTGCCATCCAGAATCATCAGTTTCATGAAATAACCTCCGGCCCCGGCCCGGTCAAATGCGCTTCCAGCTCGTTCCCTGCGGCGTATCGATGATCTCGATGCCGCGCGCTTTCAGCTCATCACGGATGCGGTCTGCCTCCGCCCAGTTTTTCTCCTTCTTTGCAGCAGTGCGGGCCAACACCAGCGCATCAATCTCGGGGTCATGCTCCTGCTTTGGCTGCGCGTCACGGACACGCTGCGCCGCCTGAAGCAGATTCAGCCCCAGCACCGCGTCAAAATCCGCCAGCGCCGCCAGCTTGGTGGCATCGTTGGTTTTTGCCTTGAGCACATCATAAAGCGCCGTAACCGCAAGGGAGGTGTTCAGATCACCATTGAGCGCCGTCTCAAAGCGCGCCTTCAGCGACGCAAACGTCTGCGTGTCCAGTGCCTCAGCGGTGTCAGGATTCAGCGCAGCCACCTTTGCAATCAGCTTGTCATAGCTCACCCGCGCATTTTCCAGGTTCTCCCAGGAGAAGACCAGATTCCGGCGGTAATGGCTTTGCAGGCAGAAAAGACGATAGACGATGGGGTCATAGCCCTTCTCCTCCAGCAGGGACACCGTCAGGAACTCTCCCTTGGATTTGGACATCTTGCCGCCCTCTGTATTCAGGTGATGCACATGGAACCAGTAGTTGCACCACTTGTGCCCCAGATACGCCTCAGACTGCGCAATTTCATTGGTGTGGTGCGGGAAGGCATTGTCAATGCCACCGCAGTGGATATCCATATCCTCGCCCAGATGCTTGATGGAGATGCAGGAGCACTCGATATGCCAGCCAGGATAGCCAACGCCCCAGGGAGAGTCCCACTTCAGCGCCTGATCCTCAAACTTGGACTTTGTAAACCAGAGGACGAAGTCATTCTTGTTGCGCTTGTTTTCATCCTCCTCCACGCCCTCGCGGACGCCAACGGCCAGATCCTCCTCCTTGTGGTCAAAGAAAACATTGTAGTTTTCCAGCTTTGCGGTGTCGAAATAAACATTCCCACCGGCGAGGTAGGCATAGCCCTTCTCCAGCAGCACCGTGACCATGTGAATATACTCCGCGATGCAGTTCGTGGCCGGCTCCACCACATCGGGCGTCTTGATATTGAGCTTTGCGCAGTCTGCAAAGAAGGCGTCGGTATAGAATCTGGCGATTTCCATGACGCTCTTGTGCTCGCGCTTTGCACCCTTGAGCATCTTATCCTCTCCGGTATCCGCGTCAGAGGCCAGGTGCCCGACGTCTGTGATATTCATCACGCGCTTGACGTTGTAGCCCAGATAGCGCAGGCTCTTCTCCAGCACATCCTCCATAATATAGCTGCGCAGATTGCCAATGTGGGCATAGTGATAGACGGTCGGGCCGCAGGTATACATCTTCACAATATCCGGGTGATTGGGCACGAACAGCTCCTTCTTGTGGCTCAGCGAATTGTACAGATACATTGGTTTCCCTCCAGATTTGCAGTATGTGCCGCATTGCCCCGCAGCATACAAACAGCCCGCCTCCGGTCAGTCCAGAGGCGGGCACAGGGCTCGCGGTTCCACTCTGATTTCTTACTTCGGCTTTCACGCAGCCAACGGGGTCTCCCCTCGCTCACGAACGCACTTCGCCTGCTTTCCTGCCGCCCCCGCTTTCAGCCGTGGCGGTGGCTCTCTGCTGCATTCCCGCAGGGTACTCCTTTCGATCAACGCGATATTCTGCCATTATCTTACCATGTTCTCAAAAGCGTGTCAAGTAAAATCCTCGCACTCAATGCCGGCTCCAGGTGGAGGGGCGCAGCAGCAGAAGCATTGGAAAAATCTCCAGGCGGCCAAAGAGCATATCCGCAATCATAACCAGCTTGGACAGGGCGGAGAAGTGCGCAAAACTCCCGGCCGGGCCGATCATTGCGCTGGTACCCGGGCCAATATTATTGAGCGTTGCCAGAACCGCTGTCAGGGTTGTTTCCGTTCCATAGTTATCCAGCGAGAGAATCGCCGCAGAAAGGAGAAAGATAAGCAGGTAGCAGATCAGAAATGCCGCCGTGCCGCGGATGACGGCGCGGTCGACACGCTTTCCATCCATTGTCATGACCTCAACCGCATGAGGATGCACCAGGTGCCGCACCTCGCTGCGCGCAGATTTGAGCAGAATCATCAGACGACTGACCTTCATGCCGCCACCCGTCGAACCGGCGCAGGCACCAATCACCATCAGGAACATCAGAATCACGCGGGAAAACTCAGGCCATTGCGAGAAGTCAACCGTTCCATAGCCCGTGGTGGTAATCACAGTGCCAACAGCAAAGCTGACATGATGCACCGTTTCCCCAAACGAGTGAAAATAGCCGCCGCGCAGCAGAAGATTGGCGCAAATCAGCACAATTGCCGCAAATATGATGGCCAGATAGCATCTCAGCTCCGAATTCTGCCAGATCAGGCGGAGCTTGCCGCGCAGAAGGAAGAAATAAATCGAGAAATTGACGCCGAACAGAATCATGAAAACAGTTGTAACCGTCTGCTCATAGGCAGAATAGCTGGCCAGACCGTCCGGCAGGATGGCAAAGCCGCCGGTTCCTGCCGTGCCAACCGAAAGGCAAATACTGTCAAAAAGCGCCATATTGCCCCAGCCAAACAGACGTCCAAGCTGATAGCAGAGAATCTGGATTCCGGTCATCACAATATAGATTGCATAGAGAATCAGCGCGGAGGTGCGCATTTTCGGCACCATCTTACTCACAGACGGCCCGGGCGATTCCGCGCGAAGCAGATAGATGCTCTCACCGGACATCGGCACCACCGCCAGCATAAACACAAGAACACCCATGCCGCCCAGCCAGTGGGTGAAGCTGCGCCAGAACAGCTCCGCATGAGACAGCACACTGACATCCGGCAAAATACTCGCACCGGTGGTCGTGAAGCCGGAGGTTGCCTCAAAAACCGCGTCCAGATACGAGGGGATATGCCCGCTGAGGTAAAAGGGCAACGCACCAACCAGCGAGATCAGCACCCAGCAAAGCGCCACCATCACAAAGCCGTCGCGCGCCTGCATGGAGCGCTTACGCCTCGGCCGCAGGAGCGCCAGCAGCAAGCCCAGCAGCGCGCAGCCGCCCGCCGTCACAAGAAAGGCCGTGAGCTCCCGCTCCCCATAAATCAGCGCGACCAGGCAGGGCAGCAGCAGAAAGGCTGCAATCAGCAGCAGCACATAACCCAGCAGGGCAGCAATCATTCGGGCATTCATAGCTTTGTTCTCCGTTTATCCAGAATATCGTCCAGATCATTCAGGCCGGTCGCCCCTGTAACCACAATCACCGTGTCCCCCGGCTCAATGGTGTCGCGTCCGCCCGGTGTGATAATTTTTCCATTTCGGTTAATGGCACCAATCAGCAGATTGGGGCGCGTTTCCAGCTCCATCAGCGGCTTTCCGCAAACGGCAGAATGCTCCCGCACGCGGAATTCCAGCGCCTCCGCCTTGTCGCCCACCAGCTTATAGAGTGTTTCCACATTGGAGCCCAGGGAATTCTCCATCGCGCGAACATAGCGCACAATATACTCCGCTGCAATATCGCGCGGATGGAAAACGCTGCCTAAATCCATTGTTCTGGTCACATCAGAGAAGGTCGTCCGGTTGATTTTTGTGATAATCTTCGCGTTGGAGACGCTGCGGGCATAGAGGCTCATAAGAATATTTTCCTCGTCCATGCCCGTGAGAGTTGCAACCGCATCCATGCGGGCAATGCCCTCCTCCGCCAGCAGCTTTCCGTTGGTTCCGTCGCCATGGATGATCGTTGCCTCCGGCAGACGCTCGGCAAGCACCTCGCAAAGCTCCGCATTTTCCTCAATAATCTTCACCTGCGCGCCAAAATCCAGCATTTGCCGGGCCAGATAGACGGAGATGCGGCCACCGCCAATGAGCATCACCCGCTTGACCGGCTCTGTCTGGATGCCGATTTTATGAAAGAACCTCGCAGCCGTCCTGGGGCGTGCCACCACGCTGATTCTGTCACCGGCCTGCAAGCAAAAGCTGCCAGAGGGAATAAAGACCTCGTCCCCACGCTCGACCACGCAAACAAGGACACCCGCCTGCAATTTCCCCAGCTCCAGCAGGCGGATTCCGTTGAGCGGCGAGCTCTCCTGCACGCGGATTTTGCACAGCTCCACTCTGCCGCGGGAAAAGGTGTCAATCTTAATCGCTGAGGGCGCACGCAGAATGCGCGCAATCTCCGTCGCGCTGGCCAGCTCCGGATTCAGGGACATGCTCAGGCCCAGCTCATCCTGAAGCATTCGCACGCCGGTCATATACTCCGGATTTCGCACGCGCGCGATGGTGTTGCCAACGCCCAGCTTTTTGGCCAGCAGACAGGCCATCAAATTCTGCTCATCCGTGGACATCACCGCAATCGCAAGATCGGCCGCGTTGACACCGGCCTCCAGCAGCGTTTCGCGCGTCAGGCCATTTCCTTCCACGGTCATCACATCCAGCGTGCTCACGCTTTCCAGCGCACCGGCATCATTGTCTACCACCGTAATCTCATGTTTTTCATTCACAAGCTGCTCCGCAAGCGTTGCGCCGATCTTGCCAGCACCAATGATTACAATGTTCATAAGCCGCCCCCTGTTTGATAGCTTTTTTCATCATAGCACATTTCATTTGTGAAGACAAGACTACGCCCCGTTTTTCTCCAAAAATGGAAAGGAGCGCCGAAGCGCTCCTTTAACGACTGCAAGCGCAGTCCACATCAAAGCTGATTTCCAGCCTTGGTTTCGCAGTAAATACAGCGGTAGGTGCCTTTTTCTCTGTCCGTGAGCTGGAAAACGTGCTTCAGCTCCTGCTCGACCGAGGTAATGCAGCGGGGATTCCGGCACTTGATGACATCCGTCAGGGTTTCCGGCAGCTCCGGATGCACCTTCTTGACGCGCACGCCATTCTCGATAAAGTCAATCGTAATCTGCGGAGCGATATAGCCCAGCATATCGTAATTCAGCTCAATGGTTTCACCGATTTTGAGGATATCCTTCCGCCCGTACTTTTCGCTGGGCGCATTCTTAATCAGCGCGACCTCGCACTCCAGGCTTTCCAGCTTCAGATAGCGATACAGCTCCATGCCGCGTCCGGCAGGAATGTGGTCAATCACAATGCCATTGACAATGGTTCCAATAATCATGTTATTGCACCCCCAGAAGTTTCAGAATCAGAGCCATGCGGATATATTTGCCGTTGAGCACCTGCTCAAAGTAATTTGCGCGCGGGTCACTGTCCACCTCGACGGAAATCTCGTTCACGCGGGGCAGCGGGTGAAGAATCGACAGATCCGGCTTTGCCGTGCTGAGCTTATCCATTGTGAGGATATAGCTGTCCTTGAGGCGGACATAATCATCCTCGTTGAAGAAGCGCTCACGCTGCACACGGGTCATGTAGAGAATGTCCAGCTCCGGCATGGCCTCCTCCAGAGAGCGGGTCTCCACGAAGGGAATGTTCTGGCGCAGCAGAACCTCCGTGCGGACATGCTCGGGAATCACCAGCTCCTCCGGCGAGATCAGGACAAAGCGCACGCCCTCATAACGCGCCATGGCGGTCAGGAGCGAATGCACCGTGCGGCCAAACTTCAGGTCACCGCAAAGACCGACTGTCATATGATCCAGATGACCCTTCTTGCGCTTGATCGTCAAAAGGTCTGTAAGGGTCTGTGTCGGATGATTATGGCCGCCGTCACCTGCATTGATGACCGGAATATGAACGCTGTTTGCCGCGACCATGGGTGCGCCCTCCTTCGGATGACGCATGGCGATGATATCCGCAAAGCACTCCACCGTGCGCGCGGTATCGGCAACACTCTCGCCCTTGGCCACCGAGCTGCTGGTCGCAGAGGCAAAGCCAATAACCTGGCCGCCCAGCTCATACATGGCGGATTCAAAGCTCAGGCGGGTACGCGTGGACGCTTCATAAAACAGCGTTGCCAGCTTCTTGCGGTCGCACTTATGCGCATACTGATCCGGATTTGCGATGATGTCCTCCGCAACGGCGATCAGCTCGTCGATTTCCTCCCTGCTCAGGTCGAGGATGTTAATCAGGTCTTTTTTCATTTTGTTCCTCCAATCCAGCTTTCATCAGACGGGTTTGCGCGGAAACGAAGCAGGCGCTCCTGATCGGCTTCCTGAATATACTGCTCCTTTGCAGCCACAGCAACAACCGTGTCAAAGTCCGTCAGGCTGACGTTTTTGACATGGGCCGCCTGCAAGCGGTCAACACTTTTCTGCATACCATAGGTAAAAATGCTGACGATGCCCAGCACCTCCGCCCCGGCTTCCCGCAGCACCTCGACAACCTCCAGAACGCTGCCGCCGGTGGAAATCAGATCCTCCACCACAACCACGCGCTGACCGGGCAGGAGCTTTCCCTCAATCTGGTTCTTCCGTCCATGGTCCTTCGCACCGGAGCGAACATAGCCCATGGGCAGGCCCATCAGATGCGCGGTAATCGCCGCGTGCGCGATGCCCGCCGTCGAGGTTCCCATCAGCACCTCTGCCTCGGGATAATGCTCCCGGATCAGAGCCGCCAGGCCGGATTCCACATCCGTGCGAACCGCATGGTCGGAGAGCGTCAGCCGGTTATCGCAGTAAATTGGGCTTTTGATGCCGCTGGCCCATGTAAAGGGCTCATCCGGGCGCAGAAAAACAGCGCGGATTTGCAGCAGGTCTCTTGCAATTTGTTCCTTCATTCTGTTTCCTCCTCAGTCAACAAATTCTTTCATGCAGCGGTGATAGGCCGCAAGGGGATCCTCCGCCTGTGTGATCGGGCGACCCACCACAATGTAGTCCGAGCCGATTTCCTTCGCTCTGGCCGGCGTGGTGACGCGCACCTGATCTCCCACCTCGCCATCGGCAAAGCGGACGCCCGGCGTCACCGTCAGGAAGGTATTGCCGCAGGCCGCATGAATCAGCCCGGCCTCCAGGGGGGAGCAAACCACGCCATCCAGACCGGCAGCCATCGTGTTTCGCGCATAGTGAAGCACCGTTTCCTCCAGGGGCGCCGGAATCAGCAGTTCCTGCTGCATACGCTCCTGACTGGTGGAGGTGAGCTGCGTCACGGCGATCAGCAGCGGACGGCTGCCATCCGGACGCGTCACACCCTCCAGGGCAGCCTCCATCATGGCGCGGGTACCCGCTGCATGAAGGTTAATCATATCCGCCCCCAGCACGCTCAACACGCGCATGGATTTCTTCACCGTATTCGGAATATCATGCAGCTTCAGGTCGAGGAAAATCCGGTGTCCCCGCTGCTTCAGCGTCCGGACAATCTCGGGCCCGGCCGCATAGAACAGCTCCATACCAATCTTTAAAAACGGTCGCTCCTCACCAAAGCGCTCCAGAAAGCGGGACAGCTCCGCAGTCCCCGCAAAATCGCAGGCAATGATTACGTCCTTACCCATTTTAATGTGCTCCTCCAATCAATTCTGTAATATTATCAACACCCAGGCGACACAAAACCGCAGGCAGCTCCTCCACAATCTCCTTGCAGGCCCATGGATTCACCAGATTGGCGGCTCCGACCTGCACCGCAGTAGCACCGGCCAGCATCATCTCCACAACGTCCTCTGCACTGCTCACGCCGCCCATGCCAATAATGGGCAGGCGAACTGCCTCATAGACATCCCAGACCATGCGCAGGGCAACCGGAAAAACCGCAGGGCCGGACAGCCCGCCGGTTCGGTTGGCCAGCAGCGGCTTCCGGCGGCGCAGATCGATTCGCATTCCGAGAAGGGTATTGATGAGGCTGATGCCATCGGCACCGGCCTGCGCGCAGGCTACCGCAATCCGCGTGATATCGGTCACATTGGGGGAAAGCTTGATATACACCGGCTTGTGGCAAACCTGCTTCACCGCCGCAGTCACCTCTGCGGCCATTGCCGGGTCCGTGCCAAAACTCATGCCGCCGCCATGGACATTGGGGCAACTGATGTTGACCTCAATCAGATCCACCTCCGGGGCTGCATCCGCCTTCGCGCAGCACTCGACATATTCCTCCAGCGCAAAGCCGCTGATATTGGCAATGATCGGCTGGCTGTAGACCCTGCGCAGCGCGGGAAGCTCCTGCGCCAGAACCCGATCAATGCCTGGATTTTGCAGCCCAACAGCATTGAGCATCCCGGAGGGCGTCTCCGCAATACGCGGCGCTGGATTGCCGAAGCGCGGCTCTCTGGTCGTTCCCTTCACGCTGATTGCGCCCAGGCAGTTCAGGTCGTAGAGCGCCGCATATTCCTGGCCGAAGCCAAAGGTGCCGCTGGCCGGGATTACAGGGTTTTGCAGCGTCAGGCCGCTCAGCGAAACACTTGTCTTTACCACAGGATTTCCTCCTTTTCCAAAACAGGCCCCTCCTTGCAGATGCGCTTGTGGCCGGTCAGCGTCTCACAGGTGCAGCCCATGCAGCCACCAAAGCCGCAGCCCATGCGCTGCTCAAAGCTGAGCTGGCCGGAGCTGGCCGTCGCCTTGCAAACCGCGCGCAGCATCGGCTCCGGGCCGCAGGCATAGAAATAGCTGTAGTCGGCAGGCAGCGCGTCCGTCACAAAGCCCCGGCAGCCGTAGCTGCCATCCACTGTTGTGACAAGCGTCTGTACGCCCAGCGCTGAGAATTCCGCCTCATAAAAACGCTCATTGGCAGTATTGAAGCCCAGAATCACAGTCGGCTGTTTTCCCTCCGCCAGGAGCCGTTTGCACAGGCCATAAAGCGGTGGCACGCCAACCCCTCCACCCAGGAGGACAGGATTCTGGCCACTTTTGCTGCAATCATAGCCATTTCCAAGGCCGAGCAGCACATCCAGGCTATTCCCCGGCTGCATTCGGCTCATCTGGCGAGTTCCTGCACCAACGACCTTATAGATGATCGTCAGTCTGCCCTCCTCCCAGTCACAGACCGAAATGGGACGGCGAAGAAATCTGCCGCTCAGGGCAATATTGACAAACTGTCCCGGCGCGGTAATCGCAGCGGTGTCCCCCAGTAGCGTCATGCGCCACGTTGTGTCTGTCAAGGGTATGTTTTGCTCAATTTGAAGCTCTACACGATTCATAACTCTACCTCCGGCGCTTTCCATACCGTGCGTCCATCGCAAACCGTTAACACACAGCGTCCATAAACCGTCCATCCGGCAAATGGCGTTGCATGTCCCATGGAAAGGAAGCGCTCCGGCTCAATGCGGTAGGACGCATTCAAATCAAAAACTGTGAAATTGGCAGGCTGGCCTACCGCAAGCGGCACACCGATCCCAAAGCGCGCGCAGGGGCGCTCATGCAGCAGCGCAATCAGGCGCGCCAGCGAAAGATGCCCCGGTCGAACCAGCCCGGTATACAGCAGCGGGAAAGCCGTCTCCAGGCCAACAATTCCGTTGGCGCTGTGCGCAAGGCCACCGGCCTTCTCCTGCGCGCTGTGCGGCGCGTGATCCGTGGCGATCATATCAATCGTCCCATCCGCAATGCCCTCCAGCAGCGCCTGCCGATCCTCCCGGCCGCGCAGCGGCGGGTTCATTTTGAAGCTTCCCTCATCCTGGAGCATACTGTCATCCAGAAGCAGATAATGCGGCGCCGTCTCACAGGTCACATTCAGTCCTTTTTTCTTTGCCTCGCGCAGCAGCGCAACGCTCTGCCTGGTGGAGACATGGCAAACATGGTATACGCAGCCCGTCTCCTCCACCAGCTTCAGGTCGCGCGCAATCGGTCCCCATTCGCTCTCGGCGCAAATGCCGCGATGCCCATGGGCCGCCGCATATGCCCCCTCATGAATATATCCGCCGCGCAGGAGTCTGTTGTCCTCACAGTGGGCAACGATCATTTTGCCCAGACTCCGCGCCTGCACCATCGCCGCCCGCATCATGGCCGCATCCTGCACACCGCGCCCGTCATCGGAAAAGGCCAGCACCGCTCCGGCAAGCTCTGCCAGCGCCGCAAGCCGTTCACCGCGCTGTCCCTCTGTAATCGCGCCATAGGGATGCACGCGGACGACGGCATCGCGCGCAATCAGGGCCTGCTGCACAGCCAGATGCGCAGCCGTATCCGGCACCGGGTTCAGGTTGGGCATGGCACAGACATCGGTATAGCCACCGTGTGCCGCCGCCATGGTACCCGTCCGAATGGTTTCCTTATAAGAAAAGCCCGGCTCACGCAGATGCACATGCACATCTGCGAAACCGGGAAAAATGGAAAATCCGGCCCCTGCGTCTTCAACAGGGACAATCGCAACAATCACGCCATCACGGACAGTCAGGTCAACCACGCTGCCGTCTGCCTGTTTCAGTTGTTTCAGCGTAAATTCCATAGACACTCCTTCTCACAAAAAAGCAGCCCTGCGGCCTGCGCAAGACTGCACAGGAAGCCGACGCTGACCGCACCGCCTCCGCGCATATGAGTCTCTCTCTTGCCAGCCGCCCTGCACCGCCGCCATGCCGCGCAAATACGCCGCAGCCCTTGTGGGAAACAGCGCGGTGCAAACCTACAGTTGCCAGTTGATTCGATTTATTGTATCGGATTGTCATGGATTTGTCAAGCATTTTTTATTCCCTGGAAGGAATACGCCGGGAGGCCCGAAAGCCTCCCGGCGCTTTTAGTCTATGCTTTCCCGCAGAGGAAAGCGTCAAATGCTTATGCCTCCTGGCAGAAGCGCATCAGGATGGTGGCAATCTGCGCGCGGGTTGCCGTCTCCTGCGGTGCCAGCTTACCCTCACCAACGCCATTGAGCAGGCCGGTCGCAACCGCCCAGTTCATGGCTTCGCGCGCATAGTCGGAAATTGCAGCGGCATCCACAAAGGACTCCAGTGCATTCTCCTCGACCTTCTCTGCGCCGCTGTAGCGATACAGCATGGTGGCAATCTGCTCGCGGGTGATGCGCTGACTGGGGGCAAAGGTGGTTGCGCTCACGCCATTCACAATGCCCTCATGATAGGCCCAGATGACCGCATCGGCATACCACTCACCTTCTCTGACATCGGCAAAGGGATTCGTCAGGCCCGCAACGCTGGGGCTGCCAGCCATGCGGTAGACCACCGTCACCAGCTCTGCGCGGGTCAGGGCTCCATCCGGCGCAAAGATGCCGTTGCCCATACCATTCATCAGACCGTGATCCAGAACGTAGTCCACACCCTCATGATACCAGGCATCCACGTTCAGGTCTGTAAACGCGCTGGAGGGGCACTCCTTCTTTTCAATCTCGCGCGTCTCCGTGTGGCCGCAGGCACAGGTGCGCGTTTCCTCACCATTCTTGGTGCAGGTTGCTTCCTTCGTTACCTTCCACTCGCCATAGCTGTGACCCAGCGCATCCACGAAATCATCGCGGTAGCTGTGGCCGCAGGTCTGACAGACATACTCTGTGTAGCCCTGCTCCGTGCAGGTCGGCTCCACGACCGTCGCCTCGTAGTCATGGCCCTCACTTTGAAGCACACGCGTCTCCGTGTGGCCGCAGGCGCAGGTGCGCGTCTCCTCGCCGTTCTCGGTGCAGGTTGCTTCCTTCGTCACCTTCCACTCACCGTAGCTGTGGCCCTTCGGCTGGATGATTTCACCCTTCTGAATCATACGGCCGCAATCCAGGCACCAGAGGTCACCCGTGTAGCCAGCCGTCGTGCAGGTTGCCTCAACCGCATCGCGCAGCTCCGTGTTCTGATGCTCGAACTCGACCGGAATCGTCTCCGTGGAACCGGTCTGCTGGTTCACCTGCTTGTGCTCCACAGTAATCACGGAATCAACCGCATCCAGAACCCGGAAGGTCAGGGTGGCGATCGTCTCCTCTGCCGGAATCTCTGTCAGGGAAACATAACCAAAGGTCAGCTTGCCGCTCTCCTCCAGCTCGGAATGATAGGCAGCGTTGACAACCACGCTCTCCAGCGCAAGGCTGTTGGCGTCATAGGACACTGTCGTCAGGCCGTTGGTTGCAGCAGTCTCCGTTGTGATCGTGACCGTAATCGTATCCTCCGCAGGATCGATCTCGGAATCGGAGTTCGGGTTGAAGGTACCGTTCTCCAGTTCCTCTTTGCTGATCGTTGCATTCGCAGTTTCGGTGCAGATCATGCTGCTGGTGTTCTGCGAGAGCGGCGCACAGGCTGCCAGCTCTGCCGCGCTCACCGGGGCACTGGTGATATGATCCGTTGCCGCAGGCGTCCGGGCAGGATTGTTCTGCGCGGACACATTGCTGCGCACACCGGTAAGAATCATCGGCCACACATCCTGTCCGGCATCGCCAATGCGGACAGCCTCGTAAATTGCCTCAGCCTCATTGTAGCTCAGGCGGAACAGCTCATTCGTCTCGCCGGTAAAGGCAGAGAGATAGAGGTGGCCATCCTCACCGACAACCAGAGAGGTGTACATGTTATCGCCGGAATCATCGCCGGGGAATTCCACGCCCAGGTTAGTGGGAATTGTATTCAGGAATGCGCTGTAGCTGCCTTCATCATTGTAAATCCAGAAATTCCATATATTACCCGCATTATCCAGCAGCACAATATGCTCCGTATCCAGATCGCCCTCATCATCCTCATAAATCTCATAGCCAAAAGAGGTAATGGCAACCAGATAGGAGGCGCCAGCGCTGCTGAGTCTGGAGCTCAGGTTAAAGGCAGAGGTATCCAAGGCCATCGGATCCTTGGGCGCCAGGAAGTAGTAGTAGTAAATACTGTTAATTCTGGCCGTTTCCTCTGTGGAGAAGAATTCGCTGTACTGCATATCCCACAGCGGCACACCGGCAGTATTCACCGCGCTCTGCTCTGTCTTGCCCGTCTCCGGGTTAATCACATGCATATTCCAGGAATTGCTGATCGCATCCATGAGATACCACTGATTGCTGTGGGTATTTCTGGTCGCAGAGGTCATGCTCGTGTCAAGTGCCGTACCCGCAGTCCAGACCGCATCCGTCTCCATGTTCCAGGTGAAGAAGCTGGGATTGCCGTCCGCATCCTGCATGGTGCCCTCCAGCGTAACCGCCAGCGCCTCGACCTGAACGGTGCAGCTCGCAGACACACCGGGATCCAGCGTAGAGGTTGCAGTAACGGTCGTCGTGCCGGGCTTCAGGCCGGTAACCAGGCCCTCGTCGTTAACCGTGGCGATGCTTTCGTCCGCAGAGCTCCAGCGCACCGCGCGGTCTGTTGCCGTCCAGGGCAGAACCGTTGCAGACAGGGTCTTCTCGCCGCCCTTCAGGAGCGTGATGCTGGTGTCCGAAAGCTGCACGCCGGAAACCTGCTCCGTCGGCGCAGACCAGTCGCCGCCGGAGGTCTTCTCCGGGATGACCAGGGCTGTCAGCTCAACGCCGAAGTCCTCATGCACCGTCAGCGTTCTGTTCTCAGGATCAATCTCAAACAGCTCGGCATAAACGAAGGTAAACCATCCACCAAAGTAGCTGGTGTAGGAATAGGAGGCCCAATAAACCTTGCCGTCGTTGGGATTCCATTCGAGAGACTGCACATAGTTGTTGGTCGTATTGCGGATTTTCTCGTTATCATAGGCCGCCGCAATCTCGTCACCGCCGATAATCAGCGTCGGATCCCCACCCTCTGCGATTGTCTCAAGCGTATAGGTGTAGATATAGCCGCGGTCAGGATAGAGCTCGTCGCTGGCATCGCCATAGACAACGCTGTAGAAGTTGCCGGAATCGTCAACTGCCAGCGTGCTGGTACGAAGCGGAATCTCACCAACGGCTTCTGCCTCAGCGGTAAGCCTGTCGATTTCATACAGCGTGTTGTCGGCAACACCATACAGCGTACCGGTTTTCCTGTTGTAGGCCATATCGGTAAGCAGCACACCCATATTGGCCACATAGATCATATCGGAGGGATCCTCTTCGTCCAGAACGTAGAGGTCGCAGGTATCCGTGGAGGCAAAGATCATGCCGTCTACATCGGAAGCCGCATAGAAATTCAGCGTGCTCGTTGCAATCTCGCGTGCCGTCTGGCGGTCATCGTTCTTGCCGAAGCCGATCCAGGTGCCGTTGCTGATGTCGTAGGCCAGCATATCGGGCGCGGGCAGCTCCTCACCGATCTGCATCTCAAGCTCATAGGTCGTGGTGTTCAGCGCGTAGTCCACCACCTGAACGAGGAACTTCTTGCCGTTGACACCCTCCAGATCCAGCGAATAGGTTGCCTCCTCGCCGGGCTGGATTTCCTGCTTGGCGCCAGCATAGCTGTAGAGCTTTGTGCCGGTCTTGTTATACAGCGCCACCGCGGAAATGTACTGGTTATCGGAGGCAACAATCGTCATCGTGTTGCTCAGCAGATTGACCGATACCTCCTTCAGCTCGGGGGCAGTATTGTCAACTACCATCGGAACAGAAAGCGTTGCGCCTTCGCCAAGCGCATCCCAATCCACATTTCCCCGGGCATCCACATAATACTCCGGTGCCAGCGTCATGGCCAGCTCAATCTGCGTGCCCTCCGGCAGGCCATCGGGCGTAAAGGCCACATTCAGGTTATAGCCGGTGTTGCGCCAGGTCGAACCATTGGTGTAGTAGTAGGCAGAGTCCACCGCGCCGGGGAAGGCTTCCTCCAGCAGCTCATTGGTCGCCCGGTTATAGGCTGTGTAATGAGACGCCATTGCATTACGGATCACAACGAACGCAAGCCTGGAGATCATGTCACCATTCTCCGAGTTGATGGCATTGCGCTCAGGCATATAGGTCTCATCGCTCACCATGGGGTTGCCGCCGAAATAGTAATTTGCATCCGGCTCATTGGCATAGGTAACGGTGAAGGTATTGGTTCTGGTGTTGCCCAGATAAGGAATTCTGACCTCCTCACCGGTCTGATATTCCTGATAGGAGCCAACATCGAACATGGAGGGATCCGACCAGTTGCCATAGAAGGCCAGCACGGGGATCGAGTGGCTGGTGCCCTCGTTGCCCTCGGCATCGGACATACTCTCAGCAAAGACGTAGCCCTGCACATAAGTACCATTGGGATAGTAGTAGTCGAGTACGTCCTTCCAGTCATCCGACAGGGTCGCAGTCACGGTCACCTCAGCAGAGCCGCCCACAGCAAGGACAAGCATACCCGTGGAAAGCTTGTTCAGGAAGAGATAGGCGTCATAGGTGTCGATATCGCCGTCTGCGTCGATATCCGCCTGCTCCTGATGATGCAGCGTGGTCAGCACGCCGGTCGAGTAATCCAGAATCGCCTGGCCATCATCGGAATTCACAATGCCGTCGCCATTGAAGTCCAGACCGGCAAGTGCGTTGTCAGGCTCCATCGCGACGCCGTTGACCAGCCAGCTCACATCAGCGCCGATCAGAGCGGTCGTCGTGTGCATGAACATGCCATAGTCGCCGTTGTTGTTCAGTGGCCCCTGCGTGGGCGACTGCACAAAGAAATCGGCAGACAGGGCAAAGCTCTTTTCCACAGCGCTCATATTATGAATGGTGAAGGAGAAGGTATAGACGCCCTCGCGGTCGGGATCGTCACCCAGCTCTGCCTTAACCTTGCCATCCGCATAGGAGGCAGTTGCATCCTCGCCCATCAGGATGTAGCTGTCGGCAGTGACCGCCTGGCCCACGTTGGCAAGGCCAGCACCCTGTCGGAGAATCGGATAATAGGAGGAAGCAGATTCCCACATGGGTACCGCAGTGGACATCAGAAGGCTCTGCGCCAGCGTTCTTGCGTCCAGGCCGGTCTTTTCTTCCAGATTGTTCTCGCGGATGTACTGCGCCACCAGCGCAGCCATACCAGCAACCTGCGGAGAAGCCATGGAGGTGCCGGACATGATCTCATACTGATCCGCACCGCCGCCATCCGGCGTTGTGCCGAAAATGGAGTAGATATTGCCGCCGGGAGCCGTAATCTCCGGCTTCAGCTCCAGAGAGCCGGGAACGCCCCAGGAGGAGAAGGAGGACATGGTGTAATATGTGCTGTGATACTGGCCCACGCCAAGCTTCTCGGAGATCGTGATTTTACCGGTGTAGTAGAGCGTGTTGCCGCTCTCATCGGTAACCGGCGTAGAGGCCGCCTTGACCGCAGCGCCCTCGGCCGCCGTAATGGATGCGCAAGGCTGCGTGTAGGAATAGCTCGACAGATCCATGTTGATTACGCCGGCCTGATTGTTGTAGATAAAGGTTGCAATCGCGCCCGCCTCGACCGCAGCCTCCGCCTTCTCATAGAAGGAGGTCGTGCCACGGGAGCAGAAGGCGATCTTACCGACCAGTGCGTCACCGACCGCTGCCCAATCCTCCTCGGTGCCAACGCCGTCAATGAACACATACTCATGCTCACCGGCAATGGTCGCGAAAGGCAGATTGGAATATTCAGACTCCGTGTAGACGAGTACAGCATCGCCCACCGTCGCATACAGCGCCGTGAAGCCGTCATTGGTCACAGAAGCAACCGACAGCGAATTGGTGAAGGAGCCGGGAGCGCCATTGGTCTGCATACTGACATCCTCAGCATAGAGATAGCCGACGTTATTGGCATTCTCGACCCAGGAGCCGGAGTTACCGGCAGACATTGCAACCACCACGCCGGAGTTTTGCAGATTTTCCAAAATCGCCTGATAAGCCGCATTCGTATTTCTGGATTTGCCAGGATTGCCGGAACCGAGGGAGAGGTTCACCGCATCGCAGCCCAGCAGCACCGCATCCTCGATGGCAACCATATAGTCCGAGTCATACGCACCGCCGCTCTTGCCAAAGACCTTCATCACGATCAACTGGGCATCCGGCGCAACGCCCTGCACAAAGACAGAATCCAGCGCAGGAACAAACGTACCCTCTGCATCCGGGATGTAGGCATTCGCCGTCGCGATACCGGCAACATGGGAGCCATGCTCACCCTGGCTGTCGTTCACATGGAGAATGTCATAGTCCTCATCCACATAGTTATAGCCAAAGGGAATCTTGGCGTTGACATAAGCGCTCTCCGGATCGATGGGCGCATTCAGCAGCGCCGCAACAGAAGCGATTTCCTCAGCATCCAGCAGATCCAGCTCCTCAAGGTATTCCTCAAGGGAAAGGTCGCTCAAACCGGCGCGATAGGCCAGCGAATACTGGAAAGCCGCCTCATCCAGGGACTGATGGCTCACATCCGCACCCGTGTCGATCACAGCAATACGGGAGCCTGCACCGGTGTAACCGGCGCTCCAGGCCAGAGCGGAGCCAATCTGCTCACCGGAGGTTGCCATATTCGGATCTGCAGTTTCTTCTCTGGAAACCACATCCGGCGCATAGCAGATTTCGATCAAAACCTGCTCGACTCCGCGAACAGACTCAATTGCCTCAATCTGGCCATACTGCACATTCGCAGAAATGATATTGGCAGACAACGTCAGATTCCAGACAACGTCCAGCTTGCCGCCAAGCTTACGCTCAAGCGCAGCGGTCATGGTTTCCTGGGTATCCTGCAGACGCGCACGGTAGGCCATGGCCTCATTGTTGTGCGCAATGTCTTCAGCAGGGAAGCCCACCTCAAGGGTGGACTGGTCTTTCAAAATGATCGACACACGGACAACATCCGTATCCGCATACTGCGGCTCGTCCGCAATCGGATCATCCGCTTCCGTGCGAAGGTCAACGGAAACGCTGCTGTTGTCCACCTGTCTGAAGGTGACGCCACCATCGGCGGTGTTGGCATTCGCAGGAAGTGCGAAGCCCGCCAGCATGGCGATGACCAGCAGCAGAGACAGGAATTGCTTGGTGATTCGCTTCATGTTGATACTCCTTTTCATTATTTTACCGGCTATCCGGCATATATTCAGAGCGCTGTACCACTCCAAATACCAGCTTGCATTGCGGCAGCATCGCCACCAAATATTTTTTTGCTTTAATGTGCAGGCTTGTCTTTTCTTGTACTTATTTTAGCATACCGGTGCTGTCATTGCAAGCCATTTTTGTGAAAAAATACAATTATATTGTGCAGACAGACAAATGCAGACGGACGGCAAGCAAATGCTTGCCGTCCGTCTGCATTTTTTAAGCCTCTGTTCAGACTTCCTCAATCAGTTTTTTGAATACCGGCAAACTGCGCAGCACCATTTCATGGCTGACACAGGTGCTTGCACGGACGTACTCCGGCACGCCGAAATCCGCGCAGGGCACCAACAGAAGATTCTCCGCCTTTGCGCGCGCAGAGAAGGCTGCGCCGTCCCCATCGGGCGCCTGAATCATCAGATAGAACGCACCCTGCGGCTTCACACATTTATAACCATAGTCCGTCAATGCCTGATAGAGCGTTTTGCGGTTGCTGTCATAAATCTCGAGATTCGGGCGCACATGCGCACAGCGGCCGACAACCTTCTGCATCAGAGAGGGCGCGCAGACGTGACCCAAGGCGCGGGCAGCGCCTGCAATGGCTGCATACAGCTCCTGCGCGTCGGTTGCGCGGTCATTGACCAGGACATAGCCGATTCGCTCACCGGGCAGAGAGAAGGACTTGGAATAGGAATAGCAGATGATGGAGTCGGCGTAGATCGAGGGCAGGAAGGGCACCTCTGCGCCATCATAGGCCAGCTCACGGTAGGGCTCGTCAGAAACAATGTAGATGGGATGGCCATACTCACAGCTCTTTCTTTGCAGAAGCTCTGCCAGTTGACACAGCACCTCGCGGGAATAAATGACACCGGAGGGATTGTTGGGCGAATTGACAATCACAGCCTGCGTATGCGGGTTCAATGCCTGCTCCAGAGCCGGGAAATTGATCTGGAAGGAGGTATAGTCAGCCGCGACTGTGACAAAGCGCATACCGGCGCCCTCAACGAAGGGACGGTACTCCGCAAAATAGGGAGCATTCACCACAACCTCAGCATCCTCGACAGCCAGAGCTGCAAAGGTTGCCGTCAGCGCAGGTGCCGCGCCACAGGTAAGAAACAGGTTATCCGCACGCACAGGGAAATCATAGCGCTGACGCAGATCGGCGGCAATGGCCTCACGTGCGTCCGCATCACCCTTCGCGGTGGTATAGCCATGGATGCTGAGCGAATCCTGGCTGGGATCCGTCAGCTCGTGAAAGGCCTGCACAACCTCGGCAGGCGCCGGGACGGAGGGATTGCCGATTGAAAAATCGAACACATTTTCTTTGCCCACCACTGCCGCCTGTCTGAGGCCATACTCAAACAGCTCACGGATGCAGGATCTTTTCCGCCCAAGCTGGACGTTATTCTTTACAAGCATTGTTACGATTCCTTTCCAGGTAATTCATACTCTTGTGCGGCTTCCTGTCCATCCAGAATGCGCAGGCCGCCAAGCGCCAGCGCCTCCATCTCATTTTCACCGGGCATCACACAGACCGGCGCAAGGAAGCCAACATAGTCGCGGATACGCTGGGTCAAATCCTCGGAATAGGCCAGACCACCCGTCAGAATGATCGCATCGCACTGCCCCTTCAGGACAATGGAAAGCAGGCCGATGCACTTGGCAATCTGATAAGCCTGTGCCTGGAAGATCAGCGCCGCATGGCTGTCGCCATCGCGGATCATCTGCTCAATCACGCGGCAATCGCTGGTGCCCAGATGGGCATACATACCACCGCGTCCGCGCACCTTCTTTTTCATTTCAGCCTTCGTGTATTTGCCGGAATAGCACAGGTCTACCATCTCCAGCGAGGGCAGCGAGCCGGAGCGTTCAGGCGAAAACTGTCCGTCGTCGTCGCCAACGGAATCAACGATCTGCCCATGCGCATGGACGCTTGCCGAGGTGCCGCCGCCCAGATGCGCAACAATCAGGTTGAGATCCTCATAGCGCTTGCCATGCTCCCGGGCGTAGCGGATTGCCATCGCGCGGCTGTTCAGCACATGGCAGAAGCTGCGGCGGCGAATCTCCGGGATGCCCGTGATCTTTGCCACCTCGGTCAGCTCACCGGAGGTCACAGCGTCATAAATATAAGCCGGAATGCCGTAGGGCTCCGCCAGTGCTCTGGCCAGCAGGCCGCCCAGATTGGAGGCGTGCGCCTGGCTGTAGGCATCATTGACCAGCGCCTCGCAGAGCGCATCGCCCACGCGATAGCCGCCGGTGTGCAGACCAAAGACCAGTCCGCCGCGCCCGACAACAGCGGAAAGCGATTCGCCGCGAATGCCGTTGCGCTCCATAAAATCGCGGATGACCTCTGTGCGGAAGGGCACCTGATCCGTAATGCGCTCAAACTGCTGGAGCTGCTCTGCATCGTGGGTAATGTTTTCCTGGACCTTTTTCTCCTGCTCGTCGTAGAGCGCCAGCTTTGTGCTGGTCGAGCCGGGATTGATAATCAACTGCAACCGACCCATGGCTTACCTCCCGGCGCCGCCGCTGACCAGTGCGCAGGTCAGCAGAGAGTTATACTTCTCCTCAAAGCTTGCGCTTCTGGAGTTGAGGGCAATGGGGCAGGTCGCGCCAATCACGCAGCCAACCATCTTTGCGCCGGCAAACTCAATCAGGCCCTTGACCAGCATATTACCCGCCGTCATGCCCGGCACAAGCAGAACATCCGTCTGGCCGGTCACAGGGCTCTCGTAGCCCTTGATCTGCGCGGAAGCGTGGTTCATGGCCAGGTCAAAGGAGATCGGCCCCTCCACATAGCAGTTGCCCAGCTCGCCATCCATCGCGGCGGCCTTCAGCGCAGCCGCGTCCACCGTCTCAATGATTTTCGGGCTGACTGTCTCTGCCGCACAAACCGCAGAAATCAGCGGACGCTCATAGCCCAGCGCGTGGAACATCTCCACTGCGTTGCGCGCAATCGCCTTTTTCCCCTCCAGATCCGGATTGGGAATCATGCCGCCATCGGTCACGCCCAGCAGCTTATGATAACCGGGGATCTCCAGCAGCGCCGTGTGGGACATGGGACGCCCCTGTCCAAGACCGGATTCCTTGTTGACAACCACTTTCAGCAGCGTTGCTGTCTGCATCAGACCCTTTTGCAGGAAATCCGCCTCGCCCTCGTGAACCAGTCTCACCGCAATTCTGGCAGCCTCCTCATCCGTGGCAGCCTCGCGCACCGCCTCCGGCGCAATCTGGTGTCCCAGCTCAGCACCGATGCGGAGAATCTCCGCACCATGGCCAACAAGGATATAATTCAGAATTCCCTCCTCGGCTGCGCGCAGCACCGCCTCAAGGGTATGCGCATCATGTGCGCAGGCAACCGCAACCGTGCGGCGCGCAGCATGACCGACGCGCTGCCGAAGCTCTTCAAAATTTCGAAGCATGGGCCTCTCCTCTCAGACAGCGTCGTAGCCTGCGCGGTAAGCGCGCAGATTCAATTCGCGGAATTTTGCCGGGACTGTCTGCGCAATGACCGCTTCCCAGTCGATGTCATCCATCCTCAGGGCCTTGACCATGCTGCCAAACAGAACAATGTTCATGCACTTGGCGTTGCCAAGCGCGTGCGCGATTTCCTCCGCCTTGAGGACATGGCAGGTGAAGTGGCTCTGCATGGCCTCGAGGCAGCCTGCGGGATACTCGCACAGACCAGCGGCAATGCTGGACGAGGCGATTTCATAGTCATTGATGACCGCCACGCCGTTCGGCTTGAGGTAATCGGCGTACCGCACAGCCTCCATCTTTTCAAAGGCAACCACGATATCCGCCGCGCCCTTGCCAATCACGGGAGAATAAACCTTCTCGCCCCAGTGCACCTGTGTGGAGACACTGCCACCGCGCTGGCTCATACCGTGAACCTCGGACATTTTCACATCATAGCCCGCCTGCATCAGGCCGTTGACCAGAACCTTGGCCGTCAGAATGGCGCCCTGGCCGCCGACGCCCACCAGAAGGGCACTCTTGGTTTCTTTCATGGCTCAGTTCTCCTTTCTTTCAATGGCACTCATGGGGCAGACCTGCGCACAGACCGTGCAGCCGACGCACTGATTGGGGTCAATCCGGGCCTTCTTACCCTCGACCAGCACTGCGGGGCAGCCAACAGTCAGGCACTTCTTGCAGCCGATGCACTTATCCTGATCGACCTCACATTTGCCGATATCATGCTTGATGCGCTTAATCAGCAGGCAGGGACGACGCGTAATGATCGCCGCCGGGGTCTGTGAGGCCAGTGCATCCTGCACCGCGCGCTCCATTGCCATCAAATCCTGCGGATCGACAATGATAATATTCTGGAAGCCGTAGGCGCGAAGCACATCCTCAATGCGCAGCGACTCGGCAATATCGCCCTGGAGCGTCAGACCGCTGCCGGGGTTCTCCTGATGGCCGGTCATGCCGGTAATCGAGTTATCCAGCACAACGGGAATCAGGTTGCCCTTGTTATAGATAATCTCTGCCGCGCCCGTCATGCCGCTGTGGAAGAAGGTAGAATCGCCCATCACGCCGAAAACCTTCTTGTCTGTCTGGCCGGTTGCGGCAAACGCCTTGGCCATGCCCATGGCGACGGTGAAGCCACCGCCCATGCAGACCACGCTGTCGAGGGCGTTCAGAGGTGCGGAGCCACCCAGGGTATAGCAGCCAATGTCACCGGCAATCACGAAATCCTTATGCCGGGACATCGTGTAGAAGAAGCCTCTGTGCGGGCAGCCGGGGCAGAGTGCGGGCGGACGGGAGACCGCCGCAACGCCAACATCGACCGTCTGCGGCTTCTGGCCAAAAATGTGCTCGCGCAGAAACTGCGGATTCAGCTCGTAGAGCTTGCCGGTCAGCTCCTTGCCCACGCAGTCAATTCCCGCCGCGCGGAGCTGATCCTCCATAAAGCCGTCGAGTTCCTCGATCACATAGAGCTTATCCACCTTCTCCGCAAATTCACGGATGAGCTTCATCGGCAGCGGATTGGTCAGACCAAGCTTCAGGAAGGAGGTATCCGCGGGGAAAGCATCCTTTGCATACTGATAGGCAATCGAGGCCGTCACAACGCCGATCTTCGTTCCGTTGAGCTCCATCCGGTTCAGGCTACTGGTGCAGCCATACTCCTCCAGTGCCTCCAGATTCCGCTCAACCTTGGGATGGTTCTGGTATGCATTGGCCGGGGAAGCGATGTACTTGCGCGTGTTGCGCGCATAGGGGGGCACCGGGCGCTCCTCGCGCGTGCCAAAGGTCACAATGCTCTTGGAGTGCGCAACGCGGGTCGTCGTGCGGAAAAGCACCGGCATATCGAACTGCTCGGAAATCCGGTAGGCCTCCTTGATGAAATCCAGACATTCCTGCGAATCGGAGGGCTCCACCATCGGAAGCTTCGCAGCTCTGGCATAATGGCGGTTATCCTGCTCATTCTGGGAGGAATGCATACTGGGATCATCCGCAGAAACGATCACAAAGCCGCCGCCCACGCCGTTATATGCGGCTGTAAAGATCGGGTCGGCCGCGACATTCACGCCCACATGCTTCATTGCGCACAGACTGCGCACACCGGCGATGCTGGCGCCATAGGCAACCTCGGTGGCAACCTTCTCATTCGGCGCCCACTCACAGTAGAGCGCATCCTTGTACTGGGGCAGATTCTCAAAAATCTCCGTGCTGGGCGTTCCGGGATAAGCAGAGCAGACCTTCACACCTGCTTCATATACGCCTCTTGCAATGGCTTCATTGCCGGAATAAAGTGCTTGATCCAATGTAATTACCGCCTTTCTGTTAAACTCAATGCCGTTCGCGTTTGGTTATAAATATTTTACGAAAATACTTGCTTTCTGTAAAACACAATCTTATAATACTGGTATAAGATTCGCTTATGGAGGTGCTGTTTATGACGATCACGCAGGTGCAGTATGTCCTTGAGGTTTCGCGCTGTCAGAATATCTCCCGCGCTGCGCGGAATCTCTTTATCAGTCAGTCTGCTCTCTCCCAGCAGATTCAGCGTCTGGAGAAGGAGCTGGGCTACGCGCTGTTTGAGCGAAGCGTCCAGGGGCTTCTGCTGACCGGCGCCGGAATCCGCTTCTGCCGCGAGGCGCAGCAGGCGATGGAGGCATGGCAGCACTTTCAGGAGCGCATTCAGCTGATCCATCCTGCCCCTCGCCGCCGGCTGCGCATCGGACTCGGCTCACGCGTCTTCTCCAACGACCTGTTTCATGACGTAGTGCAGTTCTTTGATGCACACCCGGAGCTGGACGTCGCTTTTGTCACGGAGGCGGGTAAGGATTTTCTCGCCTGCCTCCGGGATGGCAGCATCGATCTGGCGCTTGACCGTCTTCCCACAGAGAATCATCTGGAGTACCAGAAGGATTTTTACTCCTGCTGTCTGATTCGGGAGACGCAATGCATACTGATGTCCCCCGCCGACCCCCGTGCAGCGCTCCCCTCCCTCACATTTCAGGATTTGCAGGGCTGCACCATGATAAGCGGTCTGGAGGACTCCGCCGAGGACCGCATTCTCAAACATGTCTGCCGCGCACACAACATTACGCTCAGCCGCGTCATGCGTTCAGACGGTATCGAAACCAACATGAATCTGGTGCGCAATGGAAAGGGTCTGGCTCTGGGTCCCTATTCCTTCTCCACCTACTATCATGTCGCTGCCGTTGCCGTATACCCGCGCACAGAAATCTCGCTGAATTTTATCTGCCTGAGCAATCGCATTCAGCAGGGAGACTTCCTGCTTTTCCGCGACTATCTGATCGACATCTGCAACCGGCGTGGGCTGTCCGCGCCGACCCTGTAGCCGCATGGGGGCGCGCTGCAAGCCGCAGTGTGCCCCCTCTGCATTTCTGTTATGCCGCGTCAGGCAGCGCAGTCTCCCGGAGCACCAGCGCGCCGTTTCTGCCGCTGACCGTCACCTCAAAGCAGCGGGACGTCCCTGCCGCATCCGTAAAGGAAAGCGCATAGGCAGTCATATCGCCGTAAAAGACGACACCATAGACCAGCGCAGTCCCGGCCTCGAGCGTATCGAACGCACAGAGCATCTGCGCTTCCCCGCTCTCCGCAAAGGGCTGCACCGAAAGAAGCTGCACATCGCGCAGCGTTTCCGTTGCGCGGAAGGCAATCTGAACCGTATACTCCGAGTCCTCGATGATATAGACCATACAATCACAGTTTTGCAGCAGGGACTCCTCCGCATAGCAGGCCGTAACCGGGGCAACAGGGGCCGACAGCGCAGTCAAATCCACCCAGCCAAGACCGGAGTCCAGCTTGCCCCAGCGGTTCCCCTCCGCATCCGTGGCTTCCTCCGTAATCGTATAGGTGCCATCCTGACCGACAATCTGCACATAGCTGCCGTCATAGCTCGGCTCACTGAAAATCGATACCGTCGCATCAAGCGTTACCCCATCGGGCGTCTGCGCAGGGGGCTCACTATCGATATGCGAATCGGCGGAGGAAACCTCCTGAGAATCCGGAGGAGCTGACGTTCCGTCCACATCCGGGCTGACGGCAGGAGCACACGCCTGAAGCAGAAGCGCAAGCGTCAAAAGGGTCGTTGCCCAAAAAACGGATTGTTTTCTCATATGGGATACCTCCAATCCGGCGATTACTGCCAGGAATTTTGTAAAGTATATCACAGATTCGGTCACATTGCAAGACCCATCCGTTCCAGAGCGCAAAAAAACCGACAAAATGCACAAGTGTTGCGCAAGACGACAAGAATGCTGCGGTTTCATCCGGCGCAAAGGAAGCCGCTGTCCACGCCAGCATACACGCCGGAACGCAAAAAGCAGTCCGTGTGCTTGCACACGGACTGCCTGTTTCTGGAGGTGCCGCCCAGATTTGAACTGGGGAATGAAGGTTTTGCAGACCTTTGCCTTACCACTTGGCCACGGCACCGAATATGAAACAAGGAACGCATTTGCGTTCCTTATTTTTTTGGAGCGGGTGACGAGGCTCGAACTCGCTACCTCCACCTTGGCAAGGT
>CAYXIN010000011.1:0-32546 GCA_964465395.1 uncultured Oscillospiraceae bacterium | reverse complement strand
AACAGGGCACCGCTATCTCCCCGACTAGTGCGACCTTGTCACAGGTCGAAGCAATATTTGAATTCAGGACTCAGGCGTTGGCCAGCTTGTCCTCAATGAAGTCCGCAAGCTCACCGATTGTTTCCAGCTTGAGCTCGCCCTCAATCTCAAAATCGACGCCGAGCTCCTCCTCCATGTCCATGATCATCTCGACCATATCCAGGGAGTCCAGATGCAGGCTCTCAAATGTGGTATCGCGGTTCATCTCGTCGGCAGCAATATCCAACTGCTGGGACAAGTAGGTGCGAATTCGCTCGTACATTCTCTTTTCCTCCTAAAGGCCAGGTGGTGCAGCCGGGGCAGCGCCGCATGGCTGCGATTCACTATGAATATGATACGTATTTTTTCGCCAATGTCAAGACTTTTTTTATTTTTTCGCAGATCGCTCAGTTCAAAAAGTCCTTCAACAGCTTCAGGCGGGAGGGATGGCGCAGCTTGCGCAGTGCCTTCGCCTCAATCTGACGAATGCGCTCCCGGGTAACATGAAATGCCTCTCCAACCTCCTCAAGCGTGTGAATCTTGCCGTCTGCGAGGCCGTAGCGCAGGCGCAGCACGTCGCATTCGCGCGGCGTCAGGGTGCGCAGAACATCCCCAAGCTGCTCCTGAAGCATGGAATAGGTCGCAGCATCCACAGGCTCGTCGCTCTCCCGATCCTGAACAAAGTCTCCGAGATGGCTGTCATCCTCCTCGCCAACCGGCGTCTCCAGTGAGATCGGCTCCTGCGAAACGCGCAGCACTTCCTCCACCTTTTCCACTGGCAGACGAATGCGCGAGGCAATTTCCGTTGTCGTCGGCTCCCGCCCCAGCTCCTGCAACAGCTCATGATTGGCGCGGGAAACGCGGTTCATCGTCTCAACCATATGCACCGGAATGCGGATCGTCCGGGCGTGGTCGGCAATTGCGCGGGAAATCGCCTGGCGAATCCACCAGGTCGCATAGGTGGAAAATTTATAGCCCATGCTGTAATCAAACTTCTCAACCGCCTTCATCAGGCCGAGATTTCCCTCCTGAATCAGGTCAAGGAAGGGCAGCCCGCGCCCCATATAGCGCTTGGCAATGGACACAACCAGCCGGAGGTTGGATTCGACCATCAGATCCCGCGCTCTGGTGTCGCCTGCGGCCATGGCAATCGCCGTCTCATGCTCCTGCTCCTGAGTCAGCAGCGGAATTTTTCCTATTTCCTTCAGGTACATCCGCACGGGGTCACTGACGCTCATCACTTCGGAAATCTCGTCCGTATCGACCAGCTTTTCCTCCTGCACCAGCTTGAGTTCCTCCGCGCTTGGAGCCACTACAGCAGGCTTGCTCAGCAGCTCCACCACGTCGGAAACGTCGATCTCGACGCCCGCTGACTCCAGCGCATCGTAAATCTCATCCGTCTGCTGTTCATCTGCATCCACTGCATCCAGCGTTTCAATCAGCTCTCTGGCCGAGACGCGCCTGTCCCGCTTCGCCTGCTCCAGAAGTGCGATCAGCTTTTCATGGAGCTGAACTTCCTGTGTGGCTTCACGCATTGCTATGTACCTCCGTAACCTTTATTTTTTATCAGCATTTGCTGCATCCGCAGCAAATCCTCTGCACTTGCCTCTGTCTTACGTCCCTGTTCCTCGCGGATGATCCGCAGATAATCCCGCAACGCCTCCTCAGACACCGGTCCCTCCGCCTTCTGCATCAGAGCGGTCAAATGCGCCATCTCCGCAGGGCTGAGCGTTTGCGCCAGCAGCGTCGGGCTGAGTGTCTCCTCTTCTTCCCAGCGCTCACGCAGGAGCGCATAAACGCGGCCAAACATCGGCACCGTGAAATGCGCCGGCTGTAGCTGCTTTGTCTGATCGAGCAGCGCAGGCTCACGCAGAAGCATGGCGATGATGCCCTCCTCCGCCATTGCTGCGCGCAGATTGGTGTAGCGCAGCTCCTTCTGCACCGGCTGGCGCGCAACCGCAAGCTCCAGCTCACGGCGCTCACGACGTTTTTTCTCCGCCGCCGTCCGGTGACGGTAGGCCTGCCGGATCAGAATGGTCATTGCATCGGCTGTGATGCCCGCCGCCTCAGCCGCGCGCGCGCCGTAGATTTCCCGCTCAACAGGGGTACCAAAGCCGGCAATCAGCTCCGCAGCCTGGCGCGCATACTCAACCTTCTGCTCATCCTGCGTCAGGTCAAATTTCATTTGCAGTGAACGCAGGCGGTACTCTGCCTGATTCTCCGAGCCCTCCAGCAGCAGCTTAAAGCGATCCGCACCAAATTTCTTCAGGAACTCATCCGGATCCTTCGCCCCCTGCATACGGAGCACCTTCACGCGCAGCCCCGCCTTCTCCAGCATCGGAATGGCGCGGCGCGTCGCATTCTGCCCAGCCTCGTCCCCATCATAGGTCAGGACGATTTCATTGGTATATTTCGACAGCAAATCCGCATGCTCCTGCGTCAGCGAGGTACCCAGGGAGGCCACGGCGCAGTCAAAGCCATACTGATGCAGCGCAATGGCATCCATATAGCCCTCCGTCAGGATAATGAAATCCTGTTTGCTTTTCTTCGCCAGATTCATCGCAAAGAGGTTGCGGCGCTTATTGAAAATCACAGTCTCCGGCGAGTTGAGGTATTTGGGCGTAGAATCGTCCATAACGCGGCCGCCAAAGCCAATCACATTCCCTCGGACGTCGATAATCGGGAACATCAGGCGATTGCGGAAGCGGTCATAGAGCGTTCCCCTGCTCCGGTTCTCCAGAACCAGACCGGCATCCAGCAGTTCCTCCTTGGAGAAGCCCTGCCGGGTCATGGCATCCATAAGGCTCGTCCACTCGTCGGGCGCGAAGCCCAGGCCGAAGCGTGTCACGGTCTGGGGAGACAGGCCGCGCTTTAAAATGTAAGCATTAACCTGCGCCGCTGCCGGTGTTTTAAGCTGCGCATGGAAGTATCGTGCAGCAGCGCGGCAAAGTTCCCAGAGGCGTTCCTTCTTCCGGTACTGAGAAGCGTTCTGGCCATCCTCCGGCACCTCCATCCCGGCCCGCTTTGCCAGGAATCGCACCGCATCGGGGTAGCTGAGGCTTTCGGCCTCCATAATGAAATTGACCACACCGCCACCGCGGTGGCAGCCGAAGCAGTAGAAAATCCCCTTCTCCGGCTGAACCGAAAAGGACGCCGTCTTTTCTCCATGAAAGGGGCAGAGGCCAAAGAGATTGCTTCCCTTTCGCGTCAACGCAACATACTGCCCCACAACCTCGTCAATGGGATTGCGCTGATTCAATTCATCCAGAAAGGCCGGAGAAAACGCCATGATTTCCCTCCCTGTTATCCGCGCACATGCCATGCAGCCGGGATAAACAGCTCCTCATACTTATACATGGCATATTTATCGCTCATGCCCGCAATATAGTCGCAGACAATGCGTTCAATTCCGTCAAAATCCAGTTGCGGTTGAAAATCCGGCGGAAGACGCTCCGGATAGCGGACATAGTACTCAAAAAGCTGCTGGAGAATCTGCCTCGCCTTGGATTCCTCACCCTTGGCAACCGGATTCTTGTAGACGCGCTCGAACATAAAGCTGCGCAGCGCCTCCATCGCCTGATCGATCTGCTCGTCCATCCCCAGAATACCGCTGTCCAGCGTATGGCGAATCATGCCGGTCACCAGCGTGTCAATGCGCGCGCGGTGCGTCCTACCAAGCACCTGCGCAATCTGCGCAGGGATGTCTCCATCGGTCAGAATACCGGCGCGCATGGCATCGTCAATGTCGTGATTGATGTACGCTATCTGGTCTGCCTTGCGGACAATCTGTCCCTCCAGCGTTTCCGGCAGGCGGCTGCCGCGGCTGTGACCCAGAATGCCCATGCGAACCTCATAGGTCAGGTTCAGACCGGCACCATCCTTTTCCAGCACATCCACCACGCGCAGCGATTGCTCATTGTGCCGGAAGGGTCGCCCCATCACCTCGCCCAGCGCCACCTCTCCGGCATGGCCAAAGGGTGTGTGACCCAGGTCATGGCCAAAGGCGATGGCCTCCGCAAGATCCTCGTTCAGCCGCAGCGCGCGGGTAATGGTGCGGGCAATCCGCGCCACTTCGAGCGTGTGGGTCATACGCGTGCGGTAGTGATCTCCCTCCGGCTGAAGAAACACCTGTGTTTTATGCATCAGGCGGCGAAAGGATTTGCTGTGCAGAATGCGGTCGGAATCGCGCTGATAGCAGGTGCGCACATCAAAATCGAGTGGCTCCTCCGGGCGATTGCGTCCGCGTGTGGCATCGGAAAACTGCGCCTTCTCGCTGAAACGGAGATGCTCTTCGCGTTCCAGCTCCTCGCGAATGGTCATGGCATTGCCTCCTGAAACTGAAAATTCCGGTCGTCAGTCCTGCGCCTGTGCAAGCGGAAAGGCGCGGTACTCCGCCTCGCCGGGCAAGCCCTCGATTGTGCCGGCAGAAAGGTCATAAATCCGATCCAGAAAGGGCTGTAGCTGCGCCTCCGGCAGCAGCAGATCCAGACTGACATCTGCGCCAAACTCCGTGTTGCGAATCAGGCCGCCATAGGCGGCAAGCTCCAACCGGACGCGCTCATACCAGCTATAAGGGCAGGGCAGATAGAGATTAATCCAGACCCGCTTGATCGACTTCCCCGCCACATCCACGGCAATCTTCGCGCCGTGGGTATAGGCACGAACCAAGCCGCCCGCGCCCAGCAGAATGCCGCCGAAATAACGCGTGACAACACAAACCACGTTAAACAGCCCTTCGCGCTGCAAAACCTGAAGCATCGGCATCCCCGCCGTCCCGCCCGGCTCGCCATCATCCGAAAAGCGCACCGCACCATCGTGGATGATGTAGGCCCAGCAGTTATGCGTCGCGTCATAGTGCTGTTTTTTCATTTCCTGAATTTTTGCCAGCGCTGCCTCCTCGGACTCCACGGGCCAGATTCGTCCGATAAAGCGCGATTTTTTCTCGGTGAACTCGTCCTCGCCAAAGCAGGACGGCACAAGATATTCCTTCATTCTGCCCGCTCCCGTTCCAGATTGCGATAGCGGCCGTAAAGCTCCTGCGTGCAAATCGTCTCCACGGAGATTCCCTCCGCCAGATACTCCACCGCAAGTACCTGCGCCTGCTGATGAAGCACCTCCAGAACGCCCGCCTGCGCATAGGGCAGCAGGAGGGTCACATGATGCAGCTCGCCAAGGAGCATTTTCTCAATTTGCTCGAGGAGGGCCTGGGCTCCCAAACCGTTCCTTGCGCAGATGCAGACACTTCCCGTATCCACCGGAAGCTGCGCGGAATCGGAAAGCAGATCCACCTTATTGTAGCAGCGCAGCACCGGCACGCCGGGGCGGGCCAGCTTCTCAATCAGGCGCTCCACCACGGCAATATGCTCCTCGCGATGCGGGTCGGAAGCATCAATCACATGAAGCAGAAGATCTGCATATTGCAGCTCCTCCAGTGTGGCCTGAAACGCCTCCACCAGATGATGCGGCAGCTTTGCAATAAAGCCAACCGTGTCTGACAGCAGCACCTCGAGATGATCCGAAATCCTGAGACGGCGCGTTGTGGTATCCAGCGTGTCAAAGAGGCGGTTATTGGCCGGAATGTCTGCGTCCGTGAGGAGATTCAGGAGCGTTGATTTTCCCGCGTTGGTGTAGCCAACCAGCGCGACAACCGGAATCGCATTCTTCCGGCGACGCTCCCGCTGCACCGCACGTACCTTGCGCACCTCGGAGAGCTCCTCCTTAAGGCGGTCAATCCGCTCGCGAATATGGCGGCGGTCTGTTTCAAGCTTCGTCTCACCGGGACCTCTGGTGCCGATACCGCCGCCAAGACGGGACATGGATTTACCCATCCCCGACAGCTTGGGCAGCAGGTATTGATACTGCGCCAGCTCAACCTGCAGGCGTCCCTCCGCAGTCCGGGCCCGCTGCGCAAAAATATCCAGAATCAGCGCGCTACGATCCAGAACCGTTACGCCGCAAATCTCCTCCAGCGCGCGAATCTGCGAGGGGGACAGTTCATTATCAAAAACGATCAAATTGGACTGCGTCGTTTGCAGCAGCGTGCAAAGCTCCGCTGCCTTTCCCTCTCCGATAAAGGAGTGCGGATCCGGGGTATGGCGGTTTTGGAGAACCTTCGCCGCGCAGACACCACCGGCTGTCTCAAGCAGGGCCTCCAGCTCGTCCAGCGTTTCATAGCTGGCCGTCTGCTCCGGTCGGAAGCAGTCAGCATTCAGGCCAAGCAGGATCGCCCGCTCGAGGACAATCGTATCATTCTGTATCATAGCATCTCCCAAAATTCAACATAAAAATGAAAAAAGTCCGCACCGATACGATGCAGACTTTACTCATTACTTCAGACCGAACTTCTTGTTGAAACGGTCAACACGTCCACCGGTGTCAACCAGCTTCTGTTTGCCGGTATAGAAAGGGTGGCACTTGGAGCAAATTTCAACCTTAATGTCCTTCTTGGTAGAACCGGTCTCAATAATCTCGCCGCACGCACATCTGATCGTCGTCTGTTCGTACTTCGGATGGAGTCCTTCCTTCATTGCATTCACCTCTTTCTTATTTCGTAAAGGGGCATCCAATATCCCCTTGATTTCAAAGCTTTGCTATCATATCACAAACCGGGACAGATTGCAAGCACTTTTTTCAATTTTTGCGAAAAAACTTTGTACCAATCGCAAGATGTTGTGGTTTCCGGCTCAGTCGTTGGGCATCTCCTCCGGTCTGGCCGGTTCGATTCCAAAGGAATTCGTCCAGAAGCCGGGCTTGATATAGGTCTTTGCGCACATAACCGGCGCCTGCGGCGTCAGGGTGAAGGTCAAATCATTGCACTTGCGGGACATACCCACCGCAATATGCAGGGTATAGGTTCCATAATTCAGCGGAATTGTCAGGCTCTCCTTGTTGCCGATATAGCCATAGGGAACGCCGTTGAGATAAATACCAAAGCCACCGGCCACACCATAGAAATTGCCCATGCGGTAAAGGCGCAGCATGGCCGGAAGCTGCGCATTCAGAGGCGCGCCACACTTGGTACAGGGACTGCTCCCGAACAGATTCAGCACCTCGCCGCACCGTGGGCATTTTACGCGATATTTTGCCGCCATTTTCCATTCCTCTGTTGTGATTTCTGTATTTCTATTCTAGCAGGTGCACCGCCCGCTGTCAACTCTGATTTCATTGGTGCAGAAAAGCCGCATCCTGGCATTCCCCCTCCCACTGCTTAGATTTTCTATTGCATTTCCAGTCTATTTGTTATATAATAATTGCAAATAAAATTATATGCCGTATGCGCCCGGGGAAGCAGACCGGTGCATGGCAGGTTCGTTTTAAAGCTGGGCGGAAGGGAGTCGGCATAGCCATGTATCTGAAATTCGGTAAACGCGCAATCGACACCGTGCTCTCCCTGTTCGTCCTGATTCTTCTCTCTCCCCTGCTTCTGATCGCGGCGCTCGCCGTCCGTCTGACCTCCCCCGGCCCGGTGCTCTTCCGGCAGCGGCGCCTTGGTCTGCACGGGAAGGAATTCACCATCTATAAATTCCGCTCCATGACAGTCGGCGCGGAGCATACCGGCAGCGGCGTTTACAGCCAGGCCGGTGATCCGCGCGTGACCGCCGTCGCTCGCATTCTTCGCGCAACCAGTTTGGATGAGCTGCCGCAGCTTGTGAATATCATACGTGGGGATATGTCCATCGTCGGCCCGCGGCCGCCGCTGACCTATCACCCCTGGCCGCTGGAGCAATACACGCAGGAGCAGCTCCATATGTTCGACACCCGCCCGGGTATCACCGGCTGGGCGCAGGTGCATGGCAGAAAGAGTGTCGAGTGGAATGAGCGTATCCGGATGAATGTCTGGTACACGCGCCACGCCTCCCTCGCGCTGGATATCCGGATTCTTCTCATGACTGTATTCAAGGTTCTGCGCAATGATGACAATGTCAACACCGGCGCAACCGTGTAAAGGCAGGCGCACATATGCTGAAGCTGATGTACATCACCAACGACCCCACCGTTGCACAAATTGCAGCAGCGGCAGGCGTAGAACGTATCTTTATTGATATGGAGGAGCTGGGGAAGGCCGAGCGACAGGGCGGCATGGACACCGTGCAGTCGCACCACACCCCGGCAGACATTGCGCGTATCCGCGCTGCCCTCGGCCCCGGCGTTGAGATCATGGCGCGGGCCAATCCGCTCAATCCCAATTCCCAATCGGAAATCGATGCTGCCATTTCCAATGGTGCCGATGTGCTCATGCTTCCCATGTGGCGCACGGCAGACGAGCTGCGGCGTTTTGTCCGGATGGTCGGCGGCAGAGCCAAAACCATGCCCCTGCTGGAAACCGATGCGGCGGCGGACAATCTCGCTGCGGCCGTGAAGGTAGCGGGGATTGACGAGATGCACATCGGCCTGAACGATTTGCATCTATGCTATCAGCTTTCGTTCATGTTCCAGCTTCTGGCTGACGGAACCGTCGAGCGGCTCTGCCGCCAGATCCAGACCGCCGGTATTCCCTGCGGCTTCGGCGGCGTGGGGCGCCCCGGCTCAGGGCTGCTGCCGGCGGAGTATATCATTGCGGAGCATGTCCGGCTGGGCTCCCGTTATGTCATTCTCTCCCGCAGCTTCTGCAACACCGGTAAAATCACAGACCCGGACGAGATTCGCCACCTGTTCACCACCGGTATTTCGGACATCCGCCGCGTTGAACACAACTGCGCCGGGTGGACACAGGCGCAGTTCGAGGACAATCACCGCAAGGTCTGCGCGTGCGTGGATAGAATTGTGAAGGGTTGAGCTATGAACATCCTGATAACCGGCGCCATTCAACTGAACAACGCAGAGCTGATCGCGCTGGAGGCGGCCGGACATACCGTCACCGTCCATCCGGACGAGCGCACTCCGGTGGAGCAGCCGGAGCGTTACGAGGCCGTCGTCTGCAACGGACTGTTTTTATACACCCCGATTGCGCGCTTCACCGCTCTGCGGCTGATCCAGCTCACCAGTACCGGACTGGATCGCGTGCCGCTGGACTATATCCGGGCGCATCATATCACGCTGCATAACGCCGCCGGCGTCTACAGCGTGCCCATGGCAGAATTTGCCGTTTGCGGCATTTTGCAGCTTTACAAACAGAGCCGTTTTTTCATGCAGAACCAGACCCGGTGCAAATGGGAGAAGCATCGCGGGCTGCTGGAGCTGTCGGGCAAGCGGGTCTGTATTTTGGGTTGTGGCGATGTAGGACAGGAAATTGCGAAACGGCTCCGTGCCTTCGGCTGCCGGATTACCGGCCTGAACCGCACCCCCCGCTCGCTTCCCGATTTCGACAGGGTGCTGCCGCTTACGCAACTGACGGACGCGGCTGCGGTCTGTGACATTCTGGTCTGCGCCATTGCCCTGACGCCGCAAACCCGGGGCATTGTGAGCAAAAGTGTTTTTGCGCGCCTGCCCTCTGACGCAGTTTTTGTAAATGTAGCGCGCGGCGCGCTGGCAGATGAAGCGGCTCTGACCGCATGGCTGCAATCCGGTGGCCACGCCGTGCTGGATGTGTTTGAGGAGGAGCCTCTGCCGGAACACAGCCCCCTGTGGGATTTGGAAAATGTGATTTTGACTCCCCATAACAGCTTTGTCGGAGATGGAAACCGGGATAGACTGTGGAGGAAGATCAAGGAGAGCCTGGCATGAATGAGAACTGGACATATATAAAAGAAAGCATTGAGCGTTTTCCTGAATACAAGTCCTCAATCTTTGAACAGGGATTTCTAATTACTAATCAGAATCTTACCATTTCGGATGGATACCCTTTCTTTGGAAGTTGGCGCCAGGAAACACTCTCTGAGCATTTCAAAATCTGGATTCACTGTCGACAGAAGCTCTACGTTACTTCCCAGAATGGAATTACCTGCTTTCTAGTAGGGCACGCGTATAATCCGTTTTCCAATCAGTCAGATGAAATGGATATCCTGTGTACCTTTGCAGAGCAATCGCAGTGCAGCTTCGAGATCGGTCTTCAAACAATTCACGATCTGACCGGACTTTTTGTGCTTGGGATGATCGTCGGAGAGCAGATGACATTTTGTGGTGACTTTGAAAGTATGCGTACCGCCTATTACGGCATAGTTGATCGTCATTTTTATCTTTGCTCTCACGAGGAAATAGTTACGCAGTTTGAAACACTGCATCGTGATAATTATGTAACAAAACTTGAGCATTATCGTTGGTACCACCTGTATGGTGAAGGACTTCCGGGGGATATCAGCCATTATCACGAGCTGAAGAAACTGATCTGCAACAATTATGTAGTCTATTCTGACGGCAGCTTTAAAACCGTTCGCATGTGGCCTCGCAAACCCATCCACATGTGTGCAAATGAAGCGGAATACCACGAAACAGTGCACCAAATCGCACGCATCATGGCAAATAATCTTGGATTGATCGCGCAAAAATGGGATCGGCCAGCAGTCTCTGTGACCGGTGGTCGGGACAGCAAAGGCTCTCTGGCTGCATCAATCCATGTCAAGGATCGCTACCAGTATTTTTCATACAATTCGCAACCCGCCGAAAAAGTTGACTGTGATGCAGCAGAAGCAATTTGCCGAACGGTCGGTGTTCCGCATACGACCTATGATATTCCGTTGGAACAATCATTCTACCCGGAATACAATTTGGTAAAAGCGATTCTATGTGTGAACAGCAACCGCCTGTACTTCAACCATAACGACATTATGAAGCGGATATATCTGCGGAAAGCAAACGCATTTGACGTTGAGGTAAAATCATGGACTTCTGAGATTGGCCGGGCATTTTATTATAAGCGCTATGGTGTGCGCCGTATGCAGAAAAAATGTACGGCACGGCGGGTCAATGCCATGAACAATATCTTCCTGCTGAATCCAGCGCTAATGTATGCAACGGATGCGCGCTACAAAGAGTATCTTTGCAGCACAGCATACAACGAGCACATGTTCAACTACGACTGGAGCGACATCATCGATCTGGAGATGCGAGACAGCCGATGGGGGGCTGATGTGCTGAGCTGTGAGCACATGTTTTCTCATGATGTAACAGTCCCCTATAACAACCGGCATCTTTCTGAGCTGATGCTGAAAGCTCCACTGCAAGACCGCATCGCCGATCGGACACATATTGATTTTACCCATATGCTTTGTCCGTCTATTGATGCAGCAAATATCAGTGTAAAGGATGTCGCACATAACAATAAACGCATGTGGATGGATAAGATTTATTATTTTGTGACGTCCGTCCGGCCGTTCTAACAGGAAGAGATTTCATGAAAGTCCTTTTAATTGCCACTGTACAATCGCATATCTGTCAGTTTCACCGTCCTTTGGTCTCCATGCTGCATGCGCATGGCTGCGAGGTTCATGTGGCGGCTCGGAATAATCTTGCGGAGAAAAACGGCCTGACGCTGGATTTTGTGGAGCAGGTCTTTGACGTTCCCTTCCGGCGCTCTCCCTTCTCCCCGAAGAACCTTGCAGCCTGTCGGCAGCTAAAACGCATCATTGACAGCGGCAGCTATGACGTTGTCCACTGCAATACGCCGGTCGGCGGTGTGCTGGGCCGTCTGGCGGCACGCGCTGCCCGAAAGCACGGCACCAGGGTGTTTTACACCGCTCACGGCTTCCACTTTTATCAGGGCGCGCCAAAGAAAAACTGGCTTATCTGGTATCCGGTGGAAAAGCTCATGTGCCACTATACAGACAAGCTGCTCACCATCAATGAAGAAGACTCTCGCCTTGCGCAGAGCAAATTTCCGGTTGAAAGCTGCCACATTCACGGCGTAGGCGTATCAACAGAACGGTATCACCTGCACACTGCGGATGAAGCGGAAATGCTCCGCAGAAAAGAGCATCTGCACACAGAGGATTTTGTCGTGCTGTGTACAGGCGAGCTGAATGCGAATAAGGATCAGCAAACACTGATCCATGCGGCAGCGCTTTGCCAGAACAGGATTCCTATGCTAAAAGTTCTGCTGGCGGGAAACGGCCCCCTTGAGAGCGAGCTACGGAATCAGATTACAAATCAGCATGCCGAAACATTTATCCGACTGCTGGGCTATCGCACCGATTTGGAACATGTTGTTCCCGCGGCAGACGTGATCGTTTCGTGCAGCCACAGGGAAGGACTTGGCCTGAACCTGATTGAGGGAATGCTGTGCGGGAAGCCAGTCATTGCGGCAGAGAATCGCGGGCATCGGGAACTGGTCGAGGATGGCGTGACGGGATATTTATTTCCCGTCGGAGATCACTACGCATTATCTGAATGCCTTATTTCTCTTTATAACAGTGGCGAGATACGATCACTTGGACGCGCCGGCTATGAAAAGGCGCAGATATATACAAACGCGCAGGTTCGTAAGGAATTGGCGGAAATCTATGGATTTGGAGAATGCTGATGAAATACTCCGTAATTATTCCTGTTTACAACGCAGAACAAACGCTGCGCCGCTGTCTGGACAGCCTTGTAGCCCAACAGTTCTCTGATTATGAACTACTGCTCATCAATGACGGCTCTACGGACGGCAGCAACATCATCTGCCGTGAATATGCTGATACGTATCGTCAAATCCGATATTTCATAAAAGAAAACGGCGGTGTGTCCTCCGCGCGAAATCTGGGTCTGGCGCAGGCAAGGGGCGAGTATATTCTGTTCGCAGACAGCGATGATTACGTGGCAGAGAACTATTATTCGCTCATTTCCGATGCACTCGCACAGGGAGCGCCGGACTTGCTGATGTTTGGGTATCGCAACTTCGGCGGCATGTCCTCGGAGTGGAACACTGGCACGTTTTTTGAAAACACAGAAGTTGAAATTGCCACGCGCGCATCCAGCGCCATGCAGCAATACCTGTTCAGCTCCCTCTGGTGCAAAGTATTTCGGCGCTCGATCATCACAGAAAACCGTCTGTGCTTTGATAAAAACCTTGCCATTGGCGAGGATCAGGCATTTATCTTCGCCTATGCGATGCATATCCGCTCTATTGCCTCGATTCCAGATGTTCTATATTATGTTGATACATCCGGAGAAGACTCTCTTTCCCGCAAGCGTCGTGATTATCTGACGAAGCAGTTGATTGAGGTCAACCGCAAAATGTCGGCGGCTCTGCGCAACTCCAGCCATTCGCTGCCGGCACGAAAACGCTACGAAGCTGCGCTGGCCTGGACAAGCTACCGCAGCGCCTATTCCTGCTGCAAGGAGCTGCTGAAATACGACTATACAGCAAAGCAGCGGCGACAGGAGATCAACAAAATATGCAGGCTGTTCCGCAAGGAGAGGATTCGCCCCAACGTTTGGAAATGCCGTGTTATTGCACTGCCGATACAGCTTGGCTTAAGCAGTGTTGTGGACTGCCTGATAAAACAAAAGGCATAAAACAGATTGGTGGTAAGCAATGCGGAAGGTTCTGATCATAGCATCAAAACTATATATCGGTGGCGCGGAGAAAGTTGCGGCTGACATTGGTTTTTATGCCGATCCGGCAGAATATGAGGTTCACTACGTTGTCTTTGGCGACGAGGTCGGCGCATATGAGCAGGATTTGGAAAACCACGGCTGCAAAATCTTTCATTTGCCACAGCCGTCAGACAGCTACCGCGCTTACCTCAAGAATCTGAAAAAACTGATTCAAACATACCACTATGACGCGATTCACGCGCATACTATGTTCAACATCGGCTGGGCAATGCTGGCAGGCAGGCTTTACGGTGTGCCGGTGCGGGTTTCCCACGCCCACTCTGCATTGCGCGAACGGCGCAGCCTGAAGGTGCGTCTATATGAAGCCGTCATGCACGCGCTGATTTTGACATGCGCAACCGCTCTGGTTGCCTGCGGCGTGCAGGCCGGTGAGCGGCTGTACGGAAAGCGTGCCTTTGCCAAAAGAGGTTTGCGCATTCTCAACGGCATTGACACGCAGCGCTTCGCCTTCGATGCGGCAAAGCGCGAGGTGTTTCGGGCAGAGCTTGGCCTTACAGACCGATTTGTAATCGGTCACGCCGGGCACCTTGCAGCGGTAAAAAATCAGACTTTTTTGCTGGATTTTATGCCGACGCTTCGAAAAAGACGTCCGGATGCGTTTCTCCTGCTGCTGGGCGAGGGGGAGGATCGCGCCGCTCTGGAGCAGCGGATTCGGGATCTGCATCTACAGGATTGCGTTCGACTCACCGGCAACGTGCGCAATGTGCCGGATTATCTGAGCGCCATGGATGTATTTGCCTTTCCGTCGCTTTATGAGGGAATGCCTTTATCTATCATCGAGGTGCAGGCAAACGGCCTGCCTTGTGTGATTTCTGACCGCGTGCCGGAGGATGTGTTTCTGACAGACCTGATTCACCCTCTGCCGCTGGAACAGCCAGTGCAATGGGTTTCGGCCATCTGCGCTGCGCACCGAGAGAATGCCGCGCAGTATGCAGCCAGAATGCATTGCTCCGGCCTCGATGTGTCTACAGCAATGGAAGAAATCTACAAAATCTACAACAGGGCAGATAACATATGATTGATATTCTCTTTTTTATCGAATCTCTGTCTGGCGGTGGCGCGGAGAAGGTTCTCAGGAATCTCGTCAATGCCATGGATCAGACCAGATTTTCCATTACCGTGCAGACGCTATATCCGGAGGATGTGGCCGCGCAGTTGGCACCGGGCATCCACTACAAATTCTGCTATGCCTCCAATAGCGCTGTAAACCGCACACGAATGCGACTTGAGGCAGCGCTGGGGCTCACCTATCGGCTGCATATCCGTGACAAATATGACATTGAGGTCGCTTATCTTGAGTGCGGCTCCACCAAGATCATGGCGGGCTCCACCAATAAGCGTGCGCTGAAGCTGGCCTGGGTACATTGTGACCTTGCGAAGAAGGCGGACGATCCCGCTGCCTTTGCGCGCGAAACTGCGAAATACTACCGCCGCTTTGACCGGGTGGTTTGCGTGTCGGATACAGCACGCCAGAGCTTCGAAACACTTTTCCCGGGCAGCACAAGCGCTATAACGCTATATAATACGGTCAATGACGCGGACGTTCGGAAAAAGGCCAATGCATATGAGCCACCCTATCAGAAAAACACGCGGAATCTGGTCTGCGTTGGCAGGCTCTCCCCCGAAAAGGGCGTAGACAGGCTTTTGCGACTGCACACACAGATGCTTGCGGCCGGAATTCACCAGCATTTATGGCTGATTGGCGACGGCCCTGACCGCGAATCACTCGAGCGCTACGCGCAGACACACGCTCTGTCCGAAACGGTTCATTTCGAAGGCTTCCGGGATAACCCATATCCCTATATTGCCCGCGCTGATCTTTTGGTATGCCCATCGTATTATGAAGGATTCAGCACATTTGTTACCGAGGGCTTAATTCTGGGGAAACCCATCGTCACAACAGCCTGCTCCGGTATGCATGAGCTGTTGGGCAACAGCGAATACGGCCTCATCACGGACAACAACGACGACGCCCTCTATCTGGGGCTAAAGCGGATGCTGACCGAGCCGGGGCTGCTGGCGCACTATACGCAGCGCGCCGCTGTTCGCAGGTGGGACTTCCGCCAGGAAGCCCTGGTGCGCGAGACGGAGGAGTTCTTTTTGAGAGAATACGCAGTAAAGACGGAGAAAGTGCATGGGCGTTAAAGTCTATTACTATCTGGTTCTTGCCGTGCTGGGCTTCGCAATTTTCCTGCCGCAGCACGGACGGCAGAAAAAAATATACATCGTGCTCATGGCGGCACTGCACACCTTCGTCTGCGGCTGGCGCTATATGTATCTGACCGGTGATCTCATAAAGTATTCTGGTCAGTATATACGGATCTATCCAAATAATGGATGGTTCAGTGAGAAGGTATTTAACGAGGGGCGCAATTTTGGCTTCGCATGGTTATCCAAGTTCCTGTCACAGCTTTCCCACGGAGATTTTCAACTGCTGCTGATTGTCATTGCTGTGATTACGGAAATTGCAGTTGCAGTAGTGATATTACGCTATTCTCCTGCACCTTGGCTCAGTTATCTGTTATGGGATTGCTTTGGCTTTTACATCTTTGGTTTCAGCGCAATAAAGCAAGCCCTGGCTATGGGCTTGCTGATACTTGCGTTTGTTGGAATCATGGAGGAAAAGCCCAAAAAATTCTTGTTTTGGACACTGCTTGCCGGGTGTATTCATACGCCTGCGCTCGTTTTTCTTCCGGCATATTGGTTGGCAAAAAGTGCCTTAAGCACTCGAAAGCTCATACTCTATATTCTGAGTGCTGCCTTGATTTATCTGTTCCGCACACCAATCGTAACCTTTATAAGCGAATTCTATTATGAAGATGCCGCCTATGTAAGTGATGATCGTTTGGGCGGCCGCTTTATAATGATTGCTGCGCTGCTATTTGCAGGGCTTGCACTTCGCGGATTTTCCGGTAGGCGCTTCACAAAGCTGTTTAACCTTATTGTCATTGCAGCAATACTACAGATGTTTTCCAGCTTTGATAACATCTTTACGCGACTAACTGACTATTATTTTCAGTTTTTAATTCTGTATTTGCCAATGCTGTTTTATCCGGAGCAGGATGAGTATCTGACCATTGGTTATCAAATCCGACACATAGCTTTAACACGTCATCAGCGTCTAATTGCAATCCTATGCGTTGTATTCCTTGCATTGTTATATTATTATACAACAAATCTGAACGTAACAATTGCAAATGAGATTGACAACTATTTGAATTATCGTTTCTGTTGGGAGGTATCATAATGACCTTCAGTGTTATTGTTCCATGCTATAACTGCGCTGCAACTCTGGAAACCACTGTCCGCAGCCTTTGCACCTCTGGCCTGAATGATTATGAAATTCTTTTGATCGACGATGGTTCTATAGATGGAACAGCAGTCTGCTGTGATATGCTCTGCGTCCAACATCCGCAGATACGCTGTCTCCATCAGAAAAACGCCGGTGTCTCGGCTGCACGGAACCGAGGAATTGATGAGGCGCGGGGAGACTATATCTGGTTCGTAGATGCGGACGATACCGTGGATACCCTGGATATGATGCAGGTTCAGCAGGCCATTGAAGCCAACACTGACTGCATCATGTTCGGAATGGAATTCCTATATACATGGCACAAGAGAACCGTGCGGCATGAGCTGCTGACTTGTGACAATCCTCTGACTTTGACCAGCCGGAATATGGGAATCCATTTCCGTGCCTTATTTGAGAAAAACTATTTTTCACCAATATGGAATAAGCTTATCCGCAGGAGCATTCTTACTGAGAATGCACTCTACTTTGATCCGACATTGATTAATTATGAGGATCTGCACTTTTCACTGACACTGATGCAATACTGCAAAACGGTTGTCGTGCTTTCCGAAATATACTATCATTATGTGAATGTATTTGGTCATGACCGCACAGTCGAGCGGGTTCAGAAGATTTCTGACGTCATCGCCTATACGGATAAGATCACAGCTCCATTCTACGCGCTGGAGGAACAGCTTTGCAAATCCAACTCCCCACAGATTGCCGGTCTAAGTGAGATGGTTTTGCATCTCTATATCGAGGCAGCATATTTCAAATTGCAGACCGCAGGCAACAGTGAATTAAAGCGCCTCTGTACTTTGGTTCAAAAAAGTTGCGTAATCCACAGGGAGTCTCACAGTATTATCCGCTTATCAAGAGCTGACCAGCGCCTCTATCGCTGGATGATGAATGATTCATATGCAGCAATCTGGCTTTTCATGCATTACCGCTCACTGCGCAGCAGAGCAGGCAGGCTTTATCACATCGCCAGATGCTATTCAGGTGACAAAGCATGAAGCAACGAACGCTACTGGAACGCCTCTTTTGGGCGCCTAACTATTTTACAACTGCCATCCGCAAACGGAGCAAGCACGAACAGCCTATATGGGAGCGTAACTTCTTTCAGCCGGATTATGTGATGCCGGCAACCCGTAACTACTGGGTCGCAGACCCCATGTTAGCAGAGCATCATGGGAAAACGTACCTGTTTTATGAAGCTGTATGCCACAACAAAGGTCGAATTGAGGTCGTTTCGCTGAATGAGGATGGAAGCACATCACGCCCCGCCGTTGTTTTGGAGCAGAATCATCATCTCTCATATCCGTTCGTATTTCAGCGAGCCGGAGAATGGTATATGATCCCGGAATCCAGCGCAATTCGCGAGGTTCAGCTATGGAAGGCGACACACTTCCCTACCGAATGGCAATATGTCACAACCTTGCTGAAGGACAGCGCTGTCGATACCACTGTGCAGACATGGGGGGAAACGCTTCTGCTGCTAACCTTTCTCCCACAAGCTGGGAATGAACGTGTATTTCCCAAGGCTTTTTGTCTGGAATGGGGCTGCAATATCCAGCTTAAGGAGATCTCCTGGACAAATTTTGATTCACTCCTTGTGCGTGGTGCAGGAAGAATCATCGCAGACGGGGCGCGATATATCCGTCCAGCACAATGCAATCAGGAAATGAGCTATGGGGATGGTCTTCTGTTTGCAGAATGCAGCCTCTCCGATACCGCGTATGAAGAAAAGGAAATCGGTCGCCTGGATGCAAAAAGCCTGTGTGTTCCGGGATGGAAGGTGGATGGGCTGCACACCTATGCCGCAACAGAGCGTTTTGAAGTGATCGACCTCCGATGCCAATTGCCAGATCCGTGGAAAATTCTGCGTCGCCTGGCTAAGCTTTGAGCTGACACAAATGCACGCAACGCCTTCAATTCAATATTATTATACTGAGGTGACTGTGAGCTTATGGATATTGATTTTGTAATGCCCTGGGTAGATGGAAACGACCCCGCCTGGCAAGCCGAAAAAGCCAGATATCAGGGTAAAACACTGGACGACAGCAATTCTGTCAATCGGTTTCGGGACTGGGGACTTCTTCCCTATTGGTTTCGTGCAGTAGAAAAATTCACCCCATGGGTAAGAAAGATACATTTTGTCACATGGGGGCACTTGCCCGCTTTCTTAAATGTCGATCATCCGAAGCTGCATGTTGTCTGCCATGAGGACTATCTGCCCTCGGAGTATCGTCCAACATTTAATGCAAATACCATTGAGCTGAATCTGCACAGGATTGACGGACTGTCAGCGCAATTTGTGTATTTTAATGATGATATGTATCTACTCCGTCCGATGTCTGAGAATTGCTTTTTTTCAAATGGCATCCCATGTACTTATGGCGCAGAGGTTCCCTTTTCAATCACAGGACAGCCTGGTATTTGGCAGCATTTGATCGTAAACGATCTGCGAACCATCAATACACACTTCCACAAGCCCGCGCAGGTTCGAAAGAATGCACACAAGTATCGCAGCAAAATCTACGGTCTGAAAACAAACATTCGGACAATTGCGGCTGAAAAGCTCTTCCCGGAGAATTTCCTGGGATTTCAAAACCTTCATGCACCCGCAGCATTTCGAAAGCAAACCTTTGAAGAAATCTGGAAACTGGAGTCTGCGCTGCTTCACGAAACGTCGAAGCATCGTTTCCGCACATCTGACGATGTAAATCAGTGGCTTATGCTCTGGTGGCAAATTGCCGAAGGAAACTTTCAGCCACATCTGGTAGATAATCTGGTGGATGATGTCACGGAAAGCAGCATTGCGCAGTTATGTGATATCATTGCAACGCAAAGGCACGACATGATCTGCCTGAATGACCCGGCTGGAGACGTTCCCTTTGACGAATTAGCTGCGCGGCTGAAATCAGCCTTTGAGGTAATTCTGCCGGAAAAAAGCGCATTTGAAAAGTGAGGAAGCACAAATATGGTAAAGCGCCTAGATGAAATCGACAGAGCAACGGGTGTGCTGATCATTTTAACGGTGATCGGTCACATTTGGCAGGCTGGGTATATTCACAATGTAATTTATTCCTTTCATATGCCTGCGTTTTTTATAATCAGTGGTATGCTAATGCATCACACCAGAACTTATGAAAGAAAATATACCTCATTCCTGTTCAATCGTCTATATTCATTCGGGCTTCCCTTTCTTTTTTTCGAGGTGCTTGGTGTTCTGACAGATATTATACGGCATGGGGTAACGCTGAATATCAAAGGATACATTTTTAACACGGTGACATTGCGCTATAACGACGGCAATATGTGGTTCATAGTCAGCCTGTTTCTGATTGAGGCTATCTTCGTCGCTGCAAAAAAGATCCTGAAAAAGGATTGGGCAGTTGGAATCTTCTGTGCCTGTATATTCACGCTGCCACTGCTGCTTTCGAATATAGCTCTGGAAATCGCCTATCTCAAAGAGCTGAGAAGATCTTTCAGATATCTTTTCTTCTTTGCTGCCGGCTTTTGGGGAATAGATTTCTTTCGAAAAAAGAATATCGTTTTGGTTATTGTATCATGCCTCATTCCGCCGCTTACCGGGGGAATCTGGGGGAAACAGGCAAGCTGGGATTTCTCTCTGACAACTGCCGTCTTCGTGATGAGTGGTCTTGCAGGAGGCTACGCAGTGCTACAGCTCTGTAAATGGAAAATGCCGGATAAAATGAACAGACTCCTTACCGCGGCTGGCAGGAACAGCATCATTATCTACGGCACACACCATGTGATTTATGTGGCAGTCGGTGTATTTCTGGGTATCACAGACTTTGCCACGACGCCGCTTTGGGCTGGTGCTGTCATGCTATTGACAGTTACTGCTCTGGAGTTTCCCACGATTTATATCATAAATCGCTGGCTCCCCTTTTTGGCCGGAAAACGCTACAAGAAGCAAACGTTTTTGCATAACTGAGAGGACAATATGAGTATTCGTAATTTTCTGAAAAGACACCTTCCGTCGTACCGGACGGAGCGCCGCATGATGGATGAGATGGAAAAGCTCCGGCACGACATGCGGGAAATGAGCAAGAAAAATGAACTGCTGTTTTGGAATGCCCAGACGCGGCCGGGAGAAACCATGCAGCAGGCGAAAGAGCGGGTATATCTGAATATGCCCAAAGCTACCGGACGCCTCCGGCATATTCAATTGGCCGAGAATTATATTTTGCAGCGCGTTAAAAAGCTGTGCGATCAGAATGGGATGCACGTCTTCCTGGTTGGCGGTACATTGCTTGGTGCCGTGCGCCACCGCGGGTTTATTCCCTGGGACAACGATATCGATGTTGGAATGATGCGGGCAGACTACCTGAAACTGCGCGAACTATTGGAAAATGACGCCGAACTGCGAGCTGAATACTGTTATAATTATACCTCAGGATTACGGATGTCCAAAATCAAATATCGTGGAACCGATGTATTCTGGATTGATATTCTGGTCTTTGATTATATCGATGTGAAACCAGAAGACATTCCTGCGGTCTGGTTAAAAACGCAGCAGGCCAACCGGAAATATGGAGAAAAAATACAGGAACTCGCAGTCGAGTTTTCAGGCAATCGCTATTGCCGCCCTGTGGAAAACCATGCGCTGGATGCAACACTTCCGGAATATGAAGCAACACTTCTGGCAGAGCTTCCTGCATTCGGACACGGTGATTATTTTTGTGAGCCAATTGATTGCCCTTATTGGAGCCGCGATCCGCGCGGTATCATGAAAGTCAGCGATTTTTATCCGTTGCGCACCGAGAGCGTCGAATTTGAGGGGATGAAATATGATGCATGGAAGAATTATGAACACGCACTCAGTCTTGCCTATGGGGATATCTGGTCACTCCCCTTCTCTGTGAGCGAACCGCATACCACAGAATTTGATGAGAGCTTAGCAGAAGGAATCGCTTTCTTAAAGAGCGCCGGGATTATTCCGGAGGAAGAAGATGTACCATGAATAATCGCGTATTTCTATTTGATCTCGACGCAACCGTCACAAAGGCAGAAATTCTGCCTTCATTGGCCGAACAGGTCGGCCTACTGTCAGAAATGCAGGATATGACAGAGAAAACCATGCGTGGAGAGATACCATTTCAAAGCAGCTTTTTGGCGCGGGTTGAGATGCTGAAATCCATCCCGGTAAGCCGTGTTGCGAAGATAGTAGAAAAGACGCCTCTGAATGAGGAACTGGTGCAGTTTATCCGGGATCACAGAGATCGCAGTTATATCGTTACAGGAAATATTGATGTCTGGATTGAGCGGCTGATTCATCGGATTGATTTGCCGATGTCACACTGCTATTGCTCTACAGCCAGTGTCTCGGATGATAGAATTATCTCGGTAAACAGCGTTGTCGATAAAGAGAAGATTTCAAAACAATTTGTCGTTCCAACTGTTGCTGTGGGAGATGGCAGCAATGACGCAGAGATGATTCGTCTGGCCGACATTGGAATCGGATATGGCGGCGTTCGCCCAGTGGCCTATTCTCTGATGTATAATGCTACTCATGTTGTCTGCGATGAACACCGGCTCTGCACTTTCCTGAAAACACTTTGTGACGGCTGAGGTAAATGCGATGAAAAACAATGTATCCATTGTAATAAGCTGCGCAGGCATGGGAACTCGTCTGGGGCTTGGCTGTACCAAGGCTCTGGTCGAAATTGATGGAAAGACTCTGATTGAGCGACAGCTTGAGATTTTAAAAGACTATGATGACATCCGTATAGTGGTAGGATATCAGGCTGAACAGGTAATCAATGTGGTAAATGCGATTCGCAGGGATATCTTGTTTGTATTCAACCATGATTATCGTAACACCGGAACAGGGGCCAGCTTTACACTGGGTGCAAAATATGGCCGGGAATATGTCGTAGCTCTGGATGGAGACTTACTTGTGCACCCGGATGATCTGATTGCAGGCGTTGAGTATGATGGAAGCTGCGTCGGTGGCACAACGCCCTCCACGGATAATCCATGGGTCATGCCAATTGAGCTGGTTAATGGTTCAAAAATGGTCACCGGCTTCTCTCAGGAGATAGGTCAATATGAGTGGACCGGTTTTGCCAAGATGCGGCTGGATCAGCTAAAACCTGGAAAGCGACACGTCTTCCATCTGATTGAGCCGATGCTGCCGCTTCCGATGATTTATCTGCGGACAAAAGAAGTCGATACCATTGACGATTATGAGCGCGCGGTGCAATGGATTCGAAACGGATATGAGGGCTAAGAAATGTATCAAGATATCATTGGTGTTCTGGGCGGCATGGGTTCCTATGCAACGCTGCACTTTTTTCAGGAGTTGCTGGATGCCTTTCCCGCTGAAAAGGAGTGGGATCGCCCAAGGATTCTGATTGACAATCGCTGCACGATGCCAAGCAGGGTTCTGGCTATCCTTGACGGCACGAAGCGCAGCCAGCTTGTGGACGAGCTGTGTGATTCGGTTACATCATTGCTCCACGCCGGGGCAACAAAAATCGTATTGGCATGCAATACATCTCATTGCTTTCTGCCGGATATCTATCAGGCTGTTCCGGACGCGCGAGGACGGATCCTCAGCATCATTGATGCCTGCTGCCTTGAACTCGCAGACGCCCATGAAAAAAAGGTCTCGCTGATTGCCTCAGAAGGAACAATCCAGTCTGGCGTATTCCGTCAAGCGCTGGAACCGTATGGGATTTCTGTCACCGTTCCAGTTGCCGAACAGTATCTAAAGCAGCGAGAGCTCATTGAAGCAGTTAAGCAAAACAAAATTACAGACAAAGTATTATATGCTTTTGTCCAAATGATTCGATCCTTCTCGGGCGACGCGCTGATTTTAGGATGTACAGAGTTTCCTGTGCTGTTTTCAAGGCTACCAGAGGATGCTTTGAGCGGAATTCGCGTATATGACCCGCTAAAAAGTGCTGTAAAGGTACTGCAAGCGGTATGTAAATAACAGAATTGTCGAGGAGGCATTATGCCATTGATCTCTGTAATCGTTCCGGTTTATAAAGTGGAGGCTTATCTCCCTGCATGTGTTGACAGCATTTTGGCGCAGAGCTATACGGATTTTGAGCTGATCCTTGTGGACGACGGATCGCCAGACCACTGCGGCGAAATGTGCGACAGCTACGCGCAAAAGGACGCGCGAGTGCGGGTCATTCATCAGAAAAACGGTGGGCTTTCTGCCGCGCGAAACACGGGCATGGACGCAGCCACCGGAGAATACATCACCTTTGTAGACAGTGATGACCTGGTCGCACCGATGTATCTGAAGGCTCTTTACTCAGGTCTTATTGAAAACAATGCGGATATTTCCTGCTGCCAATTTCTGGAATTTGAGAATGAGTTTCCGCCTGAGGTCGAAGCTTCCGCTCTGCTGGACGGCTATCCCCGCACGATGACTGGACAGGAAGCTGTATTATGTATTTACAACGGTATCCCTGGAATTGGAATCAACGCGTGTGGTAAGCTATATCGCAAGGAACTGCTTTATGGTCGCCGCTTTCCTGTCGGAAAAATTCACGAGGATCAAGCGCTTGTACCCGTAGTGCTGAGTGGGGCGGGATCCATTATTTCCGTTGGCCTGCGAAACTATTATTACCGCATTCGGCCAGACAGCATTATGCATACCGCTTTTTCGGCAAAGCGCTTTGATAATGTGGAAGCTATCGACTCATGCATTCGTTATTTCCAAGAATTGGGCTATTCTGCGTTAGCATTAGCCGCAGAGCGAACAAGAAAAAAAGTCAATGCTATTTGCGTTATTCAAGCACTCAGCAGCGGATCGCGCAGCATGATTCCCAGACAGTATGATCTTCCAAAGTTTCAGGCCCTGTACTATTGTTATAAGTATGCACCCAGCACCTATTCATGGTGGTTGGCAAAGCTATATCCCAACGGTGTGATCATTCACGAATATCTTATGAAAATCAAAAAAGAGCTACGTCGCATAGTCTACTGTTGGCAGAGATAGCTCAGGAAGGATGCGATACATCATGGTGCAAATAAGCGTAATTGTCCCTGTTTTTAAGGTTGAGCCATATCTTTCCCGTGCTATTGACAGCATTCTCCGGCAGTCCGTCCAAGATTTTGAGTTGATTCTGGTGGACGACGGCTCACCGGACAACTGCGGTGCCATCTGTGACGAATATGCGGCACAAGACGCGCGGGTCAGAGTTATTCATCAGGAGAACCGGGGCGTGTCGGCGGCAAGAAACCGTGGACTGGATGTAGCCACAGGAAAATATATTGTTTTCGTAGACAGCGACGACTGGGTGGAATGCGATTACCTGAAAGATTTGTTGATATCAGATGCAGACTTTGTCGGACAGGCGTTTTCTGTTTATGATGAATCCGGACATTTCTTGAAAAAGTACTGTGGCACGGCTCAACGATATGCAAACAGCCCGGATACCCGCCTAACGCTTTTACGGAAAGGGTCGTTGGGCTATCCCTTCTCTAAGCGTTTTGTGCGGAAAATAATAAAAGATCACGGGGTGTGCTTTAATGAATCGATCAATCACACCGAAGACACCCTGTTCATCCTTGATTATTTGCAATATGCACGAACTATCCAGATAGAGGAGTGCTGCCATTACTGCTATGTCCGCTATAATACCAGAGAGACTCTCAGCGGGAAGGCCACCCTCGCCCGACTAGCCATGGTCTGCACGGCAAACCAAATCATATGCGGGCGAGTTGTCCCAAAAAACACCGACGATTACGAGGAGCTATTTTACTCCCGGGTTGGATATAGTTACATGTCTTACATTGGGTATAACTACCTTTCAAACATGGGCGGCATTCTGAAAAGATACTTTTTCTTCTGCACGCTGCTGGATAATGAGGATGTTAATAAGATTATCCAATACGCACCTGATGCCTTATGGAAACTTCCGGTACATCCAAAGGTAATCCATGCCCTACACAGTAAAAACAGGCTGCAACTGGTTTTCGGCTGCGTGTGTGACCGTTTCCGAAAAAATCAAGCAAGTGAGTACTTGGAATATGATCAAACAAGATAAAAGTATTTCTCCACTCATCACCGTGATTGTTCCTGTTTATCGCGCGGAACAATATCTGGCAGACTGCGTCAGCAGTATTCTGAGGCAGAGCTTCCGTGAGTTTGAACTGCTGCTGGTGGACGACGGCTCCCCGGACGCCTGCCCGGCTCTTTGCGACCACTTTGCCGGAGAGGACGTCCGCGTGACGGTGATCCACAAAGCCAATGGCGGCGTTTCTTCCGCACGGAACGCGGGACTGGCACGGGCCAGCGGCGAATATGTCGTATTCGTGGACAGCGACGACTATCTGGGACCAGATTATCTACAAGAGCTCTATGCGTTGCGGCAATCCGCTGACCCGGAAGTCGAAGTTCTGGTGATCTCCGACTATCAGCCCTTTTCCCTGCAGGGGGCTGTTTCCCGCACCTTCCCTCCGGCCTTTTCTGTCTCCCTGCCTGGAGACAAGCCGAATCCTGAGGTCTATCGGCATTTGGTCTTTGACTTTCGCATATTCCCGCCCTACTGCAAGCTGTATCATCGTCGGGTCATTGAGGCGCACACCCTGCGATTCCGAGAGGATCTGCGAACCGCAGAGGACTTCGACTTCAACTGCCGCTACCTGCAATATGTGAGCCAGATCATCTATACACCCTCCGTTCACTATCACTACCGCGTGGACTACAAGACCTACCACCCCTCCAACGACGGAGTACTGGGGCAATCGGAGATTCGGAGCGCACACCTGATGGTACATGGGCTGCTGGAGCTGGCCCAGTACATGAATGTGCCGAAAATTCTGCCGGAGATCTGGCTCTGGGCTGCCAACAAGCACTATTTCAACCGGCTGGAGATGCTGTTCGTGCCCAATCGTCGGATTGGATTCCGGACACGCAGGCGGCTGTATCGGGCCTTGACCTCCGACACCTGCTACCGCGACGCATATCGGAGGGGCGTACGGGCACTTCCAGCCTCCGGCACAAAATGGCTCGCCCAGGCCGCCGACTGCTTCCCCGCATGGTGGCTTCTTTACAAGGTCAGACAACTGCGGGGCGTACAGAACAAATACCAATAACGGGAGCAAACACAGCTTATGCAAGAGCAACACTTTGACACCGTCATTCAGCCGAATACCGGCTGGTTTGACCTGAAGCTGAAAGAAATTTACGCCTATCGGGACCTGGTTTTCCTGTTTGTCAAGCGGAACTTCGTCTCCAAATACAAGCAGACCATTCTCGGCCCCGCCTGGGCAATTATTCAACCCTTACTTACCACTGTAGTCTTCACGCTGGTCTTTGGCAATATTGCAGGGCTGGCGCCGGGCGGCGTGCCATCCTTTGTCTTTTATCTGTCCGGTACGATTCTCTGGACTTATTTCTCCACCTGTCTGAGCCAGACTGCCAACACCTTTGTCTCCAATCGCGCCACCATGGGCAAGGTCTATTTCCCCCGCCTGGCCATGCCGCTGTCCACAGTGTTTTCTGAGCTGATCAGTCTGGCCATTCAATACTGCTTCCTGGTCATTTTCCTGATTTACTATGCGCTCACCGGCCAGGGGGTTCACCCGAACTGTTGGATGCTGATGACGCCGCTGGTTGTTTTGCAACTGGCGCTGCTAAGCCTCGGCTTCGGTATTATTATCTCCGCCCTGACCACCAAATATCGCGACCTGGCTATGCTGGTGGGCTTCGGCACCCAGCTTTGGATGTATGCCTCCCCGATTGCCTACGATATGTTCAGCTTCTCTGCTTTTGCCCCTGGTGGGAAATGGCATACCCTGTATATGTGCAACCCGGTCACGCCCATTGTGAATCTGTTCCGCCACGCTTATCTGGGCATCGGCAGTATGGAGTGGGGCTATTACCTGCTCAGTTGGGCGACGACCTTTGTTGTGCTGTTTTTCGGCGTCATGCTGTTCAACCGCGTGGAAAAAACCTTTATGGATACCGTGTGAGGAAAACTATGAGCGAAATTGCAATCAAAATCGAACACGTCTCAAAGGAATATCGCCTCGGCGCCATTGGCGGCGGCACGCTGCGCGGCGATTTGCAGAGCTGGATGGCGCGGCTGCGCGGCAAGGAGGACCCGAACAGCAAAATCGGCTCCGACGCTGCGCGGCATATGGGTGAGCGCTTTCTTGCGCTGCGTGATGTCTCTTTTACGGTGAAGAAGGGTGAGGCGCTGGGGATCATCGGTCACAACGGCGCCGGCAAATCCACCCTTCTGAAGCTGCTCTCCCGCGTCACCGCCCCCACCGCAGGCACCATCAGCTACAATGGACGTATTGCCTCCATGCTGGAGGTCGGCACCGGCTTTCATCCGGAGCTGACCGGGCGCGAAAATGTCTATATGAATGGCGCGATTCTCGGCATGACCAGAGCTGAAATCGACCGCAAGTTTGACCAGATCGTGGAATTTGCGGAAATGGAGCAATTCATCGACACGCCGGTCAAGCGCTATTCCAGCGGAATGTATGTCAAGCTGGCCTTTGCCGTCGCTGCGCATCTCGACAGCGAGATTATGGTCATGGACGAGGTTCTGGCGGTGGGTGACATGAAGTTCCAGCAAAAGTGCCTGGGTAAAATGGGCGATGCTGCCAATACCGAGGGGCGCACCGTTCTCTATGTCAGCCATAATATGAATACCATCCGCCAGCTCTGCACCCGCTGCATTGTCCTCGATCATGGCAGGGTCGTCTTTGACGGAGATACCGAGGAGGCAATTGCCATTTATTCGGATATGACAAGGGCCCCCACTCTTTTGAATGATTGCTCTACTATAAAACGCAACCATGCTATTATCGACGATTTAATTCATATTAACCAAGTCAGGATTCTTGAACAGGACAATTCTGTCAACACCCACAGCAAAACACTTCATATTGGCGTTGCATATTTTTCAAAAACACAACTGGAACATCTGGCATTTCGCATGACAGTATCGGCCTCAGATAAGACAATAGTAGGACTGGCCACCACCAGCCCATCTATTACAGCTTTTCCCGGCGAGAACGAAGTAGATTTAAACTTGATATTGGACTGGCTTGCACCTGGAAAATATCTCGTTAAACTGACCGCTTATTCGGTGAATCAATTTGGAACCAATCAGATGCACGATGTTGTGGATGATGCATTTGCTTTTGAACGGGAGCAATGCAGCAGTGACAATAACAGTATGATCTGGAATCCAACATGGTGGGGACATATGATGTTCCCCGAAATTGTAATTGGTGGGATGGAAACGGATTATGCGTGACATTTTATATCCACTTCGACGCTTGCATGGTTTTCTATTTGACGAACAGCAGCAGCGTGCTGCATTAAAGGAATTGATCTCCAAAATCGAAACAGCCCCATCTGATACTATTCTTTTTGTGTTGACTCCAACTCATGGCAATCTTGGCGACCATGCAATTGCAGAAGCAACCATAGCCTTGCTGCAATCAAAGAATCTCTCATTTTTTGAGATCACAACAACGGAACTACACCTCCTCAGCCGATACCACAGAATGCGCACTATGAACGGCCACCCAATTCTGGTTAATGGCGGTGGAAATCTTGGAACTCTGTGGCCAAATGTGGAAGCGTTATTTCGTAAACTTATTCAGAGCGTTCCATCATCTTCGATTATATGTCTGCCGAACACGATCTATTATGGTTCATCTTCTAATGAGCAGAAGGAGCTGGCACGTTCCCGGAGCATATACAATCATCATAATAACCTTCTTCTTTGTGCGCGAGAAAGAATCTCTTATGACTGTATGCGTAAGAATTATAATAACGTAATTCTTGTACCCGACATGGCTCTGTCTTTGGACAAATGTAACGGAACTACCTGTCGGCACGGCTGTGTTCTATGTCTCAGAAGCGACATAGAAAAGACTCGTACTGAGGCAGAAACGGCCTCTATCTGGGCGCAAGCACATACACTATTTGGTTCGAGTGTCAGTGAGTCGGACATGAATATTCGCAGGAGTGTTCCTGTATCAGAACGAAAACGCGTGCTTGAAGAAAAATATGCAGAATTCCGCGCTGCTGCATTAGTCATAACCGATCGCCTCCATGGAATGATATTTGCCGCTATTACAGGCACCCCCTGTGTTGTCATTAACAGCCGAAGTCCGAAAGTTATTGGATGCTACGAATGGCTTAAAGACTTGGAATATATCCGATTTGCCGACGATGTAGCACAGATAACGGCCCTTTACCGCTCAATTCCCCAAAAAGCGCATGTTTATTCCAGCCAAGACCTACTTCCCTTCTATCAGACGCTACAGGAAAAAATTCTCAAGGAGATCGTGAATTAGTTTGTGCCAACAATAACTGCCATTGTACCTGTTTACAAGGTCGAGCTCTATCTTGCTGCGTGGGCCGATATCTCTATGTGTGATATGCCACAATTAATAGAGAGCACAGCGCCATCCGCGAATTCTGCCCTCCCGTTCTCTCGAGATGATGCGTGGTCGGGTGGGATGTCTGAGCATCGATCGCATGGACGGAATGGTTGGGATTGCTGCGTGGGGAAAACTGTACCGCACTGCCCTCTTTGCAGACGTTTTTCCAGCATGAAGAAACGGCATAAATGGCTTCTGCGTACTGCGCTGATTCTTCTGCTGCTTCTGGCGCTGCTGTTTTTCTGCCTCCATCACTGCATGAATCATCTGCAAGTAACAGCTTATCAAATCTCCAGCGAAAAAATTCAGTAGAGTGTCCGCTTTGTTTTCCTCTCGGATTTACATTGCCGCAGCTTTGGAGAGGACAACAGCACACTCTATCGCCTGATTCTTGACGAGGCGCCCGACTTCATCGCGCTGCCCGGTGATCTGCTCAGCCGAACCAGCAGCGCGGCCGAAATTGACGCGCTTTGCGGCTTTTTGACGCAACTGGTGCAAATCGCCCCGGTTTATTATTCGCTGGGCAATCATGAAGCGGACTATATGCAGAAGCATGGCCCGTCCCTCCTGCACCAGTTGGCCGCAACCGATATTACCATACTGGACAACCAGTTTATCGATCTGGAAATTCACGGGCAGGGGCTGCGCATTGAGCGACCCCGTCTATTCCTTCCTTTCCGACTTTTGCGACACGGATCAAATGACCATTCTGCTGAATCACCGACCGGAGAGCTTTTACTTTGGCTCTGCCTCTGAGGTATGGAATATTGATCTGCTTCTGAGCGGTCATACGCACGGCGGACTGGTTCGCATTCCCCGCCTCGGCGGTTTATACGCCCCGATTCAGGGCTTTTTTCCGGATGTCTATTACGGACAATATCAGCTTCATTCCAGCACAATGCTGGTTACATCCGGTCTTGCCGGCTATGGTGTCCTTCCCCGGATCAATAATCCGCCGGAGATCGTAACGGTTACGCTCATTCCACAGACTAACACGTGAGGACACTGTCCATGCCTACTGCAAACGAGCCGATTCTGCTCCTTCTTCAGGATTTTCTACACAATCGCCCGGCCACATCCGCGGCGGAGTGGGATATTTCCGCGCTCTATCAAACAGCCGCGCGGCAAAATCTACTGCCCATTCTGGCCTACGAAAACCGGCGACACAAGCATATTGCTGACACAGCGCTGTGCAAGCAGCTTGACGCAACGCTCTTTGCCACAATTTCCGGAAATCTAAATCGATATGTGGCCTTTGATGCGCTCTCCGTGGCGCTCTCTGCGCAGGGTATTGCACATATGCCCGTCAAGGGTTACTATCTGCGCAACCTCTACCCTGTGCCGGAGCTGCGCACCTCTGGTGACATTGATATTCTGATCCACGCAGAGGATCGGCAAAAGACGCACCGGCTGATGCTGGAATTGGGCTACCAGGTCGAGCACGACTGGGAGCCGACCTATTCCTATCGCAAGGGCGCAGAATTTTATGAGGTTCACACCAATCTGATGGACGGCAATCTGGATGGCAGGACGGATTTGCAGGCATATTTTTCCGCCGCGTGGGAGCACGCTGCCCCGGACGATGGTCTGCGCTTCAAGCCGGATCCCGACTTTCACCTGATCTACACAATCTGCCACCTCGCCAAGCATCTCTATCACGGCGGTGCTGGACTGCGAATGTACCTGGATGTTGCATTGTATATCCAGCATTTTGACCATACACTGGACTGGGATGCGCTCCTTCGCGCATTTAACACACTGCGTCTACGCCAATTCTTCTGCACCACGATGAATGCATGTCGGGTATGGTTTGACGTGAAGACCTGCTGTCCGCTGCCGGAGCCCGATGAGGCCACTTTACACACGCTGCTTTCCTACACACTGGCGTCTGATCTTTTCGGTCACTCCCGTGACCGCTCGGTCGTCCGGCTGCGCAATCAGCGCAGCAAAAAAACATCCAAAGCAGGACTCATTCGCAGAACCATCTTTCCGCCTGCAAATGCACTTGCGGCGCGCTATACCTTTCTGGAGAGGCATCCCTGGTTGCTGCCGCTTGCCTGGATTGTCAGGCTCTTTCGCAATTTGAGGCGCCTGCCGAAGCAATGCGGCGCGCTGCGTCGCATTGCTGATACGCAGCCCGAAGAAGTAGATGCCTATGACTATTTTATGAATCAATTGGGACTTTAAGCTCCAACTTACACGCAAGCGGCGGAGGATGCAAGCCATCCTCCGCCGCCTGTTTTCCTGCACCCGGTGAGCGCAGACACAAAAAACCGGTAAAAAGCTCGGTGCTCGTAACCGATAAGGTACAATAAATTGCGCAAATTGAAAATGGCAAAAAAGTAGACACGGC
>CAYXIN010000010.1:0-32892 GCA_964465395.1 uncultured Oscillospiraceae bacterium | reverse complement strand
AATGCAGGCAGTTATCGTTACCGGTGGCAAGCAGTACAGCGTCAAGGAGGGCGACATCATTTTTGTCGAGAAGCTTGGCGTTGAGGCTGAGGAAACCGTAACCTTCGATCAGGTCCTGGCAGTCGTGGATGGCGAGAACTCCAAGTTCGGCGCTCCCGTGGTGGCCGGCGCTTCCGTCGAAGCCAAGGTGCTGAAGAACGGCAAGTCCAAGAAGGTCGTCGTCTTCAAGTATCGCCCCAAGAAGGACTCCAAGTCCATCCGCGGCCACAGACAGCCGTACACCAAGGTGCAGATTGAAAAGATCTCTGTGTAAGTTATGACAAAAGTTGAGATTTTCAATCAAAGCGGACGAATCAATGGATTCTCCGTGTCCGGGCACAGCGGGTACGCCGAGGAGCACAGCGACATTGTGTGCGCTGCGATTTCTTCTGCGGTGACCTTTGCCGAATGCACGATCAATGATGTGCTGGGAAACCACGCGCATACCAAGGTCGATGCAGATGCGCCCCGGATCACCCTGACGCTTCCCGCAGTATGCGACGATGAGGACGCAGTGCAGGCCGTGTTGACCGGCTTTATGCTGACCATGTGCGCCCTGCGGGATGATTATCCGGATTTTATCGAAGTTATGGAGGTGTAACAAATGCTGAAAATCGGTTTTCAGTTCTTCGCACATAAGAAGGGCGGCGGTTCCACCAAGAACGGCCGTGATTCCGAGTCCAAGAGACTGGGCGTGAAGCGTGCAGACGGTCAGTTTGTTCTGGCTGGCAACATTCTGGTTCGCCAGAGAGGCACTCACATCCATCCCGGCGTCAATGTCGGTATTGGCAGCGATGACACCCTCTTTGCTCTGGTTGACGGCCACGTCAAGTTCGAGCGCAAGGGTAAGGATCGCAAGCAGTGCTCTGTCTACGCTATCGAGCAGTAATACGGAATCCCGAACATAGTCTTCCTATGTTCGGGATTTTTTCTAAATGGGAAGGAGGCTTATCATGCAGCGCCATATTGAATCGGAACGGCTGCTCCTGCGGCCGCTCACGCTTGCCGATGCACCGGCAGTCTTTGCGATTGCCAGTGATCCGGAGGTGAACCGCTATATGCTCTATGCGCGCCATCAATCGATTGCCGACGCAGAGAAATGGCTGCGCTCGCTTCAGCCGGAAACGCTGGAATTCGCCTTTACGCTCAAAGAGAGCGGACAGCTCATCGGTACCGGCGGACTCTGTGAATCGGGCGGCTGCTACGAGCTGGGCTATCAGCTCAGGCGCGACGCATGGGGCAGGGGATACGCGACCGAAGCTGCAAAGGCGATAATCCTATGGGCAAGCCGTTCCCTGGATGCACACCGCTTCTCGGCCGCTCATGCGGTAGACAATGCTGTGTCAAAGCATGTCATACAAAAATGCGGCTTTCACTTTGTTTCCTATGAGCAGGCAGAGCGCTTTGATGGAAGCGCGGTCTTTCAGACCGCCTGTTATGAGCTGAATTTATGAGGTGTCAGGATGTTTGTAGATAAGGTAAAAATTTTTGTGAAGGCCGGTAACGGTGGTAACGGCGCTGTTGCGTTCCATCGGGAAAAGTATGTTGCTGCCGGCGGGCCGGATGGCGGCGATGGCGGCAAAGGCGGCAATATTGTCCTGCGTGTCAACGACAATCTCTCCACGCTGATGGATTTTCGTTACAAGCGCAAGTATACCGCGCTGCCCGGTCAGGATGGTCAGGGCGGCTGTCGCTCCGGCCGTCGCGGTGAGGATCTGGTGATCCAGGTGCCGCGCGGCACTGTGGTGCGCGATGCGCAGACCAACGAGGTCATCAAGGATATGTCTGACAATGCAGACTATATTCTCTGCAAGGGCGGTCGCGGTGGCTGGGGCAACAAGCATTTTGCTACCCCTACCCGGCAGGTACCCCGTTTTGCCAAATCCGGACTGCCCGGCGAGGAGCACGAGGTAATTCTCGAGCTGAAGCTCCTGGCTGACGTCGGTCTGGTCGGTTTCCCCAATGTCGGCAAGTCTACGCTGCTTTCTGTGACCTCCAATGCGCGCCCCAAAATTGCAAACTATCATTTCACAACGCTCTATCCCAATCTGGGCGTGATCTACCTGGAGGAGGGCGTCTCCTTCGTGATGGCCGATATTCCGGGCATCATTGAGGGCGCTGCGGAGGGCGCCGGTCTGGGCCACGATTTCCTGCGCCATATTGACCGCTGCCGTCTGCTGATTCATGTTGTGGATGTGAGCGGATCGGAGGATCGCGATCCGATTGAGGATTTTGAAAAAATCAACGAGGAGCTTGCCGGTTATTCTGCCGATCTGGCCGGACGGCCTATGCTCGTGGCTGCCAACAAGGTTGATCTGATCCCGGAGGGCAGCGACAATCTGGAGCGGCTGCGTTCCTATGTTGAGTCGCGCGGCTATCCCTTCTATGAAATTTCTGCCGCAACCACCCAGGGCACGCGCCAGCTTATGCGCGTGGTAGCCGCGCGTCTGCGTGAGCTGCCGCCGGTTACGGTTTATGAACCGGAGTATGTCAAGCCGCTGGCTGATGCCGGGGCGGTCGAGGATCTCCAGATTGAGCACATGGATGACCTGTGGATCATCTCCGGCAAATGGCTGCAACAGCTTATCAATGATATCAATTTTGCGGATTATGAGTCCCGGATGTATTTTGACCGTCAGCTCCGGCGCAGCGGTCTGTTTGAGCGGCTGGAAGCACTTGGCATTGAGGACGGCGACACCGTCAGCATTTACGACTTTGAATTTGACTACGAGCGATAAAGAACGCACCGCGCAGGAGTTCATACTTCCTGCGCGGTGCGTTCTTTATCATACCTCTTGTGCAGCAAATTCCCCACCGCCCGAGGGGATGGACGATGGGGAATCCGCTACAGAAATGAGAGAGGGGAAATAGAGAGATAAATGAAAAAGATGGACTGCCGCAGGTACGACGGTTTCGCATTACCATCGTCCTTACATTTTGGATTATAAGGATAAGATTTGAAAAAACTATGAACGAAGTCGGAACAAATTGAAAATTGACAAGCCGGGGCAGGGAAGTCCCCCGCGTCAGATTCCGGTCATCGCTTCGAGCACAGTCCATTCCTCATTGTCGATGCCCTTCTGGAGCTGCAAGGCTTCCTCGATATCAATGTCGCACATCCGGCCGTCATTGATGCAGACCACGCGATTGGTGCCACCGTTGGCCAGAATATCCACCGCGCGATAGCCCATGCGGGTGGCTGTGACACGGTCGCGGGCGGTGGGGGTGCCGCCGCGCTGAATATGCCCAAGCACCGTAACGCGGGGATCAATGAGGATTTCTTCTTTAATCTTGCGCGCGACGTCAATTGCGCTGGCAGCCCCCTCCGCAACAACCACCATGTAGTGTGTGAAACCATTCAGGCGGGCATTGCGAATTTTCTCAATGACCTCCGCCTCAAAATCCTCATTCTGCTCCGGCACCAGCACGGCGGTTGCGCCAACGGCCAGACCGACATAAAGAGCCAGATGTCCGGCATTGCGCCCCATCACCTCAACCACAGAGCAGCGCTCGTGAGACTGCATGGTGTCGCGCAGCTTGTCGATGCATTCGATTGCTGTGTTTGCCGCGGTGTCAAAGCCGATGCAATAGTTGGTGCAGGCAATGTCATTGTCGATGGTTCCCGGAATCCCGACAACAGAGATACCATACTGAGAAAGCGCCAAGGCACCGCGGAAGGTGCCGTCACCGCCAATAGCCACAATGCCGTCGAGTCCGAGGAGTCTACAGGTAGCGACCGCCTTCTCCTGGCCGGCCTGTGTGCGGAATTCCTCGCTGCGGGCTGTGTAGAGGATTGTGCCGCCGCGGTCAATAATATGCGCAACGCTACGTTCATCCAGCCGGATGATATCGCCGCTGATCAGGCCACTCCAGCCACGACGGATGCCAATCACCTCAATGCCACGGAAGATTGCCGCGCGGACAACTGAGCGCACGGCTGCATTCATGCCGGGCGCATCACCGCCACTGGTCAGAACGCCGATGCGTCGCACTGCGTTTTCCTGCTTCATTCTCATTCAGAACGCTCCTTTCATGATTGTGGATGGATTTCTTTGCTACATTTTACCGCCGGAAGCAGAAAAAGTAAATAGGAAACTCTGGAAATTCCGCGCACTATGTGTTACAATCTTCCTGTAAAAGATGGAAGGAGGCGTCAGTCAAATGAATTTCTGCGCCGAGAAGGTAACCGCTGAGATCGTAGCCTGGATTCGCGACTGGTTTGAACGCAACGGGAAGGGCTGCAATGCAATTGTTGGAATATCGGGCGGCAAGGACAGCTCTGTCGTCGCTGCGCTTTGTGTAGCAGCGCTGGGACGCGAGCGTGTCTTTGGTGTTCTGATGCCCAACGGTACACAAAGTGATATCGACATGTCCCGTCTGCTGGTTGAGCACCTGGGCATTGACTCCTGCACGGTGGATATTCAGGCCGGGTATGATGGCCTGCGCGAGGCAATTGCCGCGCAGCTTGGGCCGCTCAGCAGGGACTCCATAATCAACCTGGCCCCAAGAATCCGTATGGCAACGCTTTACGCCGTCGCGCAGAGCCGCAACGGGCGTGTTGCAAACACCTGCAATCTTTCAGAGGACTGGGTCGGCTATTCCACGCGCTACGGCGACAGCGCCGGTGATTTCAGCCCGCTGTCCATGCTTTGTGTGCGCGAGGTCAAGGCCATTGGCCGCGTGCTGGGGCTGCCGGAGGTGCTGATTGAGAAGGTGCCGATCGATGGTCTTTGCGGACAGACGGATGAGGAAAAACTTGGCTTTACCTATGAAATGCTGGATCACTATATCCGCGAGGGGGAAATTGCCGATTCTGAAGCAAAGGCAAGAATCGACCGTCTCTATGCAATCAACCGCTTTAAGGTGCGCTTTATGGATGTATTTCCGTATCAGCCGCAGAGAACCTGAGGCCCACAATTAGAGCGCTATGCGACCACTGTGTATGAAAAGGTAGACATTGTGTCTACCTTTTCATTGTATTGTAATGTTAAAAGATAGATAAAGGCATTGAGATTCTTTAATCGAGGAACACAATAAAACGAGTATCGTGCATTCAGTCAAAAGATACAAGAGAAGTCTTTTCGCACTGTGAACGCAACAAAATAAAAATTTTGTTGCGTTCACAGTGTATTTGTACTATAATAATTGCAGCAACAGAACTACAGCACGAGTCTACCAGCAGGACTGTGTAACTGCGGTACGTCAATTATCTTTATATCCTTGCGCGCATCCGCCGGCTTGACAGTGCGGCCTTAGCTCGCCGTAGCTTTGCAAATCAGACTACTGCATTCTTTGTCGGACGCTCTACCGCAATACAGCGCCGCAACACAGCGTTTCCAATCCCAATTCTTTTGACATTCGCTGTCACTATCGCTATAATAGTCACAGCCAAAGGAGGTTCAACATGAAGCGTTACGCAGACTGTCCGCAAATTCTGCGGGAGTTTCTTTCTTATCACGAGACGATCAAGGGGCAATCCGCCCAAACCATTCACGAATACTACCTGGATTTGCGCCTTTTTCTGCGCTTTATGCTGCTTATGAAGAATGAGATGCCCTACAGGACACCGCTTGACTCCATATCAATAAAAGAAATAGATCTGAACTTTATAAAAACAATAACGATTACTGATATTTTTGATTTTCTTTCTTATTTAGCCAATGACCGCGAGTGCGAGCTGTCCACCGGTATTGGCGCAGCGGCGCGCGCGCGCAAGCTCTCGGCCATAAAATCCTTCTATAAGTATCTCACCGTACGCACCAAGCAGCTTAGCAATAACCCGGTCAAGGAAATCGAATATCCCAAAATTCGCAAGGCATTGCCCAAATATCTCTCCCTCCCTGAATGTCAGCGCCTTCTTGCTGCGGTGGAGGGGTCAAACGCCAGGCGCGACTACGCAATTCTCCTTCTTTTCCTCAATTGCGGCATTCGCCGCGCAGAGCTGGTTGGCCTGAATCGCAGCGATGTCTACGAGGATCGCATCCGCGTTGTCGGCAAGGGCAACAAGGAGCGGATCGTTTATTTTGGTTCGCCATGTAAGCGCGCAATCGATGCATATCTGAGGGAGCGCGACCAGATTGTGCTCAGCGATGACCGCGCGCTCTTTGGCTCGCGCGATCATAACCGGATCAGCGTCAGTGCGGTACATCGACTGGTGAAGAAGCATATGCTGGCGGCTGGCCTTGATCCGGCGCAATATTCTGCGCACAAACTGCGCCACACTGCCGCAACGCTGATGATCTCCAATGGCGTTGACATCAAGACAGTTCAGGAGGTGCTTGGTCATGAGCACCTGAATACAACAGAAATCTACACACATATCGAAAGCACGGAGCTGAAAATCGCAGCAGAGGCCAATCCCCTCTCCCGTATCGACTCGGAGGTTACACATGAAAGCACTGATTTTTGATCTGGATGGCACGTTACTATACACGCTTGAGGATCTGATGCTCTGCATCAACTTCGCCCTGCGGCAGCACGGCTTCCCCGCACGCACGCTGGATGAGGTGCGGCGCTTTGTCGGAAACGGTCTGCGGATGCTTGTTGTTCGCGCACTGCCGGAAAACAGTCCGGAAACGCTGGTTCAAACCGTTTTGTCCACCTTGAAGGATTACTATATTGACCATTTTCACGACAAAACAATACCCTACCCCGGCATTCTTCCCATGCTACAGCGCTTAAAACATGAGGGCTACCCGATGGCAATCGTTTCAAACAAGGCCGATCCGGTTATTCAGCTTTTGCGCACAGCTTACTTCGACGAGCTGATTCCGGTTGCCGTGGGCGAGAGCGAGACAATTGCGCGAAAGCCCGCGTCGGACATGGTTTTCAAAGCGATGCGCCTGCTGAACACGCAGGATGCCTGTTATATTGGTGATTCAGAGGTGGATGTACAGACCGCCGCAAACAGCGGCCTTGATTGTCTCGCGGTAAGCTGGGGCTTTCGGTCTGTGGAGGACCTGCGCGCTGCGGGCGCACGGACAATCTGCGCCACAACAGAAGCACTCCTGGATGCGATTCACCAGTTGTAATTTATATATTATATAAAGAGCCGACGAAGGGCAAAAGCCTTCGCCGGCTCTTTTAGCGCATTGTGTTACATTGCGCAGTAAGCGGCGGCTGTCTTTGCAGCCAGACGCGCGTTGTTGAAAACAAGCTGGATGTTGGATTCCAGGCTGTCGCCGCCGGTGAGCTCCTTGACCTTGGCCAGCAGGAAGGGCGTCGTCTCCTTGCCGTGGATGCCCTGCGCATTGCAGGCCGCAATCGCGCTGTCGATAGCCTGGTTGATGACTTCCGCAGGCATGGAATAGGCCTCGGGAATGGGATTTGTAACCAGCATACCGCCGCGAAGTCCCAGCGCATGCTGCGTCTTAAATGCCGCCGCAAGCTCCTCCGGCGTATCCATGCGATAATCGACGCGGAAGCCGGACTGCCGGGTGTAGAAGGCGGGCAGCTCCTCGGTGCTATAGCCGATGACCGGCACGCCATGCGTTTCCAGATATTCCAGCGTCAGGCCAAGATCGAGAATCGACTTTGCACCTGCGCACACCACCATCACAGGCGTCTGGGCAAGCTCCTCCAGGTCGGCAGAGATGTCCATGGTCGTCTCTGCGCCGCGATGCACGCCGCCAATGCCACCGGTTGCAAAGACCTTAATGCCGGCCATGTGCGCAATCATCATCGTTGTTGTAACGGTGGTCGCGCCATCCTCGCCACGTGCGCAGAGGACTGCCAGATCGCGGCGCGAAGCCTTGGCAATGTCAGTTCCCTTCTTGCCAAAATACTCGATTTCCTCCGGCGTCAGACCGGCCTTCAGGCGGCCGCCAATGATAGCAATCGTCGCGGGCACAGCGCCATTCTCACGAATGATACGCTCGACCTCCAATGCGGTCTGCACATTCTGGGGATAGGGCATACCATGCGAAATAATGGTTGACTCCAGCGCAACGACCGGCTTCCCGTCGCGCAGTGCAGCAGCAACCTCGGGCTTAATATCCAAATATTGATTCAGCATTTGATGATCCTCCAAATTTTGATTTATATCAGTTTACACTGCGCTGCGCATACGCGCGCGGACAGTCGCAGCGGAAATTTCAGGGTTAATTGTTTCCTCAGACTCAATCGCCATGGCCGCAGTCGCCGCAGCAGCGCGGGCAGTCTGCTCCAGGTCAGTGCCTTCCAGATAGGCCCAGGCCAGCGCCGCCATAAATGCATCACCGGCACCGGTCGCATTGCGCATCCGGGCAGGCGCACAGGGAATCAGGCGGATTTCATTCCGGTCGGCGGCCAGAACCCCTCTGCTGCCCAGCGAAATAAACACGCGATGCAGTCCCGTGGCAAGCAGGGCGCGGGCGGCGGCATAAAGCTGCGCATCATCCGTGATGGAAATTCCGGAGAGCAGCTCTGCCTCAATCAGATTCGGCTTGAGGGTGTGGAAGCTGCCAAGCAGCCCATCCAGCTTTGCAGCCTTGGTAGTTGAAACAGGATCGACAAAAACCGGAGCCGTACAGCGCTGTGCAAGAAATGCAAGCGACTCACGGGGCAGGTTGGTATCCGCAACCACAAGCTGCGCATGATTGATGAGATTCAGGTTTGCCGCAAGATAAGCGGGTGAAATCTGATTGCAGATTTCCATATCGGAAACAGCCAGCGCCATATCACCGTCTGCATCGTTGATAAAGAGATAGGTCGGCGTGCGGCCACCGGGAATTTGAAGCGCATGGCTGATATCAATCCCCAGCTCTCCACAGGAGGCTGCAATCCGCTGCGCATAAAGGTCATCGCCAAAGGCCGTCAGAAAGCGCACATCCAAGCCAAGCAGGCTCATATTATGCGCAATATTGCGGCCAACGCCGCCCAGACTCATCCGCACCCTTCCGGGATTGGAATCCTTTGCAATCAGCGGCGCATCCGCGCGGCCGCCAATGTCCATATTGACGCCGCCGATGACCACGGCATAGGTGCCACTGCGCAGAACATATCCCTTTCCCGCGATGTAGCCCTTTTTCATCAGATTGGAAATATGAACCGCAACGGATGAGCGGGTAATCCCGGCCTTTTCCGCAAGCGCCTCCTGCGAGATCATGGGATCCGCTTCAATCCACTGCAATATCTGCCGCTCACGCTGGGTCATGGCTCTGCACCTCCGTTGATTGCTTGTGCTTATTTTAACAGCATTTGTTTATTTTGTCAATCCATTTTTTCTTCTCCGGCGCGAAATCGTTCAATCATTTCGCCGGTCAGACTGATTCCGGAATGATTGCGCGGCAAAGAATCGCGCGGGAACCAGATTGCCTCCGCAAGCTCACCATCCTGCAACACCGGCTCCGTTGCCCCCTCCACCTCGCAGTAGAAGCCCATCAGCAGGCTGTCGGTCAGCACCCAGGGCTGCGAGCGATAATAGCGCAGCGAGCCTACCCGCAGCCCGACCTCCTCCATCACCTCGCGTCTGACTGTGTCAGCCAGGCTTTCTCCCACCTCACAGAAGCCCGCAATCAGCGCATAATCGCGAAATGGCCGGTTGGCATAGCGCGTCAGCAGCAGCGCATCGCCGTTTGTCACCGCCACGATCACTGCCGGGTTGATGCGCGGGTAGACTGTGTGGCCGCAATGTGGGCAAACGAGGGCACGCTCTGTCCGGCTGTCCTCCATGCTGCTGCCGCAGACGCCACAGAAGCGGTTGCTCTGGTACCATCGGTAAAGGCTCTCCCCTGCCGCACAGACAAAGGCAAGCTCCTTCGGCTGTGCGGTGCGGAATGCCCTGGAATGCAGGAAGCGCCAGCCTTCCGGAAGCTGCGGCGTCTGTGTCGCCAGAAAAACAGGCTGACCATCGAGCGAAAAGGCATAGCGCACGGAAAGCGCCGGAAAATCGCCACAGCGCGGCAGCGCAAGCGCCTGCGCCGCTGACAAAACCCCCTCCGGGCTGTAAATCAGAAGCAGATTCTCCGGCTGCGGCGCGCAGGAGCGAAATGTAATGTCGTACTCATGCGGAAAAATATCCTGTAACATTTTTATTATCTCCTCGTTGCTTTTTGATGATTGTAGCACAAATACCTGACGTTTGCACTTGCAAAATCGACGATTTTTGATATACTTTGACCGAAGGAGGGCGAAGGTATGAAAAAAACGCTTCCGATTGGTCTGCGAACAATCAAGACCGCACTTTCTGTTACGCTTGCCGTGCTGCTTGTCCGCATGTATTCCAGCAACACCGATGCCATATTTTATGCCGCCATGGGCGCGGCTGTCGGCATGGATATCACCGTCTCCGGCTCTGTCCGCCAGGGCATCACGCAGCTCATTGGCGTCATTTGTGGCACGCTGATGGGTGTGCTCTCGCTCTGGCTGTTTCCGGAAATGCCTGCGTTCGCGGTCGGGGCCGGGGTTCTGCTGCTGATTCTTCTGTCCAATGCGCTGCGAATCAATTTCAGCATTTCCCTCTCCTGCATCATTTTTCTCTCCGCTGCGCTGACCGCTTCGCCGGAGGACCGGCTCTGGTATGATGCGGCGCTGCGAATGTGCAATACCACGGTCGGTATTTTAATCGCGCTACTGATTAACGGCGCAATTCGTCCCTATAACAATCGGACACGGATCATTCAACTGCTGCACCGCTGTCAGAAGCGCATCATCGCCGCGCTGGAATGCGCGGTGCTTCTGGAGCAGAATCCCACGATGGAGGACATATCTGCACTTTTGCGCCAGTTGGATGCCGAGCTTCGACTATATCACGCGCAGCGCCTCTTTCGTCGGAAGAAGCAGGACGAGGCGCTCTTGCAGGGCTGCCGCCAGCTCTGTGAGCGAATGCTTCAGGAGCTGGAGGTAATCAACGGCATGGACAGCCGCGGCGATCTCCTGCCGGAGCAGGCTGCGCGGATGGCGGCGCTGGGGCTGCCTGCACCCGTGGGCGGAATTTCCGGCCGCCGCTGCGATGCGCAGGATACTGTCGTGATGAACTATCACATCGACAAGCTGCTGACCGCCAATCAATATCTGAATGAGCTGCTGACAGAGCCATGAGCGCTGGCATACCCCCTGACCCGGCCGCATAGGATACAGCAGAGGGGGTGCAGCTTTGACATTGACACAATTGGCGCTGCGCCGCGCGGGAGCGGCCAGCCTGGAGGCATTTCAACAGCAGGAGGGACTCACCGCAAGCGGCATTGAGGATGTCGAGACGATGCAGCGCTTGATGCCATATTTGCTGGGCTACTACCGCAGAGCAATCCAGACCGGAGATACGCTGGAGGCTCTTGCACGCGAGAATGACATTTCCCTGGCACGGCTGCGCGCAGCAAATCCGGCGCTCGATCCACAAAATCTGCAAATCGGAGCACAGTTGCGCATTCCCCTGCCCTTCGCGGTGGTTCCCACGGATGTTCCGTTCACGTCGCAGCTTCTGGAGCTTTGCGTCCGCGGTCTGGCAGCGCGGTATCCCTTTCTGATGCGCCAGACAATTGCAAGCACCGCATTCGGCCGCCCTGTCACGCTGCTACGCATTGGGCAGGGTACACAGAGCGTTCTGTATAACGCAAGCCATCATGCAAACGAGTGGATCACAACGCCGCTCGTTATGCAGTTCATTGAGGAATACGCGCTGGCGGTGGTGGAAAACCGACCCATTTACGGTCTGAATGCGCGCAGACTCTACGAGCGGACACAGCTTTACCTTGTGCCTATGGTCAATCCGGACGGCGTCGATCTGCTGACGGGTGCAATTGCAGCAGACAGCTTTCAGTATGCGCAGGCAGAAAGCATTGCGCGGGACTATCCGGAGATTCCCTTCCCTTCAGGCTGGAAGGCGAACCTGATGGGAGTCGATCTGAATCTGAACTACCCGGCCGGCTGGACACAGGCGCGTGAAAACAAGGCTGCGCTTGGAATCACCGCCCCGGCGCCGCGGGATTTTGTTGGCTGGGCACCGCTGGATCAGCCGGAAACCATCGCAATGGTTGCGCTGACGCAGCGCGTAAATCCACGCCTGACGCTTTCCTTTCACACGCAGGGAGAGGTCATTTACTGGAAGTATCTCGACCAGGAGCCGCCACTTGCGCGTGTAATTGGTGAGCGCTTTTCGCTGGCCAGCGGCTATCTTCTGGAGGATACGCCCTTTGCCTCAGGCTTTGCAGGCTATAAGGACTGGTACATTCAGGAATATGACCGACCGGGCTACACGATTGAGGCCGGGCTTGGAGAAAATCCACTGCCTCTGGCGCAGTTTCAAAGCATCTATGAGCGAATTCTCGGAATTCTTGTGCTTGGGCTTTCTCTCTGACAGATGACGAAAAACACCGCAGGGCGCACTGCAAGATACTTTGCAGCGCGCCCTGCGGTGCTCTGTCAAGAGACAAGAGGACGCAGTGTCGCATAGTCGTTGAAGCGCGAGTCGCGCGAATTAGCCAGAAAAACAAGCTCCTGCATTGCAGCGTCCACCGCTTCATATGCCTGCGCATAGCGCTCAACCTTGGAGCCGTCAGCGTCCGTGATATACAGCCGCCCGGTGCAGGCCTTGGCAGGAAAATCCATCCGCTCTGTCACGAAGGAAACCGTCAGGTTGCTGCCCGTGAAGAAGTTGGTAAGCTGGCTGGCTGCCTGCTCAATCAGTGCGTCATGGCTGAGCTCGGAGGTATAGCTGATATTGCTGCTGTCCGGAAACAGAAAGTCCGAATAGGCCACCTCGTGAAAGCCAAGACTCGACAGCTCACGCGCAATCTGCATCGCGTAGGACAGCACCGTTGTGTTGGCCGGATCGAGCCAATAGCAGCCCGCGCTGTCCATCCAGAGTGCACCGCCGGAAAGCGGCAGACCGCAGGCCGTGTTTTCCAGCGCAAAGTTATAGTCCCGGAAGGCTGGTACGACCGCAATCATATAGAATCCATTGCGCCGGAGATAGGCAATCAGCTCATCCACCGCCTGCACATCCACGTCAGCCGTCTGCGCGCCGGTAATGGCCGTGGAATAGTAGAAATTACCGAATATGCTTTTGACCTCCAGCATAATCGCGCAGGGCGCATTCATCTGCCGGACTTCCTCCAGAACAGCCTGCGGCTCTTGCAGCATGGCTGTTGTAATATAATAACCGCCCTGCTCCAGAATCGTTTTGTCGCTCTGGGGCTTTTCCTCAAAAAGAATGGTCGCATCGCTGATCTGCGGGCGGGACACCATTTCATCACTGGGCGTCGGCTGAGCCTGCTCACCGCGCAGCGAAAGATGCGCGCCGTTGCGGTCATAGGTCACATACGGCTCCAGATAAATCAGGAGCAGCACGCTGAGCACAAGCAAAGAGAGCCCGGCAATCAGCACAATCCGGAGCAGCTTTTTCAGGAACAGGCCGCGGCGATAGGAAATGCGGTACAAAGCAGTCTCTCCTTTCCGCTCAGCGGGAGGCTGTCAGGCAGCACCACTGCGCTGTGCGGCGCACCTGTTGCACCTGCATCCCAACCGCAGCAATTTTCTCGCGGATTTCCTGCTCCCGCTCCAGCAGAATGCCACTGCACAGGAAGGTTCCACCGGGCTTGAGCAGCCCCGGCACCAGCGGCAGGAGCCGCAGAATAACACCGGCAACAATATTGGCGCAAACAATGTCATAGTCCCCGCCGAGCGTCTGCAAGAACGCCGGATCCGAAACCACGTCACCGGTCTGCGCGCAAAAGCGGTCATGACCGAAGCCATTCGCCGCTGCGTTTTCCTGGGAAATATGCGCCGCAGCAGGGTCAATGTCGGCTCCCACTGCGCTGGCAGCCCCCAGGCGCAGCGCGGCAATCGAGAGAATGCCGCTGCCGCTGCCGAGGTCGGCAAGGCGCTCTCCGCCCTGAATCAGCTCCTCCAGCGACTCCATGCACATGCGCGTGGAGTCATGCTCGCCCGTACCGAAGGTCAGACCCATGTCCAGAATGACCGGAATCCGCCCGTTGGGGTCATCCACAGTCATCCAGCGCGGCACCACAAGCAGCCGCTTTCCAATTGGCAGCGGCCGATAGCCGGCCTTCCAGGTATTCTCCCAATCCTCCTCCGGAACCTGCTCCAGGCGCAGCGTCAGGGGGCCAAAGTCAAAGGCAGGGTATCGGGCAGGCAGCGTTTGCAGCAGCGCCCGCAGGCGTTCAACCTCAGTCGGCTCAGAGAGGTAAAGGCGCACCTGAGACAGGTCGGCCATCCGCTCCCGCAGGGATTCATCCACATAATCCCAGTAATCCTTTGCCGAGTCCAGAAAATTCTGAAACTCCAGCGCATCATCGATCATATAGCTGTCAAAGCCCGCCTGCGTCAGCTCCGCGCACAGCAGCTCAATCCCGCCGGAAGCAGTCCGAATTGTCAATTCTATCCATTCCATTGCAGCAACCTCGCTTTCATTTCTCTATTCTACAGGATTTGCGGAGGAATAACAAGCTCTATTTTTAACTGTGAAAAAAATCGGGGCGAATCCGGGATTTGGATGGATTTTTACCTTTCTTTTTTGCCGGAAATGTGTATAATGGATTAGGAAAGAAAGGATGAGCACGATGATCGAACAAATTGAGCTGTGTCCGGGCGTCACGCTCCGGGCGCTTCAGACCTTCCAATTCAAAACGGCCTGCTTCAGCGTGAATTTTGTCCGGCAGCACAGCAGACGTGACGCAGCCCTTGACGCGCTGCTTCCCAGCGTTCTGCTCAGGGCAACGGCGCACTACCCCACCATTCGCAGCATTTCCGCCTACCTCGACGAGCTTTATGGCGCCTCCTTCGGCACACTCGTGCGGCTGCGCGGCGAGGTTAAACTGGTTGGCTTCTACGCGGATTTTATTGAGGATGCCTACGCCGCCAACGGCGACCCGGTCTTTGCCCCCATGGTCGATTTTCTGGAGGAGGTGCTCTACCACCCCTACACCGAGAATGGCTGCTTCGCCGCGCACTGCGTGGAGGGGGAGAAGCAAAACCTGATTCACGCAATTGAAAGCACACTGAATGACAAGCGCGCCTATGCGGTCAGCCGTCTGAAAAGCCTGATGTGCGCTGAGGAGGACTATGGCGTTCCGCGCCTCGGCTGCGCGGAGGACGTCGAGCCGATCACCCCGGTCGATCTCTGGTCGCACTATCAGTCGCTTCTTTCCGGCTCCCGTATTGAGATTTTCTATGCCGGACGTCTGCATGCCGATGAAGCTGCCGCCGCCTTTCGCGCGGTCTTTCAGAACCGGCACAGAGCTGCGCCGGTTTGCGCCGGAACGCTGCACATTCCGTATGCCACGGCGCAGCGCGAAATTGCAGAGGAAATGGAAATCACACAGGGCAAGCTTGTGATCGGCCTGCGCAGTGCAATCACAGCGAAGGACAGCGACTACCCGGCGCTGCTGCTGCTGAACGCAGTCTACGGCGCAGGGGTGACCAGCAAGCTGTTTGTCAATGTGCGCGAAAAGCGCTCCCTGTGCTATTCTGTCAGTTCCGGGCTGGATAAATTCAAGGGTCTGATGCTTGTCACCGCCGGAATTGAATGCAGCCAGTATGAAACGGCGCGCGACGCGATTCTTGCAGAGCTGGAGGCATGCAGGCGCGGCGAAATCAGTGCGCAGGAGCTGGATGCCGCACGGCGGCATTTGCTTTCCGGTCTGCGCGCCTCCCTGGAGGCGCCGGTGCGTCTGGACGAATACTACATCGGCCGCGCGGTTGAGCCCGCTGTCCCGGAGCTGGAGCAACTGATTGCGCAGCTTTGCGCGCTTCGTCAGGAGGATCTGGTGCAGGCTGCGCAGAAGCTGAGTGTAGACACACTTTACTTTTTGAAGGGGGTCAGCACGTGCGACTGATTGAAACGGAATATCCCCGGCTGGGCGAGACCTGCTTTTCCACCGTGCTGGCAAATGGTCTGCGCATCCGGGTCGTACCCAAGCGGGGCTTTAGCAGAAAGTATGCTTTTCTCGCAGTAAATTACGGTTCCATTGACACGCACTTCCAGCTCAATGGCAGAGAATATATCACGCCGGATGGCGTAGCGCATTATCTTGAGCATAAGATGTTCGATCTGCCGGACGCAGATGCCATGAATCTCTTTGCTGCGCAGGGTGGCAATCCCAACGCCTTCACCGCCTACAACATGACGGCCTACTATTTTGACTGCATGGAGCAGTTTGAGGACAATCTGCGGCTGCTGCTGCGGATGGTAATGACACCCTATTTCACACAAGAAAGCGTAGAGAAGGAGCGCGACATCATCGCCCGGGAGATTCAGATGTATGAGGACAGCCCCGGCTCACGCCTCTATGAGGAGCAGTTCCGTGCCATGTTCGCAACACACCCTGTCCGCGTGCCGATTGCAGGAACAGTCGAAAGCATTCAGGCCATCACACCGCAGACGCTCTATGATTGTCACCGCGCCTTCTATCAGCCATCCAACATGGTTCTCTGCGTTGCCGGTGATGTGGATGCGCAGCGCGTAATGGAGATTGCAGAAGCGTGTACGCCCGCGCAGAGTGCTTCCCTGCCCCAGCGCTGCTACGGTGCGCCGGAAGCGCTGCGCTGTGAAGCAGAAGCGACACTCCGGCTTCCGGTGTCCATGCCGATGTTCAGCCTCGCCTTCAAATGCCGTCCGGCAGGACATGGCGCGGATTATATGCGCCGTGAGCTGATTGCGGATCTCGCGGCAGAAATCCTGGCGGGCGAATCCTCTCCACTGTTCGAGCGGCTCTATGACGCCGGGCTGATCGATGCTGATTTTTCCGCCGGCTATGAGAGTGTCGGAGACGCCTGCGTGTTCAGCGTCGGTGGAGACAGCCGCGACCCGGCACAGGTTTGCCGCGCAGTGCAGGATGAGCTGGCGCGGATTCTATCCGAGGGCTTTGAACCGGCGCTGTTTTTCCGGCTGCTGAAATCCAGCCTTGGCAGACGCACGCGCGACCTTGACAGCTTCGAAAATATCTGCTATCGTATATGTGTATATGAGCTGGAGGGTCTGGATTATTTCCAGTATCCTGCGCTGTACGACGCGCTTTGCCCGGAGGATGTTCTTCATTTCCTGCAGGATGCGCTTTGTCCTTCCGCGCGCAATCTCACACAGGTATTGCCCACTGAGTAAGCAACAGCCGTATTTCTGCCCCCTTGCGTGCAGGAAATACGGCGGCAGAGAGGAGATCAATTATGCACACAATTCTATCCGCTGGAGACCCGATCAGCTTTCCCCGGCTCGGTATTGAGTTTGACCCCAGCCGGGGCTTCAGCATTGGCGGCTTCTTTATTGCCTGGTATGGCATCGTCATCACGCTCGGCACGCTGCTTGCCGCCATTTACATGCTGCGCCGCTGCCAAAAATTTGGCCTCGTGCAGGACGAAATTCTGAACGTTCTGATTCTCGCGCTGCCCTGCGCCATCATCGGTGCGCGGGCATACTATGTGCTCTTTGAATGGGATCAGTTCTTCGGCCCCGGACATAAATGGTACGAATGTCTGAGCATTCGCGACGGCGGTCTGGCCATTTATGGCGGCATTCTCGGCGCGGTGATCTCGGTCGGCCTCTATCTTGGGCTCAGCAGGCGCCGCCGCCGCACCCTGCTGCCCATGCTGGATCTTGCCGGCATTGCGCTGCCGATTGGCCAGGCCTTTGGGCGCTGGGGCAATTTCTTTAACCGCGAGGCCTTTGGCAGCTATACCGACAGCTTCCTTGCCATGCGCATTTCCGACTCCCATATTCCCTCCGATCTTGACGCCGCATCCAAAGCAACGCTGCTTGAGAGCGCTGCCCGCAATGGCTATACCGGCTTCATTCAGGTGCATCCCACCTTCCTTTATGAATCGCTCTGGTGTGCAGTGGGTTTTGTTCTTCTGCATTTTGCATCAAAAAAGCGCAAATTCGACGGGCAGATGCTTCTGCTCTATATTGCCTGGTATGGTCTGGGCCGCGCTGTGATCGAGGGGCTGCGCACCGACAGCCTTTATATCGGGCCCTTCCGCGTCAGCCAGTGGCTTGCGGGTGTCTCCTGCGTGGCCGCGCTCGCCGTGCTTGTTTATCTGCGCTTTGTGCGCAAACCGGAGCCGGAGCGCATGCTGGTCAACCGCGTCGCGGCTGAGCAGGCTGCTGCGCAGGAACCCATGCTGCCCACGCAGGAAGACGAAAATGAGGTACAGGAGGATGAAGCATGAGTAACGCTTCCTTTGCAGACAAAGCGACTGAGGCCGCCAGACATCTGGCCTTTGTCACCGGCCGCAAGCTCCAGATTATCCGACAGCAGGAGCACATTCGCCACCTTTACGCCCAGCTGGGCAAGCTGTATTATAAGGATCGCATCACAGATACCGAGCCGGATGAGGCAGAGTATCAGCCCATTTGCGACGCCATCTCGGATGCTTACCGCACAATCAGCCGCATCCGCGACGAAATTGAGGCTTCGCGCAGCGGCGCCCGCGCCGAGAGTGCAGAAGTCCAGTCTTACGACGAGGACGACACGGAAGCCTTCACCATTCTGCCTCTGGATCACACAGAAGACACGCCGATCTAAACAGACACCAGTATCACACGCAGCCTCCGAAAGCCCTGCAAGACTTCGGAGGCCGCGTGTTTTTTTAATTGATTTTGCTGATACCGTAGAGCAGGCGTGCTGCTTCCCGACGCGTCAGCGCTGCGCGCGGCGCATCAAAGGATAGGCCCGCCTCCGCCAATGCCTGCACTGCATTCTCCGCCCAGACTGAGGCGCCGCTTGTCTCAACCGCAGCCGCCCGAATCGGCAGCTCCAGAAGATTCTGTAGCATGACGGCAGCCTCCTGGCAGGTGATGGCGTCATTGGGGCGAAAAACCAGGCGTCCCGCCTCAACCTCGCCTCTGACCATGCCGCAGCGCATTGCGGCAGCCAGATAGGGGCGCATCCATACCGGAGCCTCCGGCGCATCCGCAAAGCCGGAAACCTGCAAGGTGGGATCGATCTGCACCTCCAGCAGCTTCATGGCCATAACCAGAAATTCGCCGCGGCTCACGCTCGACTCCGGCTGATAGCATCGCTGTCCATTGATTTCGCAGCCGCCACACAGACCGCTTTCCTGCATCCACATGGCCTCAAATGCATCCGCGCTGCCATCCAGATCGGCATAGGTTTTTGCCTCCCTTGGTTTCAGAATGCGAATCTGAACCTCTGCGGGCAGCGAGACGTTGCCCGCCTCATCGCAGACAGAAAAGGTGAAGCTATCCTCCCCGACCTTGTTTTTCTTCGGCGTATAGACAAAGCTGCCGTCCGCATTGAGCAGAACATTGCCGCGCTTTGGCGCGTCCACAAGCTGGAAGCGCAGCGTTCCGCCCTCTGCATCTGAGCCGCGAAGCTGTCCGTCATTGGGAACATTTTTATAAGTTTCCAGTGAATAGGGCTCAGCCCTTGGAATCTCATTTCGTCCCGAGGTAATGCGGACACGCAGCGTGGATTCTGCCCCGATACCGGATTCATAGAGCGGCAGATAAGACAGCACCGCCTCACAGTTGCTCCTGCCGCTGGGCTTGAGCAGCAGCGCATCGAGTGCGCTGCAATAGAGCACGTCTCCCGCGCGAATGACACGACTGCCCAGGCAGACTGCGGCAATCTCCTCCTGTGGCACGGCTGTGACCAGAATGCCACGCAGCTCTGCGCCATCGGCAGCAAAATCAGCCTCACAGAAGCAATAGCTGCTGTGAAACAGTGTCTCTGCGTCTTTGGCCGCTGCACCCAGACACAGCGCGCTCAGGCAGAGAAGGAGCAGCGCCATGCGATACAGATATTTCATTGGTATCCCTCCTGATGATGATTAGTGGCCCTTGCTTCCCTGATAGGATGAGCCGGAATGGGAATTCTATGCAGATTTTTTCCCATAAACGGAAACAGACCGCCGCAAGGCAGTCTGTTTCAGAGAGCAGCAATATGCTTTTCTGTTCAAGTGGCTCAAAAAATTCTGCAAAGGAGCGTGACCAGAATGCCCGCAAAAGCACTCAGGGCATACAGCGTTGCCGTAATGGTCAGGTTTTCGCGCAGATGCTTATTGGTGCGGAAAAGCACCAGCAAGCCGATTCCCGCGTTGGAGAGCAGGCCGGCAAACAGGCCGCCAGGCCCCAGCACACCGGCCAGATAGGATTCCGTCAGCACAACTGAAACAGAGCAGTTGGGAATCAGACCAAAGAGCGCCAGAAGCAGCTCCCCGATAACAGGCTGATTCAGGATTGTGCCGGAAAGCCGCGCAACACCAATAAAGGTGAAAAGAAGATTCAGGGCAAAATTCACAAGAATCAGCATAACCGCAATCTTGAGCGTATGCTTCAGCGCCGAAACAAAAACGTTGCCCTCATCCTCGTCGCAGGCACAATGCTCCCGCTCACAAAAGCTGCGAATATCCTTTGGTGAGCGCACAAGACGACGCAGCAGAATATCTGCCAGATAGCCCAACAGAATGCCAATCAGCGCCTTCGACAGAACAATCAGCACAATGGAGAGCGGACTGATGCCATGCTCTCCCGTCATGGAGGAAAGCATGATCGGCAGCATCTCATCCGATGTTGCAAAAAAGACCGCCAGCATCGTGCCCACAGACACAGAGCCGGTCGAAAAGAGCGTTGCCGCTGCGCCGGAAATGCCGCATTGCGGCACCACACCAAGCAAGCCGCCCAGCGCCGGGCCTGCTTTGCGCGAGAAGCTGTGCAGGATACTCTCGTTCAATCGCTGGCTGCGCTCGAGCAGCTCCATGAGCAGATAGGCAAGAAACAGGATTGGAACGCTCCAGAGGCCATCCTTCAGCCCGTCAAGTGCTGCCGTCAGAATCTTGTCCCACGTATCGGCGTCGGCGTGCGCATGGGAATGTAAAAATAAACCGAGCACTGTGTCCCTCCTTATTCATTCATACAAAATCCTGTATATTATAGCGGCTTCCGGTAGGAATTGCAAGAAAATTGTTTCCACAATCCAGCATTTTTTCTTGCAGTGCATACAAATCTATGATATGATTATCAGGAATGTGCAGAAAGGCGGAATGCTCGCAATGCAATACATTGTTCTGGATATGGAGTGGAATCAGCCCTGGCCCGGCTCTTATGCTGCGCAGAAGGTGCTGCCTGTCGAAATTCATGGGGAGATCATTCAGATTGGCGCCGTTCGGCTTCTCGAGGATGGCACCGTTGCTGACGAATTTCAGGTGCTGGTCTGCCCGAAATATTACAAAAAGCTCAACAGCCGCGTCTCCAAGCTCACCGGGCTGCGCGACGCCCGTCTGCGTGCGGAGGGACTTCCCTTCCCCGAGGCGCTTGCCCGATTCCGCAAGTGGATTGGCGGCGAGTGCATTTTCCTGACCTGGGGCTTTGATGACATCACCGTGCTGGAGGATAACATTCTTCTGCACGATGACGAGCCGGACTGGATTACCAAATGGTATAACGCCCAGATGATTTTTAACGCGCAAACCGGCTGCGGTACCTCGCAGAAATCGCTCTCCTCTGCCATGGAACTGGCCGGGATTGCGCCCACGCGCCCCGCGCATGACGCGCTGGGCGACGCCTACCACACCGCGCTGATTTGCAGCCGCCTCGACCTCAAGCGGGGCATGGAGGAATACGCCACCGCCCTGCGCCACCATTCGGACGGATTTCATGGCAATCCACCGGAGGGCTGCATCAGCCGTGCCGTTTTCCGCGGCTACGCAGACAAGGCCAATGCCATCAGCGCAATGAGCGACGTGAAGAGCCACTGTCCCCAATGCGGCGCAGCTATGCCCAATGGAGCCTGGATTTCTCAGGAGGGTCGCCGCTACATGACAATGGCAACCTGTCCGACGCATGGGCGCTACCTGATTCGTATCCGCCTGCAAAAGGAGGATGACGGCACGCTCCGCGTGAGCCGACTGGTCTATGAAGGCGCCTCCGACGCCGCGCGCAAATTCGATGAGCTTGCCGCGTTGAAGCACAGTACCCCTGCTGCGCAGCGCCGCCGCAGAAGAAAGCCGCGCATGGAGCGCCCCACAAATGGCTGAGCTTTCGCAGCTTCCTGCGCTCCTGCTGCCGTGGTATGACGCCAATCGCCGCGATCTGCCCTGGCGACGTGACCGTGTGCCCTATCACGTCTGGCTCTCTGAAATCATGCTACAGCAGACGCGCGTGGAGGCCGTTCTTGGCTATTATCACGCATTCCTGCAACGCTTTCCCGATCTGGCCACACTCGCTGCCGCACCGGAGGACGAGCTGCTCAAGCTCTGGGAGGGTCTGGGCTACTATAACCGCGCCCGCAATCTCCAAAAGGCTGCGCAGTATATTGTGACGCAGCTTTCCGGGCATTTCCCGGAGTCCTACGAGGCGGTTTTGTCGCTCCCGGGTGTGGGCGCCTATACCGCAGGTGCCATCTGCTCCATTTGCTTTGAGCAGCCTACGGCGGCTGTCGATGGGAATGTGCTGCGTGTGCTTTCCCGCTATGCTGCCATCGACACCCCCATCACCTCAACCGCCCTCCGGCGTGAGTTGACGGCGCAGCTCAGCGCAGTTTATCCGGTCGGGCACTGCGGCAGTTTCACGCAGGCATTAATGGAGCTTGGCGCCACAGTCTGCCTGCCAAATGGCGCGCCGCGCTGCGCGCGCTGTCCCCTGGCTCCCTGCTGCGCTGCAAATGCCGCCGGAACACAGCTGCACTATCCGGTCAAAGGCGAAAAGAAGCACCGCCGCAGAGAGGCGCGAACCGTCTTTCTGCTTCAGCGTGATGGTATGCTGGCGCTGTGCAGGCGACCGCCACGGGGTTTACTTGCCGGTCTGTGGCAATTTCCGGATGTTCCCGGAGCACTGACCGACCGCGAAGCGCTGCATCAGGCCGAGCAATGGGGCCTGCATCCCACGGCAATTGACCGCGTGGTTCACAGGCAGCATATCTTCACACATGTAGAGTGGCAGATGACCGGCGTTTACCTTCGCTGCGCCGCGGGCGGCGATTTCTGCTGGTACACGCCGCAGGAGATCGCGAAAAAAATCAGCCTGCCCACTGCTTACCGCCAATTTCTTACGGATTAGGCTTGCATCTTTCCGCAAAAGGGAGTATACTGAAAGCACCAACCTGAAGGAGGTCATTTACATGGACGAGAAACGCGCACAGTATTCCGAGGACGAAATCATGACGTTGGAGTTCGATGACGGAGAAGCCTTTGAATGTGGCATCATGGGTACATTTGAGCTGGACAACAAGGAGTATATCGCGCTGGAAGCCTTTGACGATACCAACGATGTCTATCTCTATGAGTATGTTCCCACCGAGTCGGACTTCGATCTGCTTGACATCCCCGAGGAGGATTTCGACCGCGTCGCGGCCGAGTTTGAGCGTCTGATGGACGAGCCGCTCTGAGCCATCCTGCATACCCAATATCGGAGAGCGCCGCACGGATTTCCGCGCGGCGCTCTCCTCTTTTTCTGCTATAGTGTAAGCTGCTCAACAGAGGCGGCGGAAACCTCATAGGCCGTGCGCTGCACGGCTGCGCCCTCTGTCCGCTTGATGTACTGTCTGCTTTGCAGTCGGCCGGTAATATAAAGCGTGCTGCCAGGGGCGCAATCCGCCGCCGCCTGCGCGCTGCGACCCCAGAGAATGCAGGGCAGATAATCCGAGCGGCGGTAGGCGCGATTCACGGCCAGCATCAAATCGCAGATTTCGCGTCCAAGTGGCGTTCGCCGGTAAACAGGCTCCTTGCAAACGGTTCCCAGCAGACTGACCTGATTCTCATGCGGCACAGAGCAGACACAAAGCGTCTGTGCCAACACGGAAATCAGCAGGCGATGCCCCGCCGCGCTGCGCTGATTATAGGAACGAAGCTGTCCGGTGATACACAAGCAGTCTCCCTCCTCCGCCGGCACACGATCAAGCAGAAACTCGGGCGCCAGAATCGGAAGGCAATCCACCGCGCCGGACAGCCGCGTGATCTCCAGAAAAAATGCGCAAAATCTCCGGCCATGATTGCTGTGTGAGTAGCGCGGCACGGAGGCCAGCGCGCCGGTCAATACAACATGATTTGTGTTTTGTTCCATTACCCCACCTCGTTTAACATCTCATGCAAGAGTATATTCCGGCAGGGCAGGAGTTATGAAGCATAAATCCCAGCCGCGCGGGGACAATGAGTAGCAGGAGGATGGATATGAAGCAATGGATTCAAAAATGGGGACCCGCTCTTTCCGGCGCCATCGCCGGTGCTGCAAACGGTCTCTTTGGCGCCGGGGGTGGAATGCTGCTCCTGCCGCTTCTGACGCATACGACCAGATTGGAAAAAAAGCGCTGCTTTGCGTGCAGTGTGTGCATCATGCTTCCGCTTTCGCTCGTTTCGGTTGCCGTCTACTGGCTGCGGGGCGGGCGCTTTGCCGCCGCTGCGCTCCCCTATTTGTGCGGCGGGGCGCTGGGCGGCTGCATTGCCGGACTTCTGCTGCGCCGCTTGCCAACGCGGTGGCTGCGGCGCTTTTTCGCGCTTCTGCTGCTCTGGGGCGGCGCACGTCTGCTATGGGCTGGCTGATCGCCGCAGGCGCGGGACTGCTCTGCGGCACACTTTCCGGACTCGGTGTCGGCGGCGGAACGCTGCTGATGGTCTGGCTGACCGCAATCATGGGGATGGAGCAGCAGATGGCGCAGGGGATCAATCTGCTCTATTTTCTCCCCACCGCCATCCTCGCACTGATTTTTCACATCCGCAACCGCCTGATCTGCTGGCGCATTGTGCTCCCGGCGGCGGTGGCAGGCTGTCTCACCGCAGCCTGCACCGCCTGGCTAAGCACACAGATGGAGACCGCCCTGCTGCGCAGGCTGTTTGGCATTTTTCTGCTCCTGATTGGCATCTGTGAGCTTTTTCATCGACCCAAAGGAGACGGCGCAGACGCAGCCGACGTCTGCGCCGAAGGCAATTAGAACAGGACGACCGGTTTGATGAGCGTGGCGGGCTTCTCCTTCATCAGCAGCAGCGCTTCCTCAAGGTGCTCCATACCCTGGAAGCGATGCGTAATCAGACGTGCCGTATTCAGCCGCCCCGTCTCCAGCAGGGCGGCAAGCTTCTCCATACGCAGACGTCCGCCGGGCATCAGTCCACCCGCGATCACTTTATGCGCCATGCCGCAGCCCCACTCCGCGCGCGGAATCAGGACATTGTCACTGCTGCCCAGATAGTTGACGTTTCCGATCCGTCCGCCGGGTTTCAGCATTTTCACCGCCTGGGCAAAGGTTTCCTCCGAAGTACCACCGGCAATAATCACGCGATCCACGCCGCGTCCGGCTGTTTTGTCGAGAATCTGCGTCAGGATATCGCCCTGACGGTAGTTGATAACCTCTGTCGCGCCATAGTAGCGCGCAGCCTCAGCGCAGACCGGCCGCGAGCCGACCGCTAAAATCCGGGCTGCACCCCGAAGTGCGGCTCCTGCAACCGACATCAGACCAACAGGGCCGATACCGATCACGCAAACATCGTCACCAAACTGCACGTCTGCCAGCTCCACCCCATGAAAACCGGTAGGCACCATATCCGCCAGCATCACAGCCTCGACCGGATCCACCCCCGCCGGAAGCCGCGCAAGATTTGCATCTGCTTCATTAACATGGAAAAACTCAGCAAAGACACCATCCTTAAAGTTGGAGAACTTCCATCCGGCCAACATACCGCCCGAATGCATCGAGTAGCCGGCCTGTGATTCCAGCGCGCCCCAGTCCGGAGTAATCGCCGGAACAATCACGCGGTCGCCCGGCCGGAAGTCGCGCACCAGGGCGCCAACCTCAACCACCTCGCCAACGGCCTCATGGCCGAGTATCATATCCTCACGCTCGCCAATCGCGCCCTCCCAGACTGTGTGAATGTCCGAGGTGCAGGGAGACACCGCAATGGGACGTACAATGGCGTCCATGGGCCCGCAGACGGGGCGCTCCTTCTCAATCCAACCAACCTGACCAATTTTTCGCATTGCAAAGCCCTTCATATTGTTACTTCCCTTCATTTAATAATTTGTTATCGATACATTTGTATCTAATCAAAGGATAGCATATGATTCGCGTTCTGTCAAGTATTTCGATATATTTTTATCGATTTTAATATTCTGCAAAAAAGCACGCTGCGTGATCCGCAACGTGCTTCGCCTTATTTCTGCTTTTTTCGAAAAACCGCGCGCGCATAATCTTCCCCTCTTTCGACCGCAGCATCCGTCTGCGCGCCCAACGCCTGCCGCAGGAAGCCATACTCATCCAGCGCGCCCTGCGCATGAAAAACGCGGTATGCGCCCGCGTCGCTGCCCAGGCCGAGGCAGCCACCCATCTGCACATAGTCCGCCAGCCGCTCCTGCTGCTGCCGCAGCAGCGGCTCCAGAACCGCATCGGGGTAGCGTCCGCAGCCCAACAGCATCCCCACCGTGGAGAGTGTCGGCACCCAAAGGATGCCGCTCTGCGCCAAACGGCACAATGTGGCCTGGCTCATGAAAAAGCCATGCTCCACAGAATCCACACCTGCATCAATCGCGGCCAGAACCGCGCGGTCCCCATTGGCATGAACCATCACAGCGAAGCCTCTCTGCTTTGCCAGCGCGATCATGCGGCCAATTGTCTCGCTGTCCAGGCTCTCCTCGCTGAGTGTTTCCGGACGTGAGAAGTCGATCAGACCGGAAATCATCAGCTTGACGAAATCGCCGTTTTTCTCCTCCACCTCGTCCAGAAGTCGCCGGTAGGCATCCCAGCTATCAAAGCCGCGGCCGATAAAGGCACCGTAGTGTCCCTTCTGGTAGATCGGAAAAACCGGCGTGCGATAGTCAATCCCATATTCCGGCGCAAGCGCACGCGCACGGAGGCCAACATTCCAGGCATCGCCGCCATCGCGCAGCAGCACAATTCCCTGCTGCTGATATGCCGCGAGGCGGGCACGAATCAGGGCGTCCTGCGGCGATGCTTTATGACTGTCAATTGCATCGCGATAATAAACCCCATCCAGAATCATATGGATATGCAAATCTGCAAGCATAGTGCTCCTCCTGCGCACCAGCGTGGCCGGAGCATGTCAGCTCAGCAAGGTGCGCTGCTGTGTTTATTTGAATTGAATCGGCATTCCTTTTTGCTGGAGCGGATTGATTTGCAGCAGCACGCAGTCACCGATCTGACAATCCAGTCCACTGACATCCACGGCGCAGTGCAGCATTCCAATCGCGCCAATAATTCTGCACGCCCTTCCGTTGATCTCCACCATTCTTCTCTGCGGGCGGAGCAGGCGTTTTGCTGCGGAGAGGAAGCCGCGCAATCGGTCGGTCAGGCGCGTCATATCCGGCTGCGTCGTCACAAAGAGGCCATGATACCAGCCAACCGGGATGATTGCAACGCGGGTGTCGCGTTTTGCACGCCAGACGGCTGCATAGCCGGTCGTATGTCCCTTTGGCAAAATGCGCAGCTCCTCAATGCTCGATTGTGCATAGCCCACAGGTGTCAGCTCTGTAGGAAACGGCATACGCCCCAGAATCGCAGAGCCCAGCCGAACCGCATCACAATGCATATCCGGGAATTTCAAAAATGCTGACGAATTACAGCAATGCACGCAGCCCGTATTCATCCCCTTTGCGCGCATTGTGTCAACCACCTGCTGGAAGACCGTAAACTGCTGGCGCGTCAGCGCATCGTCTGCAAAGGCGCAGTTGAAATGCGTGTAGATACCGCTAACGCGCAGATGCTTCATTTCGCGGTAAACTGTGACAAGCTGCGCAATCTCCTGTGCCAGGAAGCCGTATCGTCCCATGCCGGTATCAATTTTCAGATGAATCTGCGCCACTGTACCCCGTGCAGCGGCAGCCTGCTCTGCGCGGTGCGCCGCCTCCATGGATCCAATCGTCAGAATAATCCCAAGCTCCACGAGCTGCTCAAGCTCCGCTCCATCCGTCACAGAGCGCAGCATAAGGATTGGCTGCGTCTCAAAGCCATTGGCTCGCAGCAGCGCCGCCTCGTCTGTCTGCGTCACACAAAAGTGATCGATCCCCTGCCCGGCCAGAAAGCCTGCAAGCGGAAGGGTACCCAGGCCGTAGCCATTGCCTTTGACTACGGCCCAGATCGGAACGCCATTGGCGCGCTGCTTCAGGCAGGCAACATTCTGCGCCAGAAGCTCCTTCTGCACCACATAGGTATTCATGCTTCCGCCTTCTTCCCCCGCCTGTTTTTCAGCAGATAGAGCTTTGCTGCCAGACCCTTGTAGGCCAGGCTGCCCTTCTCCGCAATCCAATAGGCCAGGCGGTTATGAATATAGTCATATTCTCCGACAAATTCCGTGAACTCGCCGTTAAAGCCCTTCTTGAAGCGATAGAGGCCGTAATGCGGATTGTCCTCCGACAGGTCGCCCGACACACCACGGAAATCATAGACACGGCAGTGATTCTCAATTGCCCAGCAGATCATATTCCATTGCAGCAGATAGTTGGGCATCAGATTGCGATGCTCATTGGAGCTGGCGCCATAAAGATACCAGACCTTGTCGCCAAAGAGAATGGCCAGGGTGCCCGCAATCGGCTTTCCCTCATGAAAGGCCATGTAAAGGCGGCAGTGCTCCCCCAGATTATCCAGCATGGCAGAAAAATAGGCAGCCGGACGCGTCGCAAAGCCATCCCGCGTTCCGGTCTCCACCATGATGCGGGTAAAGTCCTCAATCATTTCCTTGCCGCAGATGCGAACCTCAACGCCCTTTTTGACCGCCAGGCGAATATTATAGCGCCATTTCTGCTGGAAGGAGGCAAGCATTTCCTCCTCATTGCGGCCGTTGAGGTAGAGGCGGAAGACGTATCTGGGCTGAATTGCCTCAAAGTTTTTACCGGTATCGCGCGTGCGAAAGCCCTCCTGCGTCAGCAGGCGCACAAATTCGGAATCATCCGACGGAACATCCGGGTCGATTTTAATGGAATAGGCATGGAGCTCCTTCGCCAGTCCCTTGGCAGCCTGCATCAGCGCGTGGAAGGTTTCCTGATCCTTCAGGTCGCACACAGGGCCGCGGCAGGCATACAGCATCCGCCCGGCAAGCGGCAGTTTGCGGATCAGAAATGCCACAGAGCCACAAATCTTGCCCTGCGCATTGCGGCAGATAATCGCGCGCCAGCTCCAGGCCGGCTTTTGCTTCGCCCACAGGCTGGACTGGGCAAAATGCCCCTTCGGATGGCGCTGCAAAAATGCTTCATATTCGGCCAGATTGGCCTCGGTAACATATTCAGTCATAAATTTCTCTCCACAGTACGATTTACCTGCACATTGTATCATAAAGAATGCCGCATTGCAAGCCGGGCCGGGACAAAAGCAGCCCCCGCCGACAGCCAGTCAGCGGGGGAAACGGCAAACAAGAATTATAAACGAATGCGGCCACCAATCAGCTTGGCCGTAGCTGCAATGCGGTCTGCATCACGCCCCTTGGAATCCAGAACGCCATGAGCGCTAAGTACAAGAAGGATCGCCAGATAGGTATCCCAGCCAAGGGGTGCTGCGCCGCGCTCCATCTCGGAAATTTTCTGGCGGCTCTTTCCGACTGCCTCACCGAGCTCAGCCTGCGACATCCGCATTTTCTTACGGTAGGTCGGCAAATCCTCAACCAGCCCCCGGATCAGCTCTTTCTGTTGTTCAGTTTGTACAAATTGCGGCATGATTCATTCCTACTTTCTTAGTTTTCTTTCATTCAAAGCTGCTACACTGCGCAAAACGCAAACGGGTGACACAACTTCATTGTCAGGAAAATTATACCACGCAGCAATTCCATATGTCAACGGTAATTCTCATATTTTTCAATAATTATTCAATTCTCTTCCTGCCATGTGGACAAAACGGCCACAGCAGCAGTGCAACGATGCCTGTACATAGATATGCTGTATACAGCCGTTCTCTCACAGCTTCAGCTTCGGGCGCAGCTGCACAAAATAGAAGATTTCCAGCCGCGCAATCAGCAGATCATAAAGCACAAAGCTGACATTGGCCAGCAGCAGACTCAGGGCAAGCATGAGCGCGCCGGTGGTTTTCAACTCCTGTATCACCGCTGAGAGCTGAAAAACATAAATCATCGCAGCATAGGCCGTCGCAATCGCCAGATTCACATACAGCAGCTTCGCCGGCCAGCGAAGGGCGCGCAGGCGTCCCAGATATTTCTTAATCATGGGATAGTAGCCCAGAAAGAGAAACAGCAGCGGCACCTCCGGATCGGAAACCAGCAGCAGCGACAGGACACTCACCGCCAGATACCAGCACCAGCCCCAACGCTGGCCACATTCGCAGTAGACCGGAATCAGAATCAGGGATGCCAGCACCGGGCAGGCAATCGCCGCAAAGGGCAGCACCCCGCCCAAAAACATAACGGCCAGCGCAAGTGCGGCCAGCACGCCGCAGAGTGCAAGCCGCGATGCTTTATTTTTCATGCCGATTACCCATCGCGTTGTTTTTCAGCAGGTTGTACTTGACATCCCAGAGCTTCTGCGACAGATCGACGTAGTAGCTGTGCGGATTGTCAAAGCGCTTGACCTCATCCCAAAGCGTGTCCACCTGCTGGCGGCAATAGCTGCGGATTTCCTCCAGCGTCGGAAGCTGATAGACCAGCTCCCCACCCTTAAAAACCGGCACCTGAAGCTCTCTTGCGGTGAAGTCGTAGACCTCCTTCTGCTTCCAGGTCGCCTCCGGGTCAAAAATCAGCAGATTGCCGCTGTCATCGACCGTCTCGTCATAGACTGTCATATAGTCGGCAATTGCCTTGCCGGTGTCATTGCCATAGAAGCGGTAAAGCCTCTTAAAATGCGGATTTGTAATCTTCCCGACATTTTCGGAGATCTTAATCTTCGGGGTAATATTTCCCTGTGTATCCTCAACCGCGACCAGCTTGTAGACACCGCCGAAAACCGGTTCCGAGCGCGCCGTAATCAGACGCTCACCGACACCAAACTGATCGATCTGCGCACCCTGGCGCAGAAGATCCTGAATGATATACTCGTCCAGCGAGTTGGAGACAGAGATTTTACACTCTGTCCAGCCGGCATCGTCGAGCATTTTTCTGGCCTTCTGCGTGAAATAGGTCATATCGCCGGAGTCCAGACGAATGCCGCAGCGGGTAATGCCACGCGGTCTGAGCACCTCGTTAAATGCACGAATCGCATTCGGCACGCCGCTTTTGAGAATGTTATAGGTATCCACCAGCAGGGTCGCGTTATCCGGATAGAGCTCGCAGTAGGTCTTGAAGGCCTCATATTCCGTGTCAAACATCTGCACCCAGGAATGCGCCATGGTGCCGCCCGCCGGGACACCATAGCGCTGGTCGCTGATGGTGCAGGCCGTGCCATCACAGCCGCCGATATAGGCCGCGCGCGCCCCCAGAATTGCGCCCTGCGCACCCTGCGCACGACGCGAGCCAAACTCCAGCACAGAGCGTCCCTGCGCCGCGCGCACCACGCGGTTTGCCTTGGTCGCAATCAGGCTTTGATGATTCAGAATCAGCAGCAGATACGTCTCAATAAGCTGCGCCTCAATTGCCGGCGCACGCACCGTCAGCATTGGCTCCTTCGGAAAAATCGGCGTTCCCTCCGGCACGGCATAGATATCGCCGGTGAAGTGGAAGTCTCGCAGATAGGAAAGGAATTCCTCGCAGAAGATATTCCGCCCCCGCAGATAGGCAATGTCCTCCTCCGAGAAGCGCAGATCGCGGATGTATTCCACAACCTGCTCCAGGCCGGCGGCAATAGCAAAGCCGCCGCCATCCGGCACGTTGCGGTAAAAGACATCAAAATAGCAAATTCGATCCTTCATTCCGTTTCGGAAATAGCCGTTGCTCATCGTAAGCTCGTAGAAATCGCAGAGCATTGTCATATTGAGCTTATTTATGGGATTCATCAGATTGCACCTCATTTTATTTTATACCCCGATTATAGCCATAAAATGCAAAAAGCGCAATCCTTATTTTCAGGATTTGCCCCATTTGTGCGCTGCGTCAGAAAAAAGTTATGATAAAGACCGGATTCTTTTGATTTTATTCTTGTAAACACGATAAAATGAGAGTATAATAAATGAATCTATGATGAAGGGGGGCTACACTGTGAGACCGCGCGGCTATGCTGCCGGATGCTATAACCGGTTCGCTTCCCCCTGTCATTCTGTCTGCTTCACGCTGCCGCACCGTCGGCATTATGCTACAACAAAGAGAGGATATCAATTATGGATCTGATTACCGTCAGAGAGCTGTTTAAAAACACCGACGCCTATATTGGCAAATCCATTGAGGTTGGCGGCTGGGTTCGTTCCGTCCGCGCCTCCAAAGCCTTCGGCTTTATCGTTCTGAGTGATGGCACCTATTTCACTCCGCTTCAGGTGGTTTATCACGACACTATGGAAAACTTCTCCGAGGTTTCCAAGATCAATGTCGGCGCCGCCGTCATCGTCAGCGGCACGCTGGTTGCGACGCCCGATGCCAAGCAGCCCTTTGAGCTTCAGGCTGACACCGTGTGCATTGAGGGTTCCTCCACCTCCGACTACCCGCTTCAGAAAAAGCGCCACAGTCTCGAGTTCCTGCGCACAATGACACACCTTCGCCCCCGTACAAATACCTTCCAGGCCGTATTCCGTGTGCGCAGTCTGGCCGCCTATGCCATTCACCAGTTCTTCCAGGAGCGTGGCTTTGTCTATGTTCACACGCCCATCATCACCGGCTCCGATTGTGAGGGCGCCGGAGAAATGTTCCAGGTCACCACGCTCGATATGAACAACCCGCCCCGCAATGAGGACGGCTCCGTAGACTACACAAAGGACTTCTTCAACAAGCCCACCAACCTCACTGTCTCCGGCCAGTTGAACGGCGAAACCTACGCCATGGCCTTCCGCAACATCTACACCTTTGGCCCCACCTTCCGTGCCGAAAACTCCAACACCACCCGCCACGCCGCTGAGTTCTGGATGATCGAGCCGGAAATTGCTTTTGCAGACCTCTCGGATG
>CAYXIN010000009.1:0-34245 GCA_964465395.1 uncultured Oscillospiraceae bacterium | reverse complement strand
ACCCTGACCTCCGGCCTGAAGAACATCGGCCAGTCTCTGGTCTGGTTCTTCGACGAGTGGGATGCGGGCCGCACCTACTGGGGCACTGAGGTGAACCTGGGTATCGCGGAAGGCGGCGTCGGCATCGTGACCGACAAGAACTTCGCTACTTACGCCTCTGACGAGACGAAGGCTGCTGTTGAGGCTGCCAAGGCTGCGATTCTGTCCGGCGAGATCACGGTTCCCAGCGCAATCGGTGACACCACCGATGCCGTTGCGACCCTGCGTGAGTCCGTCCGCCCGTAATCGGCGCAATCGACAGAAAACTGAATCTGTTCCAACGCATCGACCCGCTGCGCTGCTTTGCAGCGCAGCGGGCCTGCTTTTCTTCCGGCGCGCTGACCCCGCAGCGGCAGCCGCGCGGAAAGACAATCAAACAGGGGGTCGAACTATGACAGAGAACAATTGCGAATTTGCCGTAGAGATGCGCGGCATCTCCAAGGTGTACCCCAACGGCATCGCAGCCAATCAGGATGTGGATTTCTGCGTCCGCCGGGGTGAGATTCACGCGCTGATGGGCGAAAACGGCGCGGGAAAATCCACCCTGATGAAGATGCTCTTTGGCCTGGAGCAGCCGACCAGCGGCGAAATCCGGATCAACGGAGAGAAGGTCAACCTGACCTCGCCCACCGTGGCAATTGCAAAGGGAATCGGCATGGTGCACCAGCACTTCATGCTTGTGCCCAGCCTGACGGTCGCGGAGAATATGGTTCTGGGCATGGCCCCGAAGAAGGGCGGCCTGTTCCTGGACCGGGCTGCGGCGGTGCAGCTCACGCGCGAATATGCCGAGCGCTTCAACCTCCATGTGAACCCGGAGGCCAGAGTCATGGATATTCCCGTCGGCATGAAGCAGAAGGTCGAGATTCTGAAAGCGCTGGTGCGCGGCGCGAAAATCCTCATTCTGGATGAGCCGACGGCCGTTCTGACCACGCAGGAGACCAAGGCGCTGTTTAAGGAGCTCATCAGTCTGAAGGATCAGGGCTACACCATCATCTTCATCTCCCACAAGCTTAACGAGATCATGCAGATCACCGATCGCCTGTCCATCCTGCGCGGCGGCAAATATATGGGCACGCACAACACTGCCGATGTGACGGCACAGGAGATTTCCCGTCTCATGGTGGGGCGCGATGTGGTGCTCACGGTGCAGAAGGAGCGGGCGCAGCCGCAGGAGACGGTTCTGCGCGTGCGCAATGTGGAGTATGTCAACGAGTGGGGCAAGAAAATGCTCGACCGGGTTTCCTTCGATGTGCGCCGCGGCGAAATTCTGGGCATTGCCGGTGTGGAGGGCAATGGCCAGAAGGAACTGGTGGATATGCTCTTCCACTTCGGTCGGCCGGCTGCCGGAAGCATTACGGTAAATGGAGAAAATATCATTGGCCTCTCACAGAGCCAGATTCGGCAGAAGCATGTCTCCCTGGTGCCGGAGGACCGTATGCTCTATGGCATCGCGTCCGCGGCATCCATTGAGGAGAATCTGATTTCCGACCGCAGCGGTGTGCGGGAGCTCAACGCAGGCCCCTTCTTCCGCATGAAGGCGATTCACAGGCTATCCGAGGGACTGGTGGAGCAGTATCAGGTGCTCTGCAAGTCCCCCGCGCAGAAGGTCGGGATGCTTTCCGGCGGCAACATTCAGAAGGTCGTGGTCGCGCGCGAGTTTTCCAATGACCCGGTGCTGATTATTGCCGACCAGCCCACGCGCGGCATCGACGTCGGCGCGACGGAGTTTATCCGCAAAAAGCTGGTGGAGCTTTCGCGCTCCGGCATAGCCGTGCTGCTGGTTTCCGCAGACCTCAACGAGGTCATGGAGCTGTCAGACAGCCTCATTGTGATGTATGGCGGCAAAATCGCGGCCTACTTTGAGGATACCACTGCGCTCACCGACGAGATCATGGGCGAGTATATGCTCGGCCTGAAAGAGCAGTCGGCTGAGCAGATCGGGAGGGTTTGTCATGAATAGACAGGGAAAGCTGATGTTCAGCCTGATCCGCGGCGCTCTGGCCATTGGCATTGCGCTGCTGATGACGGCTTTGCTGGTCTTTATCAGTGCAAGTGGCGAAACCTTCATGGAGCGCCTCGCTGCCACGGGTGACGCACTGGTCAATCTGCTGCTGCGTCCGCTGTTCAAGAGCGACGGCTCCTTCTATGCGAAGAATTTCCACGATATTCTTGCGGGCATGATTCCGACCATTTTCACCGGCCTGTCCGTTTGCGTGATGTTCTCCGCAAACCAGTTCAACATGGGCTCGGAGGGCGGCTCCATGCTGGGCGCATTTGTGGCGGCGCTGGCCGCGATCTATATCCCCATGGTGGCGGGTGTGCATGTGGTGGTGGCGCTGCTGCTGGGCGGCCTGGCGGTTGCGCTGCTGATGGTTGTGCCCGGTATCCTGAAGGCGAAGCTCGACGTGTCTGAGATGGTCTGCACGCTGATGCTGAACTACGTCATCATGTATGTCATCAAGTATCTGCTCAATTCGCATCTGGCCGACAAGACGCGCGGACAGATTATGACCTTCCCCTTCCGGGAGACGGCGCTGCTGCCGCAGCTCGTCAACGACGGCTCCAAGCTCTCGTGGGGCTTTGTGATTGCGCTGGCTTTCGTCGTGCTGGTCACGCTCTTTATGTTCCGCACCCGCTGGGGCTATGCCATCCGCATGATCGGCATCAATCAGGATTTCGCGAAGTATTCCGGCATCCATGTCGGCGCGACCATCGTTCTGTCGCAGGTGATCGGCGGCTTCCTCGCCGGTCTGGGCGGCGGCATCGAAATGCTGGGCCGCTACTCGACCTTCTCCTGGGGCGCCCTGCCGGGCTATGGCTGGACGGGCATCACCATCGCAATCCTGGCGGGCAACAATCCGGCCTTCGTGCCCTTTGCGGCCTTCTTCATGGCCTATCTGAGCAAGGGTTGCGACCTGATGAGTACCTATTCCGGCGTTCCGGCGCAGTTAATCGATATCATTCAGGCAGTTATTTTCCTGTTCTTTGCTGCTGAGCATTTCCTCAGCGGCTACCGTCAGAAGCTGGTTGTCCGCGCGACCCAGCAGGAGCTGCGGCTCGCAGCAGAGCGGGCTGCCGCAAAGGAGGGCTAAGGCATGGGTAATTTCTTACAATCTCTCCTGACTCCGGATTTCTTCTTCTCGATTATCCGCATCAGCACGCCGATTCTCTTTGCGACGCTGGCGGCTGTGATTGTGGAGAAGGCCGGCGTGTGCAACATCGGTCTTGAGGGCATCATGATGATCTCCGCCCTGTTTGGCTCGTTGACAGCCTACTGGACGGGCTTCTGGTGGGTTGGCGTGCTGGTGGCTGTGATATGCGGCATCGCCGTGGCTCTGCTGATGGGCTTCTTCGCCTTCAACCTGAAAACCGACATCATTCTGGTCGGTATTGCCATCAACATGATCGGCTCAGGCGGCACGATCTTCCTCGTGAAGGTCATCACCGGTCTGACCGAGGGCAAGGCATATACCTCCACGACAGAATTTATCACGCAGCAGCTTCAGGTGCCGACCGTCACGCTGCCGCTCATTCAGGATATTCCCTTCCTCGGCAAGGTGCTCTCCGGCCACAGTCTGCTGACCTGGTTGGCCTTTGCGCTGGTCTTTGTTACCTGGCTGCTGCTCTACAAGACCTCACTGGGCCTGAATATGCGCTCGGTCGGTGAGAACCCCAACGCGGCCTCCTCCGTCGGCGTCAGTGTGCAGCGCATCCGCTACACGGCGATCGGCATCTCCGGTCTGCTGGCCGGTCTGGGCGGCGCATTTATGTCGATGTCCTATGCCATGGGCTGGTCGCTGGATATGGTCGCCGGCCGCGGCTTCATCGCTCTGGCTGCGCAGGCAATGGGCAACGGCGAGCCGCTGGGCTCGATGTTCGCAACCATTATTTTCGGCTTTGCGCAGGCTCTGGGCATCAAATTCTCGGCCATTGGTCTGGATTCCAACCTGGCCTCGCCCATCCCCTATCTGATTACCATTGTTGGTCTGGTGATCTTTGCACTGGCCAAGCGCAGCCGGGAGAAAAAGCGCCACAGCGCTGCCTCCCTGCAAAAGGCTGCAAAATGAATGTGATTCCGCCGCTGCGAGGCCCCTGTGGGTCTCGCAGCGAAATCTCCCCAAGGAAAGGAAAAATTCTCATGATTGAAAAGCTCCCCGTCATTCTGGACGGTGATCCCGGCCACGATGACGCAATTGCGTGGATGCTGGCCAAGGCAAGTCCCCTGCTGGACATCCGCGCCGTGACCTCCTGCTGCGGCAACAACACGCTGGAGAAAACGACCTATAACGCGCTGCGCGTCTGCACGCTGATCGGGCTGGACTGCCCGATTGCGGCGGGAAAGCCGGCGCCGCTGGTTGCAGATCCGATCATCGCGCCGACGGTGCACGGCGAATCCGGGCTGGATGGCCCCGCGCTGCCGGAGCCTGCCATGCAGTGCAGCACGCTCAGTGCCGTGGAGCTGATGGCGAAGGTTCTGCGCGAAAGTGACCGCCCGGTCTGCCTCGTACCGACGGGGCCGCTGACCAACATTGCGACGCTGCTGCTGACCTATCCGGAGCTGAAAAGCAAAATTGACCGCATCAGCCTGATGGGTGGCGGCATCGATTTCGGTAACTGGACCTGCGCGGCCGAGTTCAACATTCTGGTCGATCCGGAGGCTGCTGACATCGTTTTCCGCTCCGGCCTGCCGATTTACATGGCCGGTCTGGATGTGACGGAGAAGGCGCTGATTTTCCCCGAGGACTTTGAGCGCATCCGCGCCTGCGGCAACGAGGTTTCCGACATTGTGGTGCAATGGCTGGAGTTCTTCTACCGCTTCCACCGCTCGATTGGCTATCCCGGCGCGCCGGTGCATGACCCGGTTGCGGTGGTTGCGCTGATTGCGCCGGAGATTCTGACGATTCGGGATTATTATGTCCAGATTGAGACGCAGGGCGAATACTGCCGCGGCATGACGGTCGCAGACCGCTTCGGCATCACGGGTCAGGCGCCCAATGCGCATGTCATCGTTGGTATCGACCGCCAGAAATTTGCGGATCTTCTGGTTGCGGCGGCGAACAGCTACGGAAAGGAGACGCAGAGATGAACAGATGCCCCGTTTGGATTGACTGCGACACCGGCGTGGATGATGCGGTTGCCCTGATTCTGGCCAGCCGCATGGAGGCGCTGGAGATCGTCGGCGTCAGCACGGTCGCCGGAAATGTCGCGCTTGAGAAGACAACGGCCAACACGCTGCGCGTGCGCGGGCTGCTTGGCGCGGCCTGGCCGGTTTACCGCGGCGCGGAGAAGCCGTGGATGCGTCCCCGGCGCAGCGCGGAGCTGTTCCATGGCGAGGATGGCCTCGGCGGTGCGCCGCTGCCGGCCCCGACCGCGACGGCGCAGCCGGAGGCCGCCTGGGATGCCATGTATGCCGCTGCAAAAGCGCACCCCGGTGCGCTGGAGATGGTCTGCGTTGGCCCGCTGACCAACCTGGCGAATGCAATTGTGAAGTATCCGGAGCTGCCGCGTCTGCTGCGGCGCGTGCTCATCATGGGCGGCGCGGCGGTGGGCGGCAACACCACGCCCGCTGCGGAGTTCAATATTTATGCCGACCCGGATGCGGCGCAGGCCGTTTTCCGCTCCGGTATGAAGGTGTGGATGTTCGGCCTGGATGTGACACTGAAAGCATATCTGACCGCGCAGGATATCGACCGGGTCTGCACCCCCGGCGGCCCGGTGCGCGATTTTGTCCGCGCTGCCTGCTCTCATACGCTGCGCGTTGTGACCGGGCTGGGTCTGCCGGGCGTGAGCCTGCATGATGCCTGTCCGCTGCTCTATCTGGTCTGTCCGGAGCTCTTTACGGGCGAGGAGGCTGGCGTCTATGTGGAGACGCGCAGTCAGTTGACCTTTGGCAAGACCGTCACAGACCTCTACAGCGATCACCAGTTCGAGGAGAAAAATGCCTTTGTGATGTATGATATCTGCCGCGAGGCCTTTGTCGAACGCGTGCAAGCATTGCTGCGGGACTGATTTTCCGCGCCCCCGGAATCATAAAACGACGCCCCTGTTTTCGTCTGAAAACAGGGGCGTCGTTCTGCAACTGCGGCGGCTTACAGCAGCACAAGGCTGGCAACCGCAAAATAGAGCAGCAGCGAGAGCGTGTCCACAATGGTTGTGATAAAGGGGCTGGCCATCACAGCGGGATCCAGCCCAAGCCGCTTGGCGGTCAGGGGGAGAACAGCGCCGATGACCTTTGCGGCCAGAACGGTCAGAGACATGGTGGCGCAGACGACCAGGCCGACCTGCCAGGTGATGTCGGCGTTGCCGAAGAGCAGGCCGTCAATCAGCAGCAGCTTGGCGTAGCAGGCCACCGCCAGCGCCACGCCGCAGAGCACGCCGGTGCGGATTTCCTTCCAGATGACGCGCAGCAGGTCGCTGAATTCCAGCTCGCCCAGAGACAGGGCGCGGATGACCGTGACGGAGGATTGTGAGCCGGAGTTGCCGCCCGTGCCCATCAGCATGGGAATGAAGGCGGTGAGCACGGCGACCCGCTCCAGCGCGGATTCAAAATGGGTGATAATCAGGCTGGTGAAGGTGGAGGAAACCATCATCAGAACCAGCCAGAGGATGCGGTTGCGGAACAGATCCAGAACGGAGCTGCGCAGATAGGGCTTCTCGGAGGGCAGCATACCGCTCATGAGCTCCATATCCTCCGTGGCCTCGTCTGCCATGACGTCCATTGCATCGTCGAAGGTGACGATGCCGACCATGCGATACTCCCGGTCTACCACCGGGAAGGCCAGAAAATCATATTTGGAGAACATGTTCGCGACCTCCTCCTGATCGGTCTGGGTATCGACGGAGATGATGTTCGTGAGCATGATTTCCTCAATGCGCATGTTGTCGTCCTGCGCCAGCAGCAGATCCTTGACCGAGACCAGACCGACCAGCGTGCGGTCTTTTGTGACGTAGCAGGTGTAGATGGTCTCCTTGTCCACACCGGTGCGACGAATGTGGACAATGGCCTCCCCGACGGTCATGCGTGGCCGCAGGGAGACATACTCCGTGGTCATGATGGAGCCGGCGGAGTTTTCCGGATAGCGCAGGATTTCGTTGATTTCCCGGCGCATCTGGGGGTCGGCCTGCGCCAGAATGCGGCGCACCACATTGGCGGGCATTTCCTCGACCAGGTCTACGGCGTCATCGACATAGAGCTCGTCGAGCACCGCGCGCAGCTCGCTGTCCGAGAAGCCGCGGATGAGCAGCTCCTGTGCATTGGGCTGCATTTCAACAAAGGTTTCGGCGGCCAGCTCCTTGGGCAGCAGCCGGAAGAGGACGGGCAGACGCTCCTCCTCGATTTCTTCAAAAATCCAGGCGATATCCGCCGGATTCATCGTGACAAGAATGTCACGCACCGTAGCGTATTTCTTCTCTGCCAGCAAAATTTCCAGCGTGTTTGCGACAGAGATATTATGCTCCACCATTCTCACATACCTCCTGATTCATTGATGTGGTCAAAGACTCGGAAGGCGGCACGGCAGACGCGTGTGAATCAGCGCAGGGGGACGGACTGCGGAGCAATGCTGCGCGGGTAGTGCAGCGTGTGGACGCGGGGCGCCTCCTGCGGCTCTGGGCCTGCCGATATGCCGCTGCTACTTCCAGCATCCATGACGTTTCACACTCCTTGCTTTCATCAATTGTCCGGCTGGCTGCCGGGGAAGGGGCGCGCGCTGCGCCCTATTCCTTATCTTATGCATCTTTTTTGCGTTTGTCAAGCGCAGGAACGCAAAAAAACCGGTATTGTGCGCCAATCCTGCGAGAATCCGGCAACCGCAGCGCCGCAGCGCGCGGCCAATAAACATACGGCAATTGCAGCCTGTTTTTTGCATGTAATTCTGCCAAAGCAGTTGCATTTTTTGTGCAAAGTGGTATAATTATTGTGTACTCCTGTCCTTCTACCATTCTTATTTTCGCGTTTTGAATCAGAAAATGAATGCGGCACGCATAAGCGTGCCCGGTGCAGAGAGGAGATGACCCCGGTGGAGCGAGGCATCAAAGCGCAGCTTGCGCGCTTCCTGTCCGGCGATGCGCGCCGCGCGCATCGCTTTATGGGCTGCCACCCCGCCAGCCGCGGGGGTGCCCGGGGCTATGTGTTCCGCGTCTGGGCGCCCGCAGCCGGGGCGGTCAGCGTCGTGGGCGACTGGAATGCCTGGGATGCTGCGGCGCTTCCGATGCGCCCGCTTGCGGGCGGCGTCTGGGAGGCTTTCACCCCGGCGGCCGCCGAGGGCGATGCATATCAGTATGCCGTTCAAACCTGCGATGGTGCGGTGCTGCGCAAAACAGACCCCTTCGGCTTCCGGACACAGACCCTGCCCGGGGTGGCCAGCCGCGTCTGCACCCTTGCGGGCTATGCCTGGCAGGATGCGGCCTGGCGGCAGCGGCAGCGCCGTCGCCCTTATTATGACCGCCCCATGAATATATACGAGCTGCATTTCGGCTCCTGGAGGCATAAGCCGGACGGCAGTCCATACGATTATGATGAGCTGGCGGAGCTGCTGGTGCCCTATCTGAAGCAGATGGGCTACACGCATGTGGAGCTGCTGCCGCTGGCGGAGCATCCCTATACCCCCTCCTGGGGCTATCAGGTCACGGGCTATTTTGCGCCCACCGCCCGCTATGGTGCACCGCAGCAGCTTATGCGCTTTGTCGAGCGCTGCCATCAGGCGGGGCTTGGGGTGCTGCTGGACTGGGTGCCGGCGCATTTCCCCTGCGATGCGCATGGGCTGGTCGAGTTTGACGGCTCCTGCTGCTTTGAGCCCGCTGACCCGCTGCTGCGCGAGCAGCCGCAGTGGGGAACCCGCGCCTTTGACTATGGCCGCGGGGCGGTGCAGTCCTTTCTGATTTCCAGCGCGGTCTACTGGCTGGAGCAGTATCATTTTGACGGGCTGCGTGTGGATGCGGTGGCCTCCATGCTCTATCTGGATTTTGGCGGCCGTCCCTATCGCCCGAATCCCGACGGTGGGACGGAAAACCCGGACGCCATCGCCTTTTTGCGCAGACTCAATCAGGCGGTTGCCGCGCTTTGTCCCGGCGCGCTTATGATCGCGGAGGATTCCTCGGCCTTTCCACTGGTGACGCATCCGGTGGAGACGGGTGGCCTTGGCTTCCAGCTCAAGTGGAATATGGGCTGGATGAACGACACCCTGCGCTATATGCAGCTTGACCCCCTCTGGCGCAGCGGCAGCCACACGGCCCTGAATTTCACGATGACCTATGCCTACACGGAGCATTTTATCCTGCCCCTGTCTCATGATGAGGTGGTGCACCTCAAGCGCTCCATGCTGGAGAAAATGCCCGGAGATGAGGCGGCAAAGCTTGCCAGTCTGCGCGTTTACTATGGCTTTCTGATGAGCCATCCCGGAAAGAAGCTGAGCTTCATGGGCAATGAGCTTGGCCAGCATCGCGAGTGGTGCGAGAACCGGGAGCTGGACTGGTTCCTCCTGCGGGAGACGGCGCACAGCCGGCTGCAAGCCTATGTGCGCGCGCTGAATCATTTTTATCTGACCCACAGCAGCCTGTGGAGCAACGATTCGGACTGGGATGGCTTCCACTGGATCGTTGTGGACGACTGCGAGAACAATGTGGTGGTTTTCCGCCGCATCGACCGGCGCGGGCGGGAGCTGATTGTGGTCTGCAATTTCTGCCCGGTGCTGCGCCGGGGCTATCGCTTCGGCCTGCCCCGTTCCGGCTGCTATGCGCCGGTTTTTAACAGTGACGAGCAGCAATATGGCGGCACCGGTGTGCCGCTGCCCACCGTCCGGGCAGAGCGAATCCCAAGCCACGGCCTGCCCTGCTCCGGTGAATTTACTCTGGCACCCCTGTCGGCAACCTTTTACCAACGCACGCAATCCCCAGCAAGCCGCGCTGCGCGCAGCGCGATTCCAAATCATGACGAGGAGAGATGAGCATGAATTTTCAGAAAAAGCACTGTGTCGCCATGCTGCTGGCCGGTGGCCAGGGCAGCCGCCTGATGGTCCTGACGGAGAACACGGCCAAGCCTGCCGTACCCTTCGGCGGCAAGTACCGCATTATTGACTTTCCCCTGTCCAACTGCGTGAACTCCGGCATTGATACGGTCGGCGTTCTGACGCAGTATCAGCCGTTGGAGCTCAATGAGTACATCGGCAACGGCAAGCCCTGGCGCCTGAACCGCTCGCATGGCGGTGTGCAGATTTTGCCCCCCTATGAGCGCAGCAAGAAATCCTCCTGGTACAAGGGTACGGCCAATGCTATCTATCAGAACATTGCCTTCATCGAGCGCTATAATCCGGATAATGTTCTGATTCTTTCCGGTGACCATATTTACAAGATGGATTATGCCGCCATGCTCAGCTATCATGAGAAGAAGGACGCCGACTGCACCATCGCGGTGCGCACGGTGCCGCTGGCGGAGGCCAGCCGCTTTGGTATCATGAATACCCGCGAGGACGGCACGATCTACGAATTTGAGGAGAAACCCAAAAAACCCAAGAGCACGAATGCCTCCATGGGTATCTATATTTTCAAGTGGGATGTGCTGCGCGAATTCCTGATTGCCGACGAGGAGGATCCGAATTCCTCCAACGATTTCGGCAAGAATATCATCCCGGCCCTGCTGAACACGGGACACCGGATGTTTGCCTATGAATTCCAGGGCTACTGGAAGGATGTCGGCACGATCAACTCCCTCTGGGAGGCGAATATGGAGCTGCTGGGCAAGGAGCCCGCCTTCAACCTCTATGGCGAGAAGGGCAAGCGCATCTATGCCAGAAACTATGCCAAGCCCTCGACCTTTATCTCCGGCGAATCCCGAAATGTGAACAGCCTCATTGCCGAGGGCTGCGAAATCTATGGCAGTATCACGCATTCCGTCATCTCCACCGGCTGCACTGTGGAGTCCGGCGCCATCGTCGAGGACAGCGTCATCATGCCCAATGTGGTCATTGAGTCCGGCGCGATTGTGCGCAATGCCATTGTTGGCGAGGATTGCCGTGTCTGCCGGGGCGCGGTGATCGGCGGCAGCTTTGCCGAGGGTGAGACCCGGCAGATCAGCGTCGTGGGCAAGGCCAAGGTCATTGCGGCCAACAGCAGCATCAAGCCCGGCGAGATTTACTGATGCAGAGCGGAAAGGGAGGAACAGAACCATGACAACGATGGGTATTGTGTTTGCAAACATCTATGACAGCTCCCTCGGTGAGCTGACCAACAAGCGGACGATGGCCTCGCTGCCCTATGGCGGACGCTATCGCCAGATCGACTTCTCGCTGTCCAACCTGACCAATTCCGGCATCCGGCATATTGGTATCATCACAAAATATAACTATCAATCCCTGATGAATCACATCGGCTCCGGGCAGGAGTGGGATCTGGAGCTGGAGGAGGGCGGACTGGAGTACCTCAGCCCCTTCGCCACCAGACACAACAGCTCCTACCGCGGCAAGCTGGAGGCGATCAACTCTGTGATGAGCTTCCTGGAGTGCTCCAATGAGGAGTATGTGGTGCTGATTGACAGCGGTGTGCTCTGCGCGATTGATCTGCGCGAGCTGCTGGAGGCGCATGTGGCCTCCGGCGCGGATGTGACCGTTGTGGTCAAGGAGGGTGTCTGCAACGGCAGCAAGCAGATCGACATGGCGGTCAAGGCCGACGAGACGGGCTGCGTCACGGATATCGCCGTGGACTACCGCGCAAATGAGCGCTATCTGGCCTCCATGGGTATTTTTGTTATCCGCAGAGAGCTGCTGATGCGCGAGAGCATTGAGGCCGTGGCGCATAACCGCTACCATTTTGAGCGGGATCTGGTTATGCACGGCTTTGCCGAGAGTGGCATGAAGGTCAATGCCTACCGCTTTGACGGGGTGGCGCTTTTCAACGAGAGCACAGCCGAGTTCTACCATAACAGCCTGGCGCTGCTGGACCCGGCCGTGCGTCACGGTCTGTTCGGTCGCCCCAATCTGACGATCTATACCAAGGTGCGCGATGAGGTTCCGGCCTACTATGGCGAGGAATCCAGCATCGACGACTGCATCGTGGCAGACGGCTGCACGCTTCAGGGGCGCGCCAGCCGCTCCATCCTGTTCCGCGGCGTGAATCTGGGCCGGGATGCCTGCGTGCGCGACTGCGTGATTATGCAGGATGCCAGAATCGGTGAGGGCGCCGTGGTGGAGTATGCCATCCTGGACAAGGGCGTTACTGTGCGCGCCGGCGCCTGCCTGCGCGGCACGCCGGGCCATCCGCTGATTCTGAAAAAAGGAGAGGTCGTATGAAAATTGCAATGGTTGCTTCCGAGGCTGCGCCCTATGTCAAGACAGGTGGCCTGGGAGACGTGATGCAGGCTTTGCCGCCGGAGCTGGCCGGGCTGGAGGACAACGAGGTCTGCCTGTTCCTGCCCTACTACAAGCGCGTCAAGTCCAACGAGACGCTGCCTGTGGAGCCGGTGGGCGCGTTCCATATGGAGCTGGCCTGGCGCGAGGTCTATGTGGGCATTGTCCGTCTGCGCACTGCGCACGAGCGCCTGCACGTTTACTTCATTGACAATGATTATTATTTCGGCAGCCGCAGCACGATCTATGGCGATTTTGACGACGGCGAGCGCTTCGCCTATTTCTCCAAGGCGGTCATGGCCGCGCTGTATTACCTGGACTTCAAGCCGGATGTGCTGCATTGCCACGACTGGCAGGCGGCAATGACGCCCATTTACTGCCGCGCGCTCTACGGACAATGGTGCCCGCATACGCGCACGGTCTTTACGATTCACAATGTTGAGTATCAGGGGTGGGCGGATGCCGACTTCTTCGACAACATTCTGGGTCTGCCCGAGGCATACCGCAGCCGCCTGCTCTTTGACGGCGCAGTCAACATGATGAAGGGCGCGCTGGAAACGGCGGATATTGTCACGACCGTTTCCAAAACCTACGCCCAGGAGCTGTGCTACCCCTACTATGCCCACCGCCTTGACGGGGTGCTGCGGCAGGTCTGGCTCTGGGGCATCACCAACGGCATTGACACCGGCGTCTATGATCCGGCCTCCGACCCGGCGCTTGCGCAGCGCTATGCGGTCGGAGACATGGCGGGCAAGGCAGCGGACAAGCAAGCCCTGCGCAGGGAGCTGGGGCTTTCTACGGCTACGGATGCGCCGATTCTGGCGATGGTGACGCGGCTGGCCGGGCACAAGGGCATTGATCTGCTCTGCTACATTGCGCAACGCCTGGCTGAGCGCGAGATTCAGCTCGTGATTGTCGGCACCGGTGAGAAGCAGTATGAGTATGCCCTCAGCGCGCTTGCCCGACAGTATCCGGGCAGGGTGGCCGTCTGCCTGCGCTTTGATCCGGCGCTGGCCTCGCGCGTTTATGCCGGCGCGGATATCTACCTGATGCCCTCCAAGTCGGAGCCCTGCGGCCTGTCGCAGCTCATTGCCATGCGCTATGGCGCGGTGCCGGTCGTCTCCTCCACAGGCGGCCTGCGCGACACGGTGCCGCCCTTCAATCCGCAGACGGAGGAGGGGCGCGGCTTCACCTTCCAGAGCTATAACGCCGATGATTTTCTGGGCGCAATTGACCGCGCAGTCGGCCTCTATTATGGCGACCGTGCCAAGTGGAGCCGCCTGGTGGAGAAGAATATGCGCGGGGATTATAGCTGGAAATATCCGGCGGAGGAATATATGCGGCTCTATCATGAGCTGCTGAGCAAATAAGCGTTGGCTGCCTGCCGACGAAAACCACACGATTTTTTAGGAGGACCCATGAACAAGCAAAGCAAAACCGTTGCTGCAACCACGGAACAACAGCACATCGATGTCATTCAGGAGGTTAACGACGCGCTGCTGCGTCTGTTTGGCTGCGATATGAGCGAGGCCACGGAGAAGCAGGTCTATCGCGCGCTCTGCCGCGTTCTGCGCGAGCTGCTGATGCAGAAAAACCATGCATTCGGCAACCGCTGCGCGCAGGAGGGGCAGAAGGAAGTCTATTATATGTCGATGGAGTTCCTGGTGGGCACCAGCCTGCGCAACAATCTTTTCAATCTCGGCCTTGAGCGCGAATGTCGCGAGGGCCTGAAGCGCTACGGCTTCGACCTGGACGCGCTGTGCGCCATGGAGCCGGATGCGGGCCTCGGCAACGGCGGTCTTGGACGTCTGGCCTCCTGCTATATGGATGCGGCGACCGGGATGGGATATCCCGTGACGGGCTACTCAATCCGCTATGAATTCGGCATTTTCCGCCAGAAGATCGTCGATGGCTGGCAGATGGAGTTCCCGGATAACTGGCTGGAGATGGGTGATGTCTGGCTGCATACCCGCGAGGACGACGCCGTGGAGGTCAAATTCGGCGGTGAGGTGCGCGAATGGGTGGATGAAAATGGCCGCTTCAAGGTGGCACAGGTGGGCTACAACGCGGTCATGGCGGTGCCGCATGACATGTTCATCTCCGGCTATGACAGCGACGCGGCCAACCGCCTGACCCTCTGGAGCGCCAATCTGCCCCAGAGCTTCGACATGGCGGCTTTCTCGCGCGGCGATTATCTGCGCGCGCTTGAGCGCAACACCATGGCCGAGACCATCTCCAAGGTGCTTTATCCGGCGGACGACCATATCCAGGGCAAGCGCCTGCGCCTGAAGCAGCAATATCTGCTGGTTTCGGCCTCCATGCAGAGCATCCTGAAAAAGCATTTCAAGAAGTACCGCACCTTTGACAACCTGCCGGACAAGGTTGCCATCCACATCAATGACACCCACCCGGCGCTGTGCGTGCCGGAGCTGATGCGCCTGCTTGTCGATGAGCAGGAGTATAGCTGGGAGCGCGCCTGGGATATCACCTGCCGCACGCTTTCCTACACCAACCACACCGTGATGAGTGAGGCGCTGGAGCGCTGGAGTGTGGATCTGTTCCGCGAGCAGCTTCCGCGCATCTACTCCATCTGTGTGGAGATCAACCGCCGCCTGATCGAGCGCCTGAGTCAGACCTACCCCGGCGACTGGGCCAAGATTGATTATATGGCCGTCATCGCCAACAATGAGGTGCGCATGGCCAATCTGTGCCTGGCGGCCTGTCACGCGGTCAACGGCGTCTCCAAGCTGCACACGGATATCCTGCGCAACGGCATTTTCCGCGACTACTGCCAGCTTACGCCTGAGCGCTTCACCAATGTGACCAACGGCATCGCCTATCGCCGCTGGCTCTGCCAGTCCAATCCGCTGCTGACGGACTATCTGACCGATCTGATCGGGGATGGCTTCTGCCGCGACGCGCGGGAGCTGGAGAAGCTTCTGCGCTACCGCAGCGATGCGCAGGTGCTTGCCCAGCTTCAGCAGATCAAGCACCAGAACAAGCAGCGCCTTGCGGACTTCATCGCCAGAAAGAACGGCATCCGCGTAGACCCCGACTCGATCTTTGACATACAGATCAAGCGCCTGCATGAGTATAAGCGCCAGCTTTTGAACATCCTCCATGTGCTTTCCCTCTACCGCGAGATCAAAAGAAACCCCGGCGGCAGCTTTGTGCCGCGCACCTTCATCTTCGCGGCGAAGGCCTCTGCGGGCTATATCCGCGCCAAGCAGATCATCAGCCTGATCTTTGCCGTGGCCAATCTGGTCAACACCGATCCGGAGGTGCGCGACAAGCTCAAGGTCGTCTTTATCGAGGACTATAAGGTCTCGCTGGCCGAAATCATCATTCCTGCGGCCGATATTTCGGAGCAGATTTCCGTTGCGGGCAAGGAGGCCTCCGGCACCGGCTGCATGAAGCTCATGCTCAATGGCGCCGTGACCATCGGCACACTCGACGGCGCGAACGTGGAAATCCACGAGCAGGTGGGCGATGAGAACATCTTCCTCTTTGGCCTGCGTGCGCACGAGGTGGAGGAACTGTGGCAGCGGGGCTATAACCCCAACCAGTTCCTGACGGGCGAGCTGCGCGAGGTGCTGGATATGCTGACCTCCGGTGTGCTGGGGCAGCGCTTTGACGATCTGGTTGCCTGCCTGCTGACCAACCGCTTCGGCACGGCTGACCCCTATATGACGGTGGCCGACTTTGCGGATTACGCCAGAGCGCAGCGCGTGGTGGCGCAGACCTATCAGGACAGCAGACGCTTCAGCGAAATGTCCCTGGTCAATATTGCAAAGGCCGGTATTTTCTCCGCAGACCGCGCGGTTGGCGAGTATGCCGGACAGATCTGGCACCTGAAATGAGAATTCTGTATGACAGCCGCGATGCGCGCTTCAAGACGCCCTTTGGCACCCTCCGGACGGGGGAGACGTGCACCGTGCATATCCACATTCCGGTAGACTGCGGCGCCGTCCGGGTGGAGCTGCTCTTTGAGGACCCGGACGCGCAGCCCGGCCCGCGCATCGCGCTCAGCCGCGAGCGGACGCAGGGCTCCTATGAAATCTGGCGCGGGGACTTCGTGCTGGAGGCGGGGCTGTATTTCTACTGGTTCCGCATCACCAAGGCTGAGGGCGGCTTTTCCCTCTACCGCGTGGGCAGCGACACCAACATGGAGGCCGGTGAAAAGTGGCAGCTAAGCTGCGTCCCCGCGGACTATACTGTGCCGGATTATGCGCGCGGCGCGGTGATTTATCAAATTCTGCCCGACCGCTTCCACAAAAGCGGCGACTGCGACCTGACGGATAAGCTGCGCCCCTTCACCGTTCACACCGACTGGAATGAGACGCCTGCCTATCTGCCGGATGCGCAGGGAAACTGGAACAACGATTTTTATGGCGGAAACCTTGCCGGAATCCGGGAAAAGCTGCCCTATCTGCGGGAGCTGGGGGTGCAGATTATTTATCTGAATCCCATCTTCATGGCCTATTCCAACCATCGCTATGATACGGCCGATTATCTGCGCATTGACCCGATGCTGGGCACGCAGGAGGACTTCCGTGCCCTCTGCGCGGCGGCGCACCGGCTGGGGATGTATGTCATCCTGGACGGCGTCTTTTCGCACACCGGCAGCAACAGCCGCTATTTTGACGCGAAGGGTGTCTTTGGCCACGGGGCGCTCAGCGATCCGCAGTCGCCCTACCGCGAATGGTATCGCTTTCAGGACTACCCGCAGCGCTATGAGGCCTGGTGGGATATCCCGACCCTCCCCTGTGTGGAGGAGCTGACGCCAAGCTATCAGCGCTTCGTGATTGATGACGAGGATTCCGTTGTGGCGCACTGGCTTGCCCTGGGCGCGGACGGCTTCCGCCTGGATGTGGTGGACGAGCTGCCCGATGCCTTTGTCCGCCGTCTCAGAGAGCGCATCCGCGCAATCCGTCCGGACGCGCTGCTGCTGGGCGAGGTCTGGGAGGATGCCTCCAACAAGCGCGCTTACGGCGTCTGGCGCCGCTATTTCGTGGATGCGGAGCTGGATGCAACGATGAACTATCCCTGGCGCACTGCCATCATCAACTATGTGCGCCGGGAGGACGACGGCGCGGCGCTCGGTGAGGCGATCATGCGCCTGGCGGAGAACTACCCGCCGCAGGTGCTTTCCTGCGTGATGAACCTGTTGGGCAGTCATGACACGCCGCGTATTCTGACGCTGCTGGGCGACCGCTTCGAGGGCTCAAAGGAGGAAAAGGCAACCCGCCGCCTCTCGCCGGAGGCACGCGCGCTGGCGGTGGAGCGTCTGCGGCAGGCGGCCTTCCTGCAATTCATGCTGCCCGGTATGGCCAGCATCTACTATGGCGACGAGGCGGGGGCTGAGGGCTTCGACGATCCCTTCTGCCGCCGCTGCTTCCCCTGGCAGCAGATCGACTGGACGCTGCATGACTATTTCCGCCAGCTTGCCTGCATGAAGCGTAAGCTGGAGGTGCTGCGCCTGGGCGATGTCCGCGTGCTGGAGGCGGGGCAGGGGAGGCTGCATCTTGTCCGCCGCTGGCAGGGCCAGACGGTTCGGATTTATGTCAACCTCGCGGCGCATGACTGGTGCCTGCCCGAACGCGGCCGGCTGCTCTTTGGCCGCGGCTACTGCGACGACGGCGCGCGCAGCGCGCTGGTGCCCGGCGGCTTCTGCCTGCTGTGGCAGCGGGAGAATGCTTCCGCAGAAAATTCAATTGAAGAAGGAGACTGCTTATGAAATTTTCGGAATATCCCTATCAGCGCCCGGATATTGAGGCGCTGAAGGCCAGAATGACGGAGACTGCCGCCACCATTCGCGCGGCGCAGACGGCTGCCGCGCAGATTGCGGCCTTTGATTCGCTCACGCAGGAGAGTCAGTATGCTGAGACGATGATGAGCCTTGCCTATGTTCGCAACACCATCAACACCCGCGACGAATTCTATGATGCGGAGCGGGACTATTTTGACCAGATTGCCCCGGAGCTCAGCGAGAGAAGCAATGAGCTGAATGCCGCGCTGCTGGATTCGCCCTTCCGCGCGGAGCTGGAGGCGCATTATGGCACGCTGCTGTTCCGGAATATGGAAATCGAGCGCCGCAGCTTCCGCCCGGAGCTGATTCCGCTGATGCAGGAGGCCAGCCGCCTGGAGTCGCAGTATCAGAAGCTTTATGCGGGCATGACTGTCGAGTTTGAGGGCAAGACCATGCCGCTGCCCATGCTGGGCAAGTATAAGGGCAGCGCCGACCGCGCGGTGCGCCGCGCTGCGTTTGAGGCCGAGGGCCGCGCCTTTGACGCCCATCAGCAGGAGCTGGACGAAATCTTTGACCGGCTGGTGAAGAACCGCAATGCGCAGGGCCGTCTGCTGGGTCACGAGAACTATCTTCAGCTTGGCTATGACCGCCTCGGCCGCAACTGCTATGGCGGGAAGGAGCTGGCGGCCTTCCGCGAGCAGATTGCCCGCGACCTCGTGCCGATCATCGCGGAGGTCAAGGAGAAGCAGCGCCGCCGCATCGGTGTCGAGCGTCTGTGCATTTATGATGATAATTTCCGCTTTGCCGACGGCAATGCCGAGCCGGAGGGCACCCCGGATGAGATTCTTGCAGCGGGCAAGGCCATGTATCAGGATTTGAGCCCGGAGACGAAGGAATTCGTCGAGTTCATGTTTGACAGCGAGCTGTTTGACGTCCTCTCCCGCGAGGGCAAGGCGCCCGGCGGCTACTGCACCCATTTCCCGAGCTATCAGGCACCCTTCATCTTCTCCAACTTCAACGGCACAGCCGGAGATGTCGATGTGCTGACGCATGAGGCCGGCCATGCCTTCGCCTTCTACCGCGCCATGCATAATCCGGCGATTCATCCCTCCCTCTGGTCACCGACGATGGAGGCCTGCGAGTGCCACTCGATGAGCATGGAATTTCTGACCCAGGACTATCATAAGAATTTCTTTGGAGCCAGAACTGCGAAGTATGAGCTGGCGCACTGCGAGGACAGCCTCGATTTCATCCCCTATGGCTGCATGATTGACGAATTCCAGCACCGCATGTATGAGAACGAGAATCTGACCCCGGCGGAGCGCAACGCCGTCTGGGAGGAGCTGGAGCACAAGTACCGTCCCTGGCTGAGCATGGATGGCCTGCCCTTCTACGGCCGCTATTCCCACTGGCAGTGGAAGCTGCATGTCTATCTGCACCCGCTGTATTACATTGATTACTGCATGGCGCAGACCGTGGCCTTCCAGCTCTGGACGCTTTCGCTGCGCGACCGCCAGGCTGCCTGGCAGAAGTATCTCTCCTTCGTCGATCAGGCCGGCACAAAGACCTTCGAGGAGCTCTGCCGCAGCGCAGGCCTGCGCGTGCCCTATGAGGCGGGCTGCATCCGCGATATCGGCAGCCAGATTCGTGACTGGCTGGCCGAAAATGCGGGCTGATTGCAGCAGTTTTACATAAAATCATATCGGTAATCGATGGAATTGTGCCAGAAAGGGCTGGTCATTTTTCATAAAATTCGCGCCTGCACTTTGTGCAAATCGTGGAACAAGGTGTATATATTCATTTTTAGCACAGCCTGGCATGGGAGAAAAGGCGGACGTTTTAAGGGAAAATTCTATACATACACCACAATATACACTGCTTTTTCGCCAATAAAATACAATTTTTTGCAATAAATAAAAAAGCCTTGCAATCTGTTACCCATATGTGATAAGATATACACCGCCAGTTGAAAAACAGTCCCCAAAGCTTGCAAGACGGGAAATTAAGCCTTGCAATTTCAATGGCTTTCTGCTACAATAATAAAAAATTTCTGTCGATTTTTTATTCCTGCGCCCGGTTGCGGGCGGCCCTGCGGAGGCAATTCCGCCTGAATTTCGAGACAGAGAGCACGCCCTCCGGCGTGACTCTGTTAAATAAAATGAGGAAAATGGAGGAAACACAATGAGCAACACCATGAAGAGACTTCTGGCCCTGCTGCTGGCTGTCTGCATGCTGTCTGCACTGTTCGTTGGCTGCGCAAAGGATCCCGCTCAGCCCGACAACAGTGACGATGGCCAGGAGAGCAGCAATACGCCCGAAAGCTCTGACACCCCCGCCGCCGAGAAGGCAAGCTACACCTACAATGCAGCATCTTCTGCACTGGGCACCAACTGGAACCCGCACACCTGGGAAACCAACGCTGACGATACCATCCTTGGCTATCTGTCCGCCGGTTTCGTTGACCTGTCCATTGAGGACTCCGAGAACGGCGTCTATCAGTGGGTCTATGACATGGCTACTTCCATCGAGGACGTGACCGCTGACAACCAGGCTGACCTGGACAAGTACGCTGTCACCCTTCCCGCTGGCAAGACCTCCGCTGACGTGACCGAGGGCTACGTCTACGAGATCAAGCTGAATGAGAACGCTGCCTGGCAGGATGGTACCCCCATCAATGCTGACACCTACATCTACTCCATGGAGCAGCTTCTCAACTCCAGCATGAAGAACTATCGTGCGAACCTGTACTATGCTGGTGAGTCCGCTGTTGCTGGCGGCAACGCATTCTACAAGTCCGGCACCACCACCTACGAAGAGGTCACCGGCGTTGTCGCGGCTATGGAAGACCTGACCAAGGCTGAGGACGGCTCCTACACGCTGGAAGACGGCACTGCTGTCATGATCGCTATGACCCAGGGTCTGAGCTGGCTGGGTGGCGACAGCCTCGAGAGCCTGAACGCTGCTGGTTACATGGGCGCTGGCTACCTCGGCGCTGAGCAGTATGAGGCTCTGATGGCTATGGCCGATGCCAACGGCAACATCGCTCTGAACGATGAGACCCTGGCTCTGCTGGTTGAGATGATCACCTTCGCTCCCGAGGTGTGGGGCGAGACCGAGGCTGACGCTGTCAACTACCTCGTCTATGCTTTCGAGAACCCCGTTGTCGGCTATGAGTCCGTCGGCTGCTACAAGGTTGATGACTACACCATCCGCTATGTCTGCCAGACCGCGATTGAGAAGAACTACTTCCTCACCTCCTGCACCGACACCTGGCTCGTTTATGAGGGCCTCTACGAGGCTGGCAAGGAGACCACCGGCTCCCTGACCACCACCAACTACGGCACCTCCGTCGAGACCACCATGTCCTATGGTCCCTACAAGCTCGAGTCCTATCAGCCCGCCAAGCAGATCGTTCTCGTTCAGAACGAGAACTGGTATGGTTGGGAAGAGGATGAGGCTGGCAACCTGGTCTCCTACACCAATTACCTGGTTGACGGCGAGTCCGTCCAGCAGTATCAGACCACCAGAATCGTCATCGACGTCATGGACAGCGCTGCTATGAAGCAGGCCTTCCTGAAGGGCGCCCTGACCGAGTGGTCCCCCGAGACCGAGGACCTGCTGACCTACAGCACCTCCGACGTTCTCTACAAGGTCGACGAGACCTACACCCAGTCCTTCTTCTTCAACACTGGCGTTGATGCACTGAAGGCTATGGATGCCTCCAAGGGCAACACCAACTCTGTCGTTCTGTCCAACCAGAACTTCCGTAACGCTTTCTCCCTGGCGATCGACCGTACCGAGTGGGTCACCGCTACCCCCGGCTACAAGCCCGCTTACGCTGTTATGAACACCCTGTACTTCTACGATGTTTATAACGATCCCACCTCCTCCTACCGTGGCTCCGACGAGGCTATGCAGGCTATCTGCAACGTCTATGGCGTTGAGTACGGCGAGGGCACTCCCTACGCTACCCTGAAGGACGCTTATGAGTCCATCAACGGCTACAACCTCACTGAGGCTCAGGCTCTCATGAAGACCGCTTGCGAAGAGCTCGTTGCTGACGGCCTCTACACCGCTGGCGATCCCATCCACATCCGTATTGCTTACAAAAAGGGCACCATGGACTCCACCGACAACCAGCAGGTTGAGCTGATCCAGAAGTACCTGAATGCTGCTCTCGAAGGCTCCGGCTTCGGCGCTCTGACCCTCGAGGGTATCGGCAATCTGGATGACCGTTACAGCGACGTTCCCAATGGCAACTTTGCTATCGGCTACGGCGCATGGGGCGGCGCTGCCTTCTATCCCTTCCGTAACTTCCAGGTCTACTGCGACACCGACCAGTACAACGTCAACGAGACTGGTTGCTATGACCCCAAGACCACCAACCTGACTCTGACGGTTGAGGGCGAAGAGGTCACCATGACCTGGTACGAGTGGTCCGGCGCTCTGATCGGCACTGGCGCTTATGCCAACGCTGACAACAAGGTTAAGCTCTCCATCACTGCTCAGATGGAAGAGGCTTGGCTGGGCCTGTACTATCGTATTCCTCTGGCTGCTACCACCGCCAGCTTCATGCTCGCATACAAGGTCAGCTACTACACCGAGGACTACAACATCATGTACGACTTCGGCGGCATGCGTCTGATGTCCTACAACTACACCGACGCTGAGTGGGATGCTTACGTCACCGAGTGCGGCGGCACCATCAGCTACGAATAATTTCCGAATTGAGCTGACTCATTGAGCCATCTCGATCCGCAACAAGCAGGGGAGAGCAATCTCCCCTGCGGCTTGCGGATTTTTCAACCACGCAGCCACGATTTTTTATGGTCCGTGGCTGCCCTTACTTATGAATCTTCTGCACCTGCCGGTTTTCCCTTTGGGCGGTGCTGAAATAGGTATCCGATTATTCCGAATGTGCGTTTTGCATTTCCCCGGGTCGCCGCTGATTCCTGCTGCGTCCAGACGTCAGCCAATCCCAATAGCGTATAGGGAGCGACGCCCTTGTTGCTCCATAGAATGAAATGTCACTTCATGTGCTTTGGAGCAATAAGGGTGTCGCTTCGTATTTGCGCTGCATTGCTCTTTACGAGGCGTTTTCGGATACGCCACCTGCAAGGTACACTCAAAAAAGGAGAGAGTTGAATGACCAAATACGTAATTAAGCGTGTTCTGCTGATGGTTCTGACTCTGTTTGTAATTGTTACCATCTGCTTCATGCTGATTCGCATGCTTCCGCGTGAAATGCCCCAGAAGGAATCTGAGCGCGAAATCATCGAAGCGCGCTGGGATGCGCTCGGCTACAACGAGCCACTTCTGGTGCAATATGGCATCTACCTGAAAAACATCTTCACCAAGGGTGACTTCGGTACCTCGTGGTACATCCAGTTCCGTGAGCCGGCAATGAATCTGATTGTGGATCGTCTGCCGCCCACGATCGTTGTCAACCTGTTCTCGCTGATCCTTTCTGTCCCTGTCGGCCTTCTGCTTGGCATCTATGCGGCCATCAAGAAGAATAAGTGGCAGGACTCCTTTATCAGCACGGCGGTTATGGTTTTCATTTCCGTCCCCTCCTTCGTCTACGCCTTCCTGATGCAGTTCTTCTTCTACTTCAAGCTGGACTGGTTCCCCATCACCATCTATTCCCTCGCGGATGGCGGCGGCTCCTGGTTCTCCGGCAAGATGCTCTATTCCATGATCCTGCCGATTCTGTCCCTGTCCTTCGGCACGATCGCAACGCTCTGCCGCTACACTCGTGCGGAGCTGACGGAGACCCTGACCTCTGACTACATGCTGCTTGCCCGCGCCAAGGGTCTGACCCGCGCCCAGGCAACCTCCCGCCATGCGCTGAAGAACGCTATGGTTCCCATCCTGCCGATGATCCTCTCCAGCTTTATCGGTATTCTCGGTGGCTCCTTCGTTATCGAGCAGATCTTCGCCATCCCTGGCGTTGGCCAGCTCTATTTGCAGGCAATTAACCTCTTTGACTACGACGTCTTTATGGCTGACACGGTATTCTATGTTACCCTCGGCCTTCTCAGCGGCATTGTGGTTGACCTCAGCTACGGATTTATTGATCCGCGCATCAGAATGGGGGAGAAGTAAATGGCTGAAAATAAGAATATTTACCCGAATATCCCCAAGGAGAAGTTCCAGCTTGTCAATATTGGCGAGCGTCTGTCCGATAAGAAATTCGACGACAAGCCCATTGGCTACTTCCGCGATGCCTTCAACCGCTTCTGCAAGAGCAAGGCTTCCGTTGTGGCTGCAATCATCATCATTGCAATTATTCTCTACTCTTTCATTTGCCCGCTGGTTTCCACGATGGATCATACCTTCATGGACTCCTACTACGCAAAGAAGGGCCCCAGAAATGTTTGGCTGCGTGAGAATCTTAACATCGTTACCGGCGGCGTGAGCCGTGACTTCTCCGACAAGGGTCTGGTTAAGGCTATCGCTGTCGGCGTTGCCGCGGAGGACGTCGATGGTCTCGGCAATGTGACCCTGGCCGAGGGCTACCAGAGTGAGTATCAGCCGATGCTTGTCACCGGCACGCCTATCACCTCCCTCAACGCCAAGAAGCAGGAGACCCGTACCTACACCGACGCGAAGATCGACACCTACCTTGAGGTTGGCTTCATCTATAAGAGCGTCAAGCAGGACGAGTACCGCAATATCGTTGCCTGGCAGGAGGAGACCGGTATTCAGGTTCTCTATCCGCTGGTTGCTGACAATGAGTGGAACCCCGATGCCTCCAATGCAAATAACTGGTACAAGGTTAACAAGAAGAGCCAGCCCGTCACCCTCAGCAGCACCGGCAAGGCCGTGGTGATCGAGCTGCCCGAGGACATGACCACCTCTGATATCGTTCTTGAGGAAAACTACGAGCGCGATGAGAATGGCAATGTCCGCTACTACAAGAACACCGGCGGTGGCTCCTTCGAGACCTCCCAGTACAAGATTCGTGTTCTCTACTACAACTACTATCGTTATGCCAATGGTTTCGAGCCGAACTACATCCTCGGCACCGACTCCCAGGGTTACGATATGGCGCAGCGTGTTGCCGGCGGCATCAAGCTCTCTCTGCTGATTGCGGTTGCAACCTGCTTCATCAACTTCATCCTTGGCGCAATGTATGGCGCTGTGGAAGGTTACTATGGCGGCTGGCTCGATATCATTCTCGAGCGTGTCTCCGATATTCTGAGTAACGTTCCCTTCATCGTTGTTGCGACGCTCTTCCAGATTCACCTTGCGGCGAAGGTCGGCCCGCTGCCGTCTCTGATATTCGCCTATGTTGTGACCGGCTGGATCGGCACCGCCTACCGCGTCAGAACCCAGTTCTATCGCTTCAAGAACCAGGAGTATGTCATGGCTGCCCGCACCCTCGGTGCGCGTGACCGCCGCATCATCTGGAAGCACATCTTCCCCAACACGCTGGGTACCATCATCACCTCTACCGCTCTGGCGATCCCGAGTGCCGTTCTGACGGAGTCCAACCTCAGTTTCCTCGGCATTGTCAAGCTCGGCACTGCGGAGTCCACCTCCCTGGGCACCCTGCTGTCTGAGGCACAGGGCATCTGGACGAATGCACCCCACCTGATGATTGTTCCTGCGATCTTTATTTCCCTGCTGATGATCAGCTTCAACCTGTTCGGTAACGGCCTGCGCGATGCGTTTAACCCGTCTCTGCGCGGCGTGGAGGAGTAATGTATGGATAAGATTCTTGAAGTTAAGAAACTGAAGATTTCCTTCCGTACAAATGGTGGTACGGTTAAGGCTGTCCGCGATATCTCCTTTGACCTGGAACGCGGCAAAACGCTCGCCATCGTTGGCGAATCCGGCTCCGGTAAGTCGGTTACCTCTAAGGCAATTATGGGCATCCTCGCCGGCAACTCGATCATCGACAGCGGCGAAATCCTCTATGACGGCAGAGACCTGCTGAAAATCACAGAGGAAGAAATGTGCGATGTCCGCGGCAACAAGATCTCCATGATCTTCCAGGATCCCCTCTCCTCTCTGAACCCGATTGTCAAGATCGGCAAGCAGATCACAGAGGCCATGCTCCTGAAGAATAAGATCAACCGCCGCACTGCCCGTCAGCACTTCAATTCCATGCTGGCGCTGCTCAAGACCAACATGATTGCCGCTGAAGGCAAGAGTGAGGCTGGCCGCGTCAACAACCAGATTTCTACCTTTAATAAGTTCTGCATCGAGGCCAACCGCCTTGAGAACAGCTATAATGTTGCCGAGAGCTTCGCTGTTGAGCTCCAGGCCAACATTGAGGACTTCCTCTTCCTTGTCGATAAGAAGCAGAAGGTCGATGTGAGTCTGAACCTGAATGACTACATCTCCCGTATGCGCGCGATTAAGGACCCCTTCTTCACCGCTGGCTACGACAATGAGCTTGCACAGCTCCGCTCTGAGCTGGTTGGCAACCGCAAGTCCAAGCCCGCCGAGGGCGAGGTTTTGAGCGCCGAGACGGCGGAAACCCTGCGCAAGATTGACACCCTGCTCAAGAAGATGTGCGAGCAGAAGAAGCCGAACTTCTTCCGCATCGGCTACTACAAGCTGGGCAATCCCGATGCAGACCTGCTTTCCATGCCGCGCGAGAAGCTTGACCAGGTTGCGCTTGACTACCTGAACCAGAACTTCATGCTCGAGTTCATGAAGTCCGAGTCCAAGGCCATTGCGTATTCTCATGATGCAGCCCTTGCCCTTAAGCGTGAGATTCTTGCTGACTTTGCGGAAGCAAAGAAATTCTATGCCGGTACTTATACCAAATCCCAGGCGAAGAGCTATGCCAAGACCCTCATCAAGAAGGTCGAGCAGACCATCGACCGCATGGAGATTTATAAGGACAGCGCCGCCTATACCTTCGGCACCTCTCTGATCTACGCCATTGATAAGTACTTCAAGGCAGTCAAGACCAACCCGAAGGAGGAGAGACGCTTTGACCGTCAGACCCGCAGACGTGAGTCCCTCATTGCCCGCGGCAAGAAGGTTGACTGGAAGGTCGTCCCGAAGCGTGTATTCGATCTGGATGAGCTGAAGGAAGGCATCGTGACCGTCATCAGCCGCCTGGAAACGCGCTATAAGGAGTATATCCAGACCCCAATTGATCTGGATGCACGCTCCCTTGAGCTGATTGATTACCTCAAGGAGCAGGCCTCCGAGGTTGTCTACCGCGTGACCAAGATGATGGCCAAGCAGAAGGCAATCAAGCTGATGGAGGAAGTCGGCATCCATGAGCCGAGAAGACGCTATAATCAGTATCCCTTTGAGTTCTCCGGCGGTATGCGCCAGCGTATCGTCATCGCGATTGCACTGGCGGCCAATCCCGACATTCTGATCTGCGATGAGCCGACGACCGCACTGGACGTGACCATCCAGGCTCAGATTCTGGAGCTGATTAACCGCCTGAAGGTCGAGCGTAACCTCTCCGTCATCTTCATCACCCATGACCTTGGTGTTGTGGCGAACATGGCTGACGATATCGCCGTTATGTACGCCGGCAAGATCGTTGAGTATGGCACAGCGGACGATGTCTTCTATAACCCCTGCCATCCCTACACCTGGGCGCTGCTGGCCTCCATGCCTGACCTTGACACCAAGGAGAAGCTGGATGCAATTCCCGGCACACCCCCCAACATGATTTATCCGCCCGAGGGCGACGCATTTGCTGCGCGTAACAAGTACGCGATGCAGATCGACTTTGAGCAGCAGCCGCCGATGTTCCCCATTTCGGAGACCCATTCGGCCGCGACCTGGCTGCTCCACCCGGATGCCCCCAAGGTTGAAATGCCGAAGATCATCTCTGACCGTATTGCCCGTATGCTGAAGAAGAACGGAGGTGCCCAGAATGAGCAATAATCAGGAAACTCTGCTCAGAGTTGAGCATCTTTGCCAGTACTTTGGCCCCGTTAAGGCCGTTGATGATGTCAGCTTTGACATCAAGCGCGGCGAGGTTTTCGGTCTTGTCGGTGAGTCCGGTTGTGGCAAGACCACGACCGGCCGCTCGATCATCCGTATCTACGACATCACCTCCGGCAGCATCTATTTCAAGGGCCAGCGTATCTGCGCCGGCACCAATTCCTACAAGCAGGGCATTAAGGACGCACAGCGCGAGACTGCTGAGAAGATTAAGCAGCTCCGCGCTGACAGCGCCGCCAATCCTGCCAATAAGGATCGCAATGATGCGGAGATCGCCACACTCAACCAGGCGTTGAAGGAGAAGGTTGATAATTTCCGCGCTCAGATTCGCAGCGCAGTCCACGACCACAAGCATGTGGATCGCGAGCTTGTCACCAAGATCCAGATGATCTTCCAGGATCCGATTGCCTCGCTGAATCCGCGTATGACCGTCAAGGAAATCATCGCGGAGGGCCTTGTCATCAATGGTGTGAAGGACAAAGCCTACATTGAGGAGAAGGTTTATGAGATCCTCGAGATGGTTGGCCTCGTTCGTGAGCATGCCGGTCGTTATCCGCACGAGTTCTCCGGTGGCCAGCGCCAGCGTATCGGTATCGCCCGCTCGGTCATTATGCGCCCCGATCTTCTGATCGCGGATGAGCCGATCTCTGCTCTCGACGTCTCCATCCAGGCGCAGATCATCAATCTGCTCAACGAGCTGCGCGAGAAGCTCGGCCTGACCATTCTGTTCATTGCCCATGACCTCTCGGTCGTCAAGTACTTCTCCGATCGTATCGGCGTTATGTACTATGGCAAGATGGTCGAACTCACCACCTCTGAGGAGCTCTTCCGTCACCCGCTTCACCCCTATACCCGTTCTCTGCTCTCCGCGATTCCGCAGCCTGACCCCCGTTCTGAGAAGAACCGCACCAGAATCACCTATAATCAGCTTGCTGAGCATGATTACAGTGTGGACAAGCCGACGCTGCGCGAGATTCTCCCCGGACATTATGTCTACTGCAACGACGCGGAGGAGAAGAAGTACCACGAGGAGCTGGGTCTGTGAGCAAAAAGACCATCAGTCAGATCGTCAGCTATGTCTGCGCGCTGCTGATCGGCGGAGCCATGGCAGCCCTCATTGCGTCGAACTATGGCTTCCAGTCCGCTCAGGAGGCGGTCGATCGCTACCGCATTCTTTGCGACGCCTGCACGATTCCCGGTGTCTCGCTGATCTGCGTGGGTATCCTGTGCTGGGTCGCGCGTCAGGGCGCTTTCGATGGCCTGACCTATGCGGTTCGCTTCCTGTTTCACTGGATTCACCGTGAGTCCCGCCACCTGCGCTACTACGACTATGTCGAGGAGAAGCGCGAAAAGCGCGCAGAGAAGGAGAATAACAGTTTCCTGTTTCTGATTATTACGGGCGCTGCCTTTCTCCTTGCGGCTGGTGTCTTTATGGCACTCTTTTACCGTCTGTATTGATTTTAACGCATCCGTATGCCACGCGCATACGGATGCGTTTTCTTATCTCAGGAGCAAAAAATGAGCCGCCCCTTGTTAAAGGGCGGCTCATCATGGTTTGTTCGCGATCAGAACGCGGTCAGGCAGACTCGACGTGGCGTTTGATTGCCTCAAAGCTGGTCGGGCTGATGACGTGCTCCATGCGGCAGGCGTCCTCGGCAGCCGTGTCAGGATCGACGCCAATGGCGATGAGCCAGCGCGTCAGCAGTTGGTGGCGCTCATAGATACAGGACGCGATCGCAAGACCGGCGGGAAGCAGTGTGATATTGCCCGCGTCATCCACGCTGACCTGCTGCTTCTCGCGCAGATTTTTCAGCGCAACGCTGACACTCGGTTTGGAGAAGCCGAGTTCATTTGCAATATCAATCGCCCGCACGGTACCCTTGCGCTGCTGGAGAATCAGAATTGTTTCCAGATAATTCTCCGCTGACTCGTGGTTCTTCATTGTCTCAGCCGAGTGTTGCGGCGAGAACAGCCTTGATAGTGTGCATACGGTTCTCGGCCTCGTCGAAGACGATGGACTGCTTGCTCTCGAAAACCTCGTCGGTGACTTCGAGTGCATCGAGGTGGAACTGCACACCAATCTGACGGCCAATGCCGGTGTTCAGGTCGTGGAATGCGGGCAGGCAGTGCATAAAGAGCGCCTGCTCACCGGCGTTCGCCATAACCGCGCGGTTGACCTGATAGGGCAGCATCTTGGCGATGCGCTCCTCCCATGCCTCCATCGGCTCACCCATGGAGACCCAGACGTCGGTGTAGATGACGTCGGCGCCCTTGGTGGCGATCATGGGATCGGTCTCGAAAGCCAACGTTGCGCCGTTTTCGGCTGCGATGGCCTGGCACTTCTCAATCAGCTCCGGTGCGGGGAAGTATCCCTCGGGGCCGCAGGCAACAAAATGCAGACCCAGCTTTGCGCAGCCGATCATCAGGGAGTTGGCCATGTTGTAGCGGCAGTCACCCATAAAGACGAACTTCTTGCCCTTCAGTGTGCCGAGATGCTCACGGATGGTCAGCATGTCAGCAAGAATCTGCGTGGGGTGATACTCGTTGGTCAGGCCGTTCCAGACCGGCACGCCTGCGTATCTGGCCAGCTCCTCAACGATCTCCTGGCCATAGCCGCGGTACTCAATGCCGTCGTAGAGGCGACCGAGGACGCGTGCGGTGTCAGCAATGGATTCCTTCTTGCCAATCTGAGAGCCGGAGGGATCCAGATAGGTTACGTGCATACCGAGGTCATGCGCAGCAACCTCGAAGGAGCAGCGCGTGCGGGTAGAGGTCTTCTCGAAAATCAGGGCAATGTTCTTGCCGGTGAGGGTGTCATGGCGAATGCCGGCCTTCTTCTGTGCCTTAAGATCGGCTGCAAGATCGAGCAGACCCGTGATTTCCTCGGGGGTGTAGTCGAGCAGTGTCAGAAAGTGTCTTCCGTTGAGTTGCATAAGTACCTCCTATTTTTTAGCCGCAGTATCACGAATGATCTGAACGGCATTTAATAACAGTTCCATTGGGATGTTGAGCGCAGGCAGCAGGCGGATTTTGTTCTTGGCAGTTGTGACCAGTACGCCCGCACGCAGAAGCGCCTCGGCAAAGGGACGCGCGGGCTGCGCCAGCTCAAGTCCGAGCATTAGACCCATGCCACTGATGCTGCAAATCCCGGGCGCATCGCGCAGGCGCTCCGTGATGGCTGCCGAGCGGAGCCGAACGCCCGCAAGCATTGCGTCATCCAGACGTGAGAGCACGTGCAGAGCGCCCGCCGCGCAGACCGGATTGCCGCCGAAGGTGCTGCCGTGTGAGCCGGGCTCGAATACATCCGCCACGCGAGCGCCCAGCAGCGTCGCGCCGATTGGCAGACCGCCGCCGAGTCCCTTTGCGGTGGAGACGACATCCGGTTGGAGTCCATAGGCCATGTAGCCATAGAGCCAGCCGGTGCGACCATTCCCGCACTGCACCTCGTCGGCCATCAGGAGCACGTTGTGCTTCTGCGCCATGCGGCGCAGCGTGTCGGCATAGGCAGCGCCGATTGGCATCACGCCGCCCTCACCCTGCACCGTCTCAAACAGAATGGCCGCACAGGGATGGGATGTCAGCGCGGCATCCAGCGCGGCCTCATCCTCGACCGGCACATGCAGAAAGCCCTGCGGCAGCGGTTGGTAGTCGCGGTGATAGGCATCCTGGCCGGTGGCCGCGAGCGTGGCAAGCGTGCGGCCGTGGAAGCTCATATCCAATGTTACAATGTGAACGTACTGCGCGCCCTTTTCGCGTGCGGCCCAGCGCCGTGCGGCCTTAATCGCGCATTCGTTTGCCTCAGCGCCGGAGTTGGAGAAAAAGACGCGTTCAATTCCGGTGCGGCGGCAGAGCTGCTCGGCAAGGAGGGCATCCGGCGCGTTGCAGTAATAATTGGAAGCGTGCTGAAAGGCGTGGAGCTGGTCTGTGACGGCGGCAATCCAGCCGGGGTCGTTCAGGCCGAGCAGATTCACGCCGATGCCGCTGCCCAGATCGATATACTCGCGGCCATCACTGCCGCGCACGATCGAGCCCTGGCCGCCGGCAACCTCGAGCGGGAAGCGTGCGTAGGTGTGCGCAATATAACGGTGGTCACGCTGCTGCATATCCATGGCTTACCTCCTTGCTGACGCCGCTTGCGGCCATCTTATCCATATTATACTGCATAGGAGGGCGGGGGGTCAAGAGTAAAAGCCAGGAAATTGTACCAAAAGGAGAAATCGCGATCCGCAATATGCTCCAGGCGGAAGCGCAGCACGTCACACTCGCTGCGATACTCCGCTGCGTCCTTCAGCGCGCCATAAGCATGCAGGCGGCAGAAGCCCTCACTGATCTCGTCGAGCACGTCGTGCCCCAACAGAACGCTCAGAAGTGCTGCGTGGGCGTTCCACTGCGCAGCAGCCTGTTCGCCTGCCTGCACTGCCCCGGGAAAGTCACCCCGCTCCAACGCCTCCGAGGAGCGCAGCAGCAGGCGCACGGTCAGCTCTGCCTGCTGCGCGACGCACTGTCCCAGCAGGAGCGCGGACAGCAGAAGCAGCAGGAGAATTGCTGTACCAATATAAAAGTATTTCATCGCAGCTCCTCCCGACGCAGAAGATAGACCCGCCCAAGCTCGTCCACCGTCAGCAGAAAGACGTCCTGAATCCGGAGTCGATGCTGGTGGAGAAGCTGCTCCAGCCATGCCAGATCGTGGCCGCAGCAAAGTAGATTGTCGCGCATCAGCTTCCCCCCGGAAATCAGCGTAACGGGCAGCGCATTCTCGCGCACGCGGATCCCGGCGTCGCGCGCGCTGGCCGGTGCGTCCTTTGCGTAGAGCAGCGTTGAAATCTGCCCGTTCGTTTCGAGAATCGCAAATTTGACCGTTGAAAGATCAAAAATATCCTTCTCGCGCAGGTGCATCGTCAGCTCATCCAGATTGACGCGCGTGCGGCGCAGATTGCGCTCCAGAATTTTTCCGTTTTCAATCAGAATCACCGGCTTGCCGCACAGAACGCGCCGCAGACGGATAGAGCGCAGCGAGAGCGCCGAGAGTACCAGCTCAAGCCCCAGCACGACCAGAATCGGCACCAGGCCCGACAGCAGCGGCAGCGCCGCATCCTGCATGGGAATTGAGGCAAGATTGGCAATCAGAAGCGCAACCACAAACTCAGCGGGCTCCATCTCTCCAAGCTGGCGCTTGCCCATGAGCCGCACGCTGATGACCAGCAGCAGATAAAGCAGCAGCGTGCGTAAAAATGAAATCAGCATCCAATCCCTCCGTGCCTAGTCTGCGCAAAAGGCAAAAAAATATCAGGGAGTGCGCATCAGCACTCCCTGTGAGAATTGCGTATGACTAAGCCGGAGAAATTGACACAGACGCACTCAGAACCGCATCCACCGGTACATCATAGGACTCGGTTTCCAGAAATGGAAGAAGCTGGAAATCGTAGCAAAGCGCGATGGTGGGGTGGGGCTGCGCCTGGAGGAAGCGGTCATAAAAGCCGCCGCCGTAGCCGAGGCGGTGGCCAGCCGGGTCAAATGCCAGGCCGGGCATGAGCACAAGCGCATCGGGGTCCGCGGCAACCGGCTCGTCAAACACCGGCTCCGGGATGTCGTAGGCGCCGGGCGCAATCTGAGAAAGATCGTCCAGCCAGAGAAAGCGCATCTCCTGCCCATAAACCTTCGGCACTGCAACACGTTTGCCGTCCTGGATGGCCTGCTCGATGATCGGGGTGGTGCGCACCTCCTGGTTGTAGCTCAGGTAGGCGTAAAGCGCGTGTGCCGCCTGATAAAGCGGATGCGCGCGAAGCAGGGCGGCCAGACGCGCGGAGGCTGCTGCAATCTGCTGCGCACTCAGTGACCGCTTTTGCGCGGCGATTTGTCGCCGCAAAACAGATTTGTCCATTCCAAATCCCTCCCAAAGCATTATACCGCGCCCCAAAGCAGCTGTCAACCGGCAAAAAGCGCCGCAGAAATTACGTCAAAAAACAGGGAGAAACAGCGGGAAATAAGTGAAATTCCAAAGAAATTGTAGATATTTAGAAAAAGCCCTAAAAAAATCTCAAAAAATTGAAAAAATCGCTTGACAAAAAGCGGAAGGCGTGATATTATATCAAAGCTGTCCGCGAGGGGGCTCACATGAGAGCCTGCGAGGCTGGCGGTGTACCTTGTAAATTAAACAACGAGAAACATGAACAAACACCTTGGACAATT
>CAYXIN010000008.1:0-34800 GCA_964465395.1 uncultured Oscillospiraceae bacterium | reverse complement strand
GCTGGCTGAACTTCAATGGGGAGAAGATGTCCAAATCCCGCGGAAACGTGGTCGATCCCTATGTGCTGGCTGAGCGCTTCGGTGTTGATGCGCTGCGCTTCTTCCTGCTGCGCACCTTCCCCTTCGGCTCGGATGGCAACTTCACCAATGAGCTGCTGATCTCGACCATCAACACCGACCTTGCCAATACGCTGGGCAACCTGGTCTCCCGCACGGTCGCGATGAGCCAGAAGTATTTCGGCGGCGCGCTGGCGCAGGGCGGCGAGGGCGCCGCGCTGGACGAGGAGCTGCAGGCGTTGGCCGCATCGGTGGTTGCGGATTATGAGACGCATATGGATGCCTTCCAGTTCTCGGCGGGGCTTGCCGATGTGTTCCGTCTGCTCGACCGCGCCAATAAGTATATTGACGAGACAACCCCCTGGATTCTGGCGAAGTCTGCCGAAACCATGCCGCGTCTGCTGGCGGTGCTGAAGAATCTGTGCGAGAGCATCCGCATTTCGGCCGTGCTGCTCAGTCCCTTCATGCCGGATTCGGCGCAGAGAATTCTGGATCTGCTCACGGTGGCGCCGGATGCGCGCGGCTGGGATAGCCTGCGCTGCCGCGCAGCGGAGGAAACCCAGTGGCAGACCACGGTCGGCGCGCCGCTGTTCCCCCGCATTGATATGGAGCAGGAGCTCGCTGCGCTGGAGGCGCTGAATGCGGTGGCAAATGCCCCGGCTGTGCCGACGGTGGAGGTGGAGCCCTATGCACAGGAGCAGGTCGATTTTGACACCTTCTGTAAGGGCGATTTCCGCGCGGTCAAGGTCAAGGAGTGCAAAAATGTCAAGAAATCGGATAAGCTGCTTCAGTTTATCCTGGATGACGGCAGCGGGACGGATCGCCAGATTCTTTCCGGCATTGCAAAGTTCTATCAGCCGGAGGAGCTTGTCGGCAAGACCCTGCTGGCGATCACCAACCTGCCGCCCAGAAAGATCATGAGCCGCGAGTCCTGCGGTATGCTGCTGTCGGCCATTCACCGCGAGAACGGGGAGGAAAAGCTGAATCTGGTCATGCTGGATGACGCCATTCCCGCCGGGGCGAAGCTGGGCTGATTCGGCAGAAAGCGCCGCCTCTGCAACGCTCATCACGCAGGAAACCCGGGGCAGCTTTTGACAGCGCGATGATTTTTAATTTGTCAGGCTGAATCCAACAACAGGCCACCTGAAAACTGACCGCCGCTGGTCGCAATCTGCGAAAAGCTGGCGGTCAGTTTTTGCGCGCGTTCCAAGCTGCTTTTTGACCGCCCGGGCATCGCGGCAGCGCCGCTTTTTTTTCAAAAGCATCCCCCCGGGTGGCTTGTCCGCGCCCCGGACAGCAGATATAATGAGACGCAGCGGGGCAGAGAAAGTTCTGAGAATGCGCCGCGTGAAAGGATACAGAAGCATGAAAAGACGAATTGCGGCGCTGCTGCTGAGCCTCCTGCTGCTGCTCAGCCTTGCGGCCTGTCAGACGGCGCCCTCCGACAGAGGTCAGATGCTGGTCTATGGCTCGGCGGATTATGATTCCATCAACCCCATTATGAATGAGCATTGCGAGATTCGCCCGCTGCTTTTTGATGGCCTGGTCAAACGCGGTGGAGACGGCGCACTGCTGCCTGCGCTGGCCGAGAGCTGGAGCTACGACGCAGAGAGCCTGACCTATACCTTCCGTCTGCGTGCGGATGTGCGCTGGCATGACGGCGAGCCCTTCACCGCAGAGGATGTGAAGTTTACGATTGATGCCATCCGCGACCCGGAAAACGGCTCGGAGAATGCGCCGAACTATGCGGAGATCAGCCAGATCCGGATCGACAGCGCGTCGGAAATCTCCTTTGTGCTCTCGGAGCCCAATGTTGCCTTTCTGGATTATATGACCATGTCGATCCTGCCGGGGCACCTGCTGCGGGGTGAGGATCTCTGGGAGTCGGACTTTTTCCGCCATCCGGTCGGAACCGGCCCCTACCGCCTTGAGAGCTGGGATGTCGGCCAGGCGATTACGATGGTGCGCAATGAGGACTATTTTGCCGGTGCAGCGCAAATTGAGACGGTTGTCTTCAAGATCGTCACCGATGACAACGCGCGCGCGCTTCAGCTCCGCGAGGGAACGCTGGATCTGGCACAGGTGACGCCGAAGGATGCCGCTGCCCTCGAGGGCAAGGCCGGACTGACGGCTTATGATATGAAAACGGCGGATTATCGCGGCATTCTTTATAATTTCCGGAATCCCTACTGGCAGGAGAACGCCGACCTGATTCCCGCCATCAGCTATTGCATCGACCGTCAGGCTATTGTGGACGCGGTGCTGCTGGGCAAGGGCTTTGTGGCCTACAGCCCGATTCAGCTCAACCGCTATAACTATGCCGATGTTGAGCGATATGATTATGATCTGGAAAGCGCTGCCGCAGCCTTTGAAGCGGCCGGCTGCACCCGTGATGCAGAGGGCTACTGGTGCCGCAACGGTGCGCGCATCGGCTTCACCATCAGCGCCTCTCCCGGCGATCAGGTGCGCATTGACATGGCGCAGATTGCCGCGCAGCAGCTCCGTCAGGCTGGTCTGGAGGTCAGCGCGCAGGTGCCTGCCGAGGGCATCGACTGGGGCGGGCAGGAGTGCTGCATCATCGGCTGGGGCTCGCCCTTCGACGCGGACGATCATACCTATAAGGTGTTCGGCAGCGATATGGCAGCCAACTATTCCGGCTATTCCAACGCCGAGGTGGATCGCTGCCTGCGGCTGGCCCGCCAGACGGAGGATACGGCGCAGCGCGCTGCGTATTATCAGCAATTCCAGCTTGCCATGGCGCAGGCACCGGCCTACACCTTCTTCTGCTATCTGGATGCTATCTATCTGGCCAACAGCCGCGTGCAGGGCATTGACCCCGACACCATTCTGGGGCATCACGGGGTCGGCATTTTCTGGAATATTACCGAGTGGACGATAAACTGACCCGGGGACTGCCGCGCGCATTCCCCGCAGCAGTCTGGGAGGAACGCGCGTGGAGGAAATTCTGAAAATTGAGCACCTTTCGGTTGGCATCGACACGCCCGCCGGACGGGTGCAGGCGCTTCGGGATGTGAGCCTGACGCTGCATCCCGGCGAGGTGCTTGCAATTGTCGGGGAGTCCGGCTGCGGGAAAAGCATGCTCTGCAAGGCAATCATGAAGCTCCTGCCGCGCCGGGCGCGCATTGAGAGCGGAAGTATCTGCGCCAACGGCGTCGATATCACGCACTATTCGCAGCGGGAGATGCAGAAGCTGCGCGGCAAGCTCTTTTCCATGGTGTTGCAGGACCCTATGACGGCGCTGAATCCCTCCCTGCCGATCGGACGGCAGATTACCGAGGCTATTGTGGTGCATGAGCGCGGCCTGAGCCGGGCGGCGCTCCGGCAGCGCGTGCTGCGGTTGATGGAGCTGGTTGGCATTGACCAGCCGGAGGAGCGCTGCGCGCTTTATCCCGAGCAGTTTTCCGGCGGTTTGCGCCAGAGAACGGTGATGGCCATTGCGCTGGCGGCAAATCCGGCAATTCTGCTGGCGGATGAGCCGACTACCGCGCTGGATGTGACGGTGCAGGCGCAGATCCTGGATTTGCTGCGGCAGATTCAGCAGCAGCTTGGAACCGCGACGATTCTGGTCTCGCACGATTTGGGCGTGGTGGCGCGCTGCGCCGACCGCGTTGCGATTATGTATGCGGGGAAGATTGTGGAGCTGGGGACGGCGGAGGAAATCTTCTATACGCCGCGGCATCCCTATACCTGGGGGCTGTTGCAGGCATTGCCGGCGCTGAACCGGGGGCGGCGTGCGCTGCGCACGATTCCGGGTATGCCGCCTACGCTGATCGATCCCCCGGTGGGGGATGCTTTTGCCTGCCGCAATGCCTATGCTCTGGAGATCGACTATCACGAGCAGCCGCCGATGTTTCAGATTTCACCGACGCACAGCGCGGCGACCTGGCTGCTTGACCCCAGAGCGCCGCAGATTACGCCGCCGATTGGAGGAAATGCGTATGACTGAGACGCTTCTGCGCGTGGAGCATCTGACACATCTGTTCCGGATGCACCGCCGCGCGCCGCTGTGCGCGGTGGATGATGTTTCCTTCACGCTGCAACGGGGAGAAATCCTCGGTCTTGTGGGGGAGTCCGGTTCCGGAAAATCCACCATAGCCCGCTGCATTATGGGCGCCTGCCGCCCCACGGCGGGCAGCATTTTCTACCGTGGCATTGATGTCTGCGACCGGCGCGCCTACCGCCGGAACCGGCGGATGCTTCAGACGCGGCGGCAGTGGATTTTTCAGGATTCCAGCTCAAGCCTCAATCAGCGCATGACGGTGGCAGAGCTGATCGCGGAGCCGATGCGCATTCAGCACATCCGCCCGCCGCGCGGCAGTCTGCGGGATGAGGCTGCCTTTCAACTGAAATATGTCGGCATGGATGCGGCCTATCTGGATCAGTACCCGGCCGAGCTCTCCGGCGGACAGCGGCAGCGCGTGGCCATTGCCAGAGCGCTGTGCATGGAGCCGGAGCTGCTGGTTGCCGATGAGCCGATTGCCTCGCTGGATGTTTCCATTCAGGCGCAGATTGTCAATCTCTTCCGTCATCTGCGCGATGAGCATGGCTTCTCGATCCTGTTTGTTGCGCATGATCTTGCGATGGTGGAGTATCTCTGCGACCGGGTGGGGGTGCTCTGCCGCGGGAAGCTGGTGGAGCTGGCGCCGGTGACGCAGCTCTATGGCAATGCGCAGCATCCCTATACACAGGCGCTCCTGTCAGCCATTCCGATTCCGGATCCGCGCCTTGAGCGCGCCCGCAGACGTGTCGATTTCGATGCGCTTGCCCTCGACCGGGATGGCACGATGGTGGAGGTGGAGCCGGGACATCTGGTGCTGCGGGGGAGGGAAAGGCTGTGAGTGCTGCGCTGTACTATGGAAAGAAGCTGCTGAGTCTGCTGCTGAGTCTGCTTTTGCTGTCTGCCATCGTCTTTTGCATCGCGCGGCTGGCGCCGGGCGATGCCCTGATGAGCTATTATGGCGAACGGGTGGAAAAAATGAGTCCGGAGCAGCGGGAGGCGGCCCGCGAAGCGCTGGGGCTGAATGATGCGCTGCCTGTGCAGTACTGGCGCTGGCTGGGCAATGCGCTGCGGGGCAATTTCGGCATCTCCTATCAATATAAGCAGGATGTGCTGGAGGTAATCGGCCAGCGCATTGGCAACACGCTGCTGCTGGGTGGGCTTGGCTTCCTGCTGACCTTCGCCGGTGCGCTTGCGCTGGGGCTGGTCTGCGCGTGGCACGAGGACCGCTGGCTGGATCGGCTGCTTTGCAGGGTTGGCACCGCCCTGAGCTGTGTGCCGGAATTCTGGCTGAGTCTGCTGCTGATTCTGCTGTTCGCGGTGAACCTGCACTGGCTGCCAAGTTCCGGGGCCTATGACATTGGCTGCCGCGCCGATCTGCTCAACCGCGCGAAGCACCTGATTCTCCCCATGACGGTTGTGGTGCTGGAGCACCTGTGGTACTATGCCTACATGCTGCGCAATCGTCTGCTGGAGGAGCTGCGGGCGGACTATGTCCTGCTGGCCCGCGCCAAGGGCCTGAGCCGCAGAGAGATTATGCGGCGGCACTGCCTGCGCAACGCGCTTCCGGCCTATCTGAGCATGATGGCCATTTCCGTCCCGCATGTGCTGGGGGGAACCTATATCGTGGAGACGGTGTTCAGCTACCCGGGCGTTGGCGCGCTGGCTTATGAAAGCGCCCGCTGCCATGACTATAATCTTCTGATGCTGCTGTGCATGATGACCGCCGCGCTGGTCATTGTCTGCAATCTGCTGGCGCAGACCATCAACGCGCGCATCGACCCGCGTATGCGCGACAGCGCGCGCGCCAGGCGGGGGGAGGTGCTGCGACAATGACACAGAATGCGGATTTTACGCTGGTTGGCATTCGCCCGGAGCCGCCGCGTCTGCCCCGTAGACGCAAACGGCTTGCGGGCTTTCCCTGGGTGTCGGCGCTGCTGCTGGCGGCGATTGTCCTGTGCTGTCTGCTTGCGGAGCTGTGGATGACCCGTGAGCCGACCTACCTGGATCTGGCGCATTGCGATGCGCCCCCCTCGCGCGAGTTCCTGTTTGGAACTGATTCGCTGGGGCGGGATATTTTCTCCGGCATCTGGTATGGTGGGCGCGTTTCGCTGCTGATCGGCTTTCTTTCGACGCTGCTCTCCACGGCGCTCGCGCTGGTCTATGGCGCGTGCAGCGGCCTGGCTCCTGCCTGGCTCGATGCGCTGCTGATGCGGATTGCGGAGCTTCTGGTCAGCATTCCCGGCTTGCTGCTGGTGTTGTTTTTGCAGGCCATTCTGGGAGAGGCAAATGTGCTCACGCTGTCTGTTGTGCTCGGCGTCACCGGCTGGCCCGCAATGGCCAAGGTGGTGCGGACGCAGGTGCGGCAGCTTCGCCAGAGCGAGTATGTGGTGGCGGCCCGCTGCATGGGCGGCGGCTTTTTCCATCTGCTGGGCAGGCATCTGGCGCCCGGAGTGCTGTCGTCCATTTCGTTTATGGTGGTGATGCAGGTGCGCAGCGCGATTGCGGCCGAATCCACCCTCAGCTTCATGGGTATGGGTCTGCCGCTGGAGATCGTTTCCTGGGGCAGTATGCTCTCCCTGGCGGAGAAGGCCCTGCTGAGCGGAAGCTGGTGGAGCATTCTGATTCCCGGCGCGTTTCTGCTGGCGCTGCTCTTGTGCCTGACCAGTCTGGGAAACTATCTGCGCAGACAGAGCAATCGAAAGGAGAGCAATCTGTGAGCATGGAGGAGCTGGAGCGTATTCTGCTGACGCATGCCGAACGATACCCGAAAATGGAGCCGACGGATGCGGTCAAGCTGATCTATCAGAACGAATTTGGCGGGGGACATCTGATCCGCGATGCGCAGGCCTGTCTGCAATATCTGCGCGACGAGTATGCGCAGGTGGAAAAGAACCCCGCTGCGCTGTGCAGCGAGGAAATCGGCAATGGTTTGATTCGCGTGCATCTGGCGGCGTTGCCACCGCAGGCGCTTGCGCAGCTTGGCAGCGCCTTTCTCCATTCGGCCGCTGCGCACAGGGGGGATCTGCCCGGCTTTCTGCAAAAGCTTGCGCTGCTGCGCCGCCTGACGGCGCAGGGCTGTTTTTCCTTCGATGCCTGCGCGCTGCAAGCCTATCTGGAGCGCTACAGCAGCGCCGGCTACCCGGCGGTTTCGCACAGCGCGGCCTATCGCGCGGCATACCGGCCGGCCTACCGCGTTGTGCTGCGGCAGTGGCAGACGCTTTTTCCCTCTGGCTTTTTGCAGCACTCTGTGGTAGGATAGAGACGCGGGCCGATGCCTGCTGAAATTTTCTGAACCGGTAAGGAGAAATCAACCTATGAGTACGACAATCAGAAAAATGCTGCCGACGGATCGGGAGACGGTGCTGGAAATGATGCGCGTCTTTTATGCCTCTCCGGCTGTGATGAGCAACGGCTCGGAGGAAATCTTCAGAAGCGACATCGACCATTGCCTCAGCGACAGCCCCTATCTGGAGGGCTTTGTGTTTGAGGATGCGGGCAGCTTGCAGGGCTATGGAATGCTGGCGCACAGCTTCTCCACAGAGTTTGGAAAGCCCTGTGTCTGGCTGGAGGATCTGTATATCTGCCCGGACTGCCGCGGCCTTGGCATTGGCGGACGCTTTCTGCAATTTGTGGCCGCGCGTCATCCGGAGGCCGTCCTGCGCCTGGAGGTGGAGGAGGAGAATACCCGCGCGGTTGCGCTGTATGAGAAGAACGGCTTCCGTGTCCTGCCCTATATGGAGATGCTCCGCCGCTGAGTGGGGAAATGTGCTGCACCCGCTGCCGTTTTTCGGCAGCGGGTGCGTGTCTGTGAGGCCGGGGAGGATAACATCAGCCGGCAACGGCAAGCCGGTCAAGCCCTGCGCCGCTGGCCCAGCGGTCGCAGTAAACGCGGGTGCATTTTTCGTATTGCGCGAAGGTGCGGCGGGCCTGCGCAGCGTCCGTATAGACCTTCCAGCAGCCGACGCATTGATAGTCGCGCGCCTGATGGGTGATGAAGCCGCAGACATCCGCAGGCGGATAGCCGAGAAAGAGCCCAATCTCATGCGGGAAATCCGCCTGCCGCCGCAGACGGCGGGCCAGCTCGACCAGACAGGCGGTGCAGTCGCGGGGGTCGTAGCCGCGCTGCCGCAGCAGCGTGGCCGCAGTGCTGTCGGTCAGATCGGCAGCCAGACGCGCCGGGCGATAAAGATAGATCAGCGCGCGCGAGGCGCTCAGACGCAGTGGCAGCAGACGCAGCCCCTTGCCGCGCAGCCGCCGGTTGCTGCTGCGCAGCTCCTGCGTCAATGCCTGCTGCGAATGGTAGGGGTAGGAAAACATGCAGCCCGTCTTCAGACCGGCAAGCGTCGGCGCGCAGTGCAGCACCAGATAGTCGTCGAGCATGGGAAGGCTCCTTCCGGATGGAAAATCGTTTTTTGAAGTTAGTTGCGGCTAACCGAAAGGATGAGAGAAAAGTTAGCCACAACTAACTCTGGGGATATCATACCACATGCTGCGCTGCCTGTCAAGCCCCCGGCGGCAGAAAATGCAAAAAAAAAGAATTCGGGAAAAAGCTGAAAAAATGCTTGACAAATCCATGCACTTGGAGTATTATGGTAGCACAGTTAGCGAAGGCTAATTGCTGCTTTGCGCCGCAGGTTAGCTGCGGCTAATTATAAAGAGAAGAGCCGGTGATTTTTATGAATCTGACAACTGCACAGGAAGGCAAGGAGTACCGGATTCAGCGGATCGAGACGGACGACGAGGAGCTCAATGCGTTCCTCTTTTCCCTGGGCTGCTACACGGGTGAGCCGATCACCGTTGTCGCACGCCGCCGGGGGAGCTGCACGGTGTCCATCAAGGATGGACGCTATAACATTGATGCGCAGTTGGCTGAGGCAATCATTGTCTGACCCGGCAGCCCGCCGATCAAGCGATCCGCTGATCGCTTTGCCCGGAGGTTAGCTGCCCCTAACCATATACACATATCATAGTTATATGATGGATAGAGGAGGATATTACCATGAGAATTGCATTCGCAGGCAATCCGAACAGTGGTAAGACCACCATGTACAACGCCTTGACCGGACGGAACGAGAAGGTCGGCAACTGGGCTGGTGTTACCATTGACAAAAAGGAGGCCAGGATCAAGAAGGCCTACGCGGGCGACGAGGAGCTGATCGCCGTTGATCTGCCAGGCGCCTACTCCATGTCGCCCTTCACCTCGGAGGAGAGCATCACCAGCTCCTATGTGCGCAATGAGCATCCGGATGTCATTATCAACATTGTGGATGCGACCAATCTGAGCCGTTCCCTGTTCTTCACGACGCAGCTTCTGGAGCTTGGCATCCCGGTTGTTGTTGCGCTGAACAAGGCGGACATCAACAGAAAAAAGGAAACGCAGATTGATGACAAGACGCTCTCCGAGAAGCTTGGCTGCCCGGTGATTGACACGACCTCGACCACGCGCGACGGCCTGGCCGATGTGGTTGCGGCGGCCATTGCGCAGAAGGGGAAAAAGCAGATTGCCCCCTATACGCAGGGCGAGATCGACCTGAGCAGTAAGAAGGAGGTCGAGGCGGCTGACCGCAGACGCTTTGACTTCGTCAACAAGATCGTTGCGCGGGTTGAGAAGCGTAAGGTGCTCACCCGCACGAAGAATGTGCAGGATCGCATCGATGCAGTGCTGACCTTCCCGGTGGTGGGTCTGCTGATTTTCGCGGTGGTCATGTTCCTGGTGTTTGAGATTTCGCAGTCCTGGGTCGGCCCGTGGATTGCCGAGGGCGTGGAGTTCTCCAACGGCGTCACGATTCCCGGCCTGGTCACGCTGATTGATATGTTCAAGGATTGGGTCGGCGGCCTGCTTGCCAATGCCGGCACCAACGACTTCCTGACCGCTCTGCTGACCGAGGGTATCATCGGCGGCGTCAGCGCGGTGCTTGGCTTCCTGCCGCTGGTCATGGTCATGTATTTCCTGATCTCCCTGCTGGAGGACTGCGGCTATATGGCACGCGCGACGGTTGTTCTGGATCCCATTTTCAAGAAAGTGGGTCTGTCCGGCAAGTCCGTCATCCCCTTCGTAATCGGTACCGGCTGCGCCATCCCCGGCGTCATGGCGGCGCGCACCATCCGCAATGAGCGCGAGCGCAATGCCACCGCGATGCTGACGCCCTTCATGCCCTGCGGCGCGAAGCTGCCGGTCATCGCCCTCTTTGCAGGTGCCTTCTTCCAGAAGGCCAGATGGGTGGGCACGCTGATGTATTTTGTCGGCATTGTGATGATCCTGCTGGGCGCGCTGCTGGTCAACAAGATCGCCGGTCACAAGAACCGCAAATCCTTCTTCATCATGGAGCTGCCGGAGTATAAGCGCCCCTCTCTCAAGCGCGCCTGCAAGGATATGTGCTCCCGCGGCTGGGCCTACATCGTCAAGGCCGGCACCATCATCCTGCTCTGCAACGCTGTGGTCTACATCATGCAGTCCTTTAACTGGAACTTCCAGCTCGTTGAGGAGGGCATGGAGAACACCTCCATCCTGGCCTCCATTGCCCGGCCGATTGCCGTTATTCTGATTCCGATTATTGGCTATCGCTGCTGGCAGCTTGCCGCCGCAGCCGTGACGGGCTTCATCGCGAAGGAAAATGTCGTCAGCACGCTGGCTGTCTGCTTCGGTATTTCCAACCTCATCGACGTCGATGCGCTGGAAATGATCGAGGGCAGCGGTGTTCAGATCGCAGAGGCCTTCGGTGGCGGCGTGATTCCGCAGATGACCGCGGTCGCAGCTCTGGCCTATCTGATGTTCAACCTCTTTACGCCTCCCTGCTTTGCGGCGCTGGGCGCAATGAATTCGGAAATCAAGAATAAGAAGTGGCTCTGGGGCGGCATTGCCCTCCAGCTCAGCGTGGGCTATAGCCTGGGCTTCCTGGTCTACCAGGTCGGCACGCTCATCACCACCGGCTCGCTGGGCGCGGGCTTTGTCGGCGGCCTGATCGCGGTTGTGTGCATTGCTGCTGTCGTGACTTGCCTGTGCATCCGCTCTGACCGCAAAGTGAAGGCGGAATACGCACTGAACCGCGTATAAGCCATGGGACTGATTGATTATATTGTCCTGGCGCTGATTGTCGCCATCCTCGCCATGGCTGTCTGGTTTATCTTCCGCGCGAAAAAAAGCGGAAAGAAATGCATCGGCTGCCCCGACAGCGGGAGCTGCTCCGGCCATTGCAGCGGTTGCGCGGAGCACTGCGGCTGCTGCGACGATGAAAAGAAATAACGCAGGACCCCTCCTGTTGTTTATTGGCACAAGAAATCCCCGGAGGCGCGCAGTGCGCTTCCGGGGATTGATCTCTATTGCCGAGGGGCGGGGCATTCGGTGGTAAGCTTCTGCTGCGTATCCTCGCGGATTGCCGCGCGCAGCGCGGTCAGGTAAGGGGAGAAGGTGACCCGCTCCTGCGCATAATGCAGATTCAGCTCATATTCGCGGGGAATCCAGGTGTCCAGCGGGGATTCGTTGTGCTGAATCACGGCCTCCAGCCCGTCGATGACCTTGTAAAGCCGGGCCTCCAGGGTTTGCTGCGCCTCCATCTCGGCGTAAAGCGACTCCAGCTCGGCGGCATACTGCTGCGGCAGGGAGGCCACCCACGAATGCAGCAGCCGCTCCTCCCGCCGCTCGTCATCGACGGTTTTGTCAAAGGTGGGAATGTCGCCCGTGAAGGCCTCGCCAAGGTCGTGAATCAGGCACATCCGGATGACCCGATCCAGATCGGCCTGTGGAAATTCATCGCGCAGAAACAGCGCCATCAGCGCCATTCTCCAGGAGTGCTCCGCGACGCTCTCGTGGCGGCGACCGGAGGTATAGCAGTGCCGCGTGGCATCCTTCAGACGCTCGGCAAGATGCATAATATCGAGCAAGGTGCGTGCTTCCATGGTGATTCTCCTTTATTTTTTTTCTCTATCATAGCATGATTTGCCTGAAAAGGGAAGTTTTTTTCAGTAAAAGAGGCTGCTTTTTACTTCGGCGCTTGACAAATCTGCCAAGGTGCGTTATAACAAAAATACAGGATGCCGCAGGGCAGTGAGGCAGATTCCTGCCCAGCCCCCGGCCAATGCAGACGCAGAAAGGAAGGGCCAAGATGCAGACAGAACGCATTACCAGCGCGCAGAATCCTCTGATCCGCCATATTCGCAGGCTGCAAACCTCCCGTCCCTATCGGCAGGAGCAGGGGGAATTTCTCTGCGACGGCCGCAAGCTGCTTGCCGAGGCGCTGCGGTGGTATCCCCGTATTTCTACGGTGGTGCACACGCCGGACTTTGTCTGTCCGCCGCTGCCGCCGCAGACGCGTGTGGTCGAAATACCCGAGAGCCTGATGGAGAGCCTGTCGAGCATGAAAACGCCGCAGGGCGTGCTCTTTATCTGCCGCCTGCCGCAGGAGCTGCCGCCGGAGCTGCATCCGGGTATGCTGCTGCTGGACAGAATTCAGGACCCGGGGAATCTTGGCACCATTCTGCGCACGGCCGATGCGCTGGGTGTGTCGGTGGTGCTGACCAACGGCTGCGCGGACCCCTATGCGGAGAAGACCGTCCGGGCGTCCATGGGCGCGGTTTTTCGCACCCTGCCGCAGCAGATGGAGCTGCCCGCTCTCCTGCGGCGCTGCGCCGCGCAGGGGCTTGCACTTGCGGCGACGGCGCTTTCGCCGGATGCCGTCGATCTGCGCGAGGCCGCCCTGGGGGACTATCTCGTGGTCATCGGCAGCGAGGGACAGGGAATCTGCCCCGAGCTTCTGGAGGCGGCGCAGAAAAAGCTGATTATTCCAATGCAGCCACGCTGCGAATCGCTCAATGCCGGCGTTGCGGCGGCGATTGTCATGTGGCAGATGATAAACTCCAAAGGGTGAAAAGGGACAGATGAGATCGGTTCGTTCACGCGAAGAAAAAGAACTGGAGCGCTGGATCTGGCTGACGCAGCGCCCCGGTATCGGTGCGCGCGGCTGTGCGCTGCTGCTGAAGCTGTTTGGCTCTGCGGCGTGCATCCACCGCCTGACGGAGCAGGAGCTTCGCCAGACGCCCGGCTTTGAGACGCGCTGGCTTGCGCCGCTGCTGGATAAGGATCTCCGCGCGGCAGAGGCTGTGCTGCGTCGCTGTGATGATCTGGGCATCCATGTGCTGACCTGGGGCAGTGCGCGCTATCCGGAGCGCCTGCGCAACATTCCCGACCCACCCGTGGTGCTCTATTACAAGGGCACTCTCCCGGACTTTGACCGCGAGGCAGCCATCGCGGTGGTCGGCTCGCGCCGATGCAGCGCCTATGGCCTGATGAATGCCCGGCGCTTTGGCAGACAGATTTCTGCCTGCGGCGGACTGGTGATTTCCGGCGGCGCGAGGGGGATTGACACCATGGCGACCCGCGGTGCGCTGGAGGCCAATGCGCCGATGGTTACGGTGCTTGGCTGCGGCGTGGATGTGTGTTATCCGCGCCAGAATTGCCAGCTTTTTGAGGATGTGCTGCTGCGCGGCTGCCTTCTGAGCGAGTATCCGCCCGGCACGCCGCCCAACGGCCACAACTTCCCGGTTCGAAACCGGATCATCAGCGGACTCTCACTGGGCGTGCTGGTGATTGAAGCGCCGGAAAACAGCGGCGCGCTGATTACGGCAAATCTGGCGCTGGAGCAGGGACGGGATGTTTTCGCAATTCCCGGCAATCTGGGGCTCAGACAATGTGAGGGCAGCAATCGCCTTCTGCGAGAGGGCGCGCTGCTGGTGGAAAGCGGCTGGGACATCCTGCGGGACTACACCTATCTCTATCCGGATCGCCTCAGCGATTGCCGCACCCGGGAATCGCTGGAGCAGTCTGTGCGCGAAGCGCTTCGCCCGACCGGGGAGGAGCCGACCGACCGCGTGGCCTCCGCGCCACCTGTGGAGGCAATCCCCGCAGCGCAGGCGTCCACCGCCCCGCCGCTGCCGACCCTGAGCGTCGATGAGCAGACGGTGCTGGCGCTGCTGTCTGCGGAGCCGGTGCATGGCGACACGCTGGTTGCGCGCAGCGCCCTGCCCGCGCAGCGGGTGCTGGCGGCGCTGACCATGCTTCAAATCAAACAGCTTGCCCAAAAGCTGGCAGGCAATCTATATCAAAGGAAATTCTAAACGGAGGCTTCTCCATGGCAAAAAACCTGGTAATTGTAGAATCGCCCTCCAAGGCGAAAACCATTGGCAAATATCTTGGCCCGGATTATCATGTGCTGGCCTGTATGGGTCATGTGCGCGATTTGAATAAGAGTACTATGAGCGTGGATATCGAGCATGATTTCACGCCGGAATACCGCCCCCTGAAAGGCAAGGAGGCTATCATCTCCGAGCTGCGCAGAGAGGCCGGGGCTGCTGAGCATGTCTATCTGGCAACCGACCCTGACCGCGAGGGTGAGGCCATCTCCTGGCATTTGAAGGAGCTGCTGGGGCTGCCAGAGGACAGAACCAACCGCGTGACCTTCAACGAAATTACGAAGAATGTGGTGACGCGCAGCATTGCCCAGCCGCGTGATATTGACTATCATCTGGTTGATGCGCAGCAGGCGCGGCGCATTCTCGACCGGATTGTCGGCTACCAGCTCAGCCCGCTTCTGTGGAAGAAAATCCGCCGCGGGCTTTCGGCCGGACGCGTCCAGTCCGTTGCGACCCGGCTGGTTGTGGAGCGGGAGCGGGAGATTGAGGCCTTTGTGCCGAAGGAATACTGGACGATCGACGTGCAGCTTCGCTGCCCCGAGAAGCCGGGACGCTTCACGGCCCGCTACTATGGCGACCCCAAAAAGCGGGAGCTGAGCAGCGAGGCGCAGGCGCAGGCGGTGCTGGATGCAATTCAGGGCAGAGATTTTTCCATTGCCTCAATCAAGCGGACGGAAAAGCGCCGTGCGCCGACACCGCCCTTTATCACCTCGACTCTTCAACAGGAGGCCTCGCGCAAGCTGAATATGACCCCGCGCCGCACGATGGCCATTGCCCAGCAGCTTTACGAGGGCGTTGACATCACCGGCGAGGGCACGGTCGGCCTGATTACCTATATGCGTACTGATTCCCTGCGCATTTCCGAGGAGGCGCTGGCGGCGGCGCGGGAATTCATCCTCAGCCGCTATGGAAAGGACTATTATCCCGCCGAGACGCGCCGCTTCCGCAAAAAGGATGGCGCGCAGGATGCGCATGAGGCCATCCGTCCCAGCAATGTCAACCTCGATCCGGAGTCGATCCGCGACGACCTGACCCGCGAGCAGTATCGCCTTTATAAACTCATTTGGAGCCGCTTCCTGGCCAGCCAGATGGCCGAGGCGCGCTACGACGCGGTGCAGATTGATGTGAGCTGCGCCGGTCAGGTTTTTCGTGCGACGGATCAGGTGCTTCGCTTCTCCGGCTTCACGGCCGTCTATGAGGAGGGACGTGATGACGAGAGCGAGGAAAAGCCCGCCTCCCTGCCGGACCTGGAGGGCAACGAGCGCCTGGTTTCCGATGCGGCAAAGAAGGAGCAGCATTTTACTCAGCCGCCCGCCCGCTACACCGAGGCGACGCTGGTCAAGGCGATGGAGGAGCGCGGCGTGGGCCGTCCCTCGACCTATGCAACCATTGTTTCGACAATTCAGGATCGCGAATATGTTCTGAAAAAGGAAAAACGCCTGACCCCCACCCCCCTGGGTGTGGTGGTGACGGATCTGATGCTGGAGCGTTTCAATGACATCGTCGATGTGGAGTTCACCGCCAATATGGAGCGGCGCCTGGACGATGTGGAGGCCGGTAAGCTCTACTGGAAGCAGGTGCTCCGCGATTTCTATGCCGGTTTCCATCAGGAAATGCTCGACGCAGAGCAGGCCCTTGAGGGCGTCCGGATCAAGGTGCCGGATGAGGTCAGCGATGAGGTCTGCGACCTCTGCGGGCGGCAGATGGTGGTCAAATCCAGCCGCTTCGGGCGCTTCCTGGCCTGCCCGGGCTTCCCGGAATGCAGAAGCACCAAGCCGATTGTTGAGCGGATGCCCGGCCGCTGCCCAAAGTGCGGCAGCACTATGTTCAAGCGCAAATCCAAGAAGGGCTATGTCTACTATGCCTGTGAGCAGGGGAAGGCCTGCGGCTTCATGACCTGGGATGTGCCAACGGAGAATGACTGCCCGCTTTGCGGACAGACTATGTTCAAGAAGTCGGGACGCGGCGCGATGAAGCCCTTCTGCATCAATGAGAGCTGTGCCAATTTCCTGCCGGAGGACAAGCGCGGCTATCGCCGCAGAATGCCGAAGGCAACCACCGAAACGGTGGAAACGGCGGAGGCGCTGGAGGAGCAGGAGGCACCGCAGCCGCTGAAGAAGACCGGCACGCGCAAAACAGCAAAGGGGAAAAGCAAATGACTGAGGTAAAGGTGATCGGCGCCGGACTGGCCGGCTCCGAGGCAGCGTGGCAGCTTGCGCAGGCAGGCTTTTCGGTGCTGCTGTATGAAATGAAGCCGAAAAAGATGAGTCCCGCGCACCATTGCGCGGATTTTGCGGAGCTGGTGTGCTCCAACTCCCTGCGCGGAGACCGGCTCGAGAATGCGGTGGGGCTGCTCAAGGAGGAGCTGCGCCGCCTGGGGAGTCTGATTCTGCAATGCGCCGATGCAACGCGCGTGGAGGCAGGCGGCTGTCTGGCCGTCGATCGCTATGGCTTTTCCGGCATGGTCACGCAGAAGCTCAAGTCCCACCCCAACATCCGCGTCATTGCCGAGGAGATGACCGAGGTGCCGGATGGCCCGGTGATTGTCGCAACGGGCCCCCTGACCTCCGACGCCATGAGCCAGGCCATTGCAGCCTATTTTGGCCAGTCGGAGTATCTCCACTTCTTCGATGCCGCTGCGCCGCTAGTGACGCTGGAGTCGGTGGATATGGAGCAGGCGTGGTACGCCTCGCGCTACGACCGGGGCTCTGCCGACTATATCAACTGCGGCATGAGCCGCGAGGAATACACGGCCTTTGTCCAGCAGCTTCGCACGGCGCAGGAGGCTGAGGTGCATGGCTTCGAGGACGCAAATGTATTCGAGGGCTGTATGCCGGTGGAGGTCATGGCCCGGCGCGGTGAGGACACGCTGCGCTATGGCCCGCTCAAGCCGGTGGGCCTGAAGGACCCCCGCACGGGGCGGGAGCCTTACGCCGTGGTGCAGCTCCGGCGGGATAACGCGGCGGGCAATATCTATAATCTGGTCGGCTTTCAGACGCATCTGAAATTCCCGGAGCAGCGGCGGGTTTTCTCCATGATTCCGGCGCTGCGTAATGCGGAGTTTGTCCGCTATGGCGTGATGCATCGCAACACCTTTCTGAACTCCCCCCGCCTGCTGGATGAAACCTATGCGGATCGCCGCAATCCACTGGTGGCCTTTGCCGGGCAGATGACCGGCGTGGAGGGCTATGTGGAGTCCTGCGCCTCCGGCTATCTGGCGGCGGTGTGCATGGCGGCCCGCCTGAAGGGAGAGCCGATTCCGGATTTTACCAATCAGACGGCAATCGGCGCCCTGGCACACTACATCAGTGACCAGAGCATTACCGCCTTCCAGCCCATGAATGTCAATTTTGGCATCATCGCTCCTCTGGAGCAACGGGTTAAGGGAAAGGCCAACAAAAACCTTGCCATTGCCAACCGGGCGCTTGCGCTGCTGGAGACAATGGGGAAATGAGGAAGCTATGAAAATTATCATCGATGCAATGGGCGGCGACCATGCCCCCGACCAGATTGTGCTGGGCGCGATGCAGGCGGCGAAGCGCTTCGGCGTTCAGATCGTTCTGGTGGGCCGTGGTGTGGAGATCCTGGCTGCGATGAAGCAGCACGGGGTCGATACACTGCCGGATGGCCTGGAGATTGCCAATGCTGAGGACGTGGTGGATATGCATGTGGACCCGACCAAGGTTGTCCAGCAGCACCGCAATTCATCCATGATTGTGGGGCTGAAAATGCTGGCTGAGGGCGGCGGCGACGCCTTTATCTCGGCCGGAAACAGTGGCGCCCTTCTGACCGGCGCGACGCTGGTGACCAAGCGCATTCGCGGCATTCGCCGTGCGGCCTTTGCGCCGATTCTGCCTGTGGGCGGCGGAGCGATTCTGGTGGATGCCGGTGCGAACATTGAGTGTACACCGGAGCTGCTGCTGCAATTTGGCTGCATGGGCTCCTGCTATGCCGAGAAAGCGCTTGGCCGCGAGCGTCCCCGCGTGGCGCTGCTGAACAACGGCGCGGAGGAGGGCAAGGGCGACCTGCTGCACCAGGAGGCCTACACCCTGCTCAGCCAGGCCGATGCGCGCGGCGTGATTCACTTCATCGGCAACATTGAGGGGCGTGATGTGTCGGATGGCGGCGCGGATGTGGTGGTTGCGGATGGCTTCTCCGGCAACATCCTGCTGAAAACCATGGAGGGAACAGCGATTTATATGTCGAAGCTCATCAAAAAGGCATTTATGAAGAACCTGCTGACCCGCATCGGCTACCTTTTTACAAGACGTGGCATCACAGAGATGAAAACCGCCATGGACTACCGCGAGGTGGGCGGCTCAATCGTCATCGGCATCACCAAGCCGGTCATCAAGGCACATGGCTCCTCGGACGCGCTGGCGGTCTGCGGCGCTGTGCGGCAGGCGATTCGCGCGGTTGAGAGCGGCTTCTGCGATGCAATCCGCGCGAATGTTGGGGCGATGAGCCTGCTCCGGGAGGCTGCCAATGCTGAATGAGCTGGAAAAAGCGCTGGGCTACCATTACCATGATCGCAGCCTTCTGCGCACCGCGCTGTCGCATACCTCCTATGCCAACGAGGTCTATCAGAGTGCGCTGCGCAGCTATGAGCGGCTGGAGTTCCTTGGGGATTCCATTCTGGGCTTTGTGGCTGCGGAATATCTTTTCCGCACCTTCCCGGATAAGCTGGAGGGCGAGCTGACGCGCATCCGCGCGGAGCTGGTCTGCGAAAAGAACCTGGCGGCAGTGGCGCAGTCGCTTCGCCTGGGTGACTATCTGCTTCTGGGCAATGGCGAGGAGCAGGGCGGCGGCCGACAGCGCTCGGGCATTCTCTGCGACGCGATGGAGTCTCTGATTGCGGCGGCCTATCTCGATGGCGGTTTTTCCGCGGCGAAGGGAATCGTCGAGCGGCATATCCTCCCCCGCCTGGCGGAGGTGACCCGGATTCATGATTACAAGACAGAACTCCAGGAACTGGTGCAGCGCAGAAAGGATCAACACCTGAGCTATGAGCTGATCGACGAGCGTGGCCCGGATCATTGTAAGGAATTCTCGGTGCGTGTGCTTCTGAATGGCACGCCGGTCGGAGAGGGCGGCGGAAGCAGCAAGAAGCGGGCAGAGCAGGCCGCAGCCGCCGCTGCGCTTGCGCGGCTGTTCGGATAAAATAAATCCTGTTACACGATATATTGGACACACTGTGGGGGTCTGCCCTGCGGCGTGTCCTTTTTTGCGCGCTGCGGGGGCAATCTTGTGCTGCCTACTTGCATTTTGCTGCATTTTTTGATAAAATATCATCTTGATAATACAATAGGAGCATTGTATCAATGTATCTGAAATACCTTGAGCTGCAAGGCTTTAAGTCCTTTCCGGACAAGACGCTTGTGACCTTTGGCCACGATATCACGGCCATCGTCGGGCCGAATGGCAGCGGTAAATCCAACATCTCCGATGCCATTCGCTGGGTCATGGGTGAGCAGAATTCCCGCAGCCTCCGCGGACAGCGCATGGAGGATGTGATTTTCGGTGGCACGCAGAAGCGTGCGCAGGTCGGCTTTGCCGAGGCAACGCTGGCGCTGGATAATACGGACCGCGCCCTGCCCTATGACGCTGACGAGATGATGATTACCCGGCGCTATTATCGCTCCGGCGAAAGTGAATATTATATTAACCGCCAGTCCGTCCGTCTGCGTGATATTCATGAGCTGTTCATGGATACCGGTCTGGGGCGCGAGGGCTATTCCAATGTCAGCCAGGGACGGATTGATGAAATCCTCTCTGTGAAAAGCACAGACCGCCGCGAGGTCTTTGAGGAGGCCGCCGGCATCTCCAAATACCGCCACCGCAAGGAGGAGACGGAGCGCCGTCTGGCCGGTACGCAGGATAACCTTCTGCGCATTGGAGATAAAATTGCAGAGCTGGAGCTACAGGTTGAGCCCCTGCGTCAGCAGGCGCAGAAGGCGAAGCAGTACCTTGCCTGGCGCGATGAGCTCCGCGGCGTCGAGGTGGCGCTGTGGCTGCAAACGCTTGAGCGCCTGAGTGCAACGGCGCGCAAGGCGGAGGCGGACTATCATTCCGCTGCCTTTATCCTGCAACAGGAGCATGATGCGCTCGACCAGCTTTATGTGACAACAGAGACGCTGACCTTCGATCTGCACCACCGCGATACGCAGATCGATCAGCTTCGTGAGCAGATTGCCGCGATGGAGGCAGGTGAGCAAAGCATCGCCAGCGCTGTGGCGGTGCTGCAGAGCAATCAGGAGAACTGCCTTGCCAACCGCGACCGCGTGCAGCAGGAGCTTGCGGATCAGGACAGCCGCAGCGGTGATATCAGCGGCCAGATTGCCGCGCTGGAGAAGCGCGCGGCGGAGATTGGCCAGCAGGCGCATGGCCTGACGGCGCAGCTTGATGCCGCGCAGGAGGAGGGACGCCAGCTTGCCGATAACGCGCAGGGGATGACCCGGCGCTATATGCAGGTGCGCAACACGCAGGAAAGTCTGCGTGCAGAGCTTTCCGCCCGCCGTGCTGACCAGGCGGCGCTGGAGGCGGCGTTGGAGCGCAGTCGCAGCCGCAGTGCGGAGGTGCAGAGCGATTGCCAGACGGCAGCCGCGCGTCGCTCACAGGCACAGCAGCAGTTGGAGCAGGCGGTCGCTGCGCTGGAGGCGGCAAAGGAGGAAATCACAGCCTGCCGCAACGCCATTGAGGGCTACCGCCTGCGCAGCAACAATCGCCTGGCGCGGCGCGACGCCCTGCGCGCGCAGGAGTCGCAGACGGGCGTGGCGCTTGAGACGCTCTGCTCCCGCTTGAAGCTGTTTGAGGAAATGGAGCGCGAGTACGAGGGCTATTCCCGTGCGGTGCGCGTGATTATGAACCAGAGCAAGCGCGGTGCGCTGCGCGGAATTCATGGGCCGGTGTCCATGCTCATCCGCACGGAGGACCGCTATACGGTTGCCATTGAGATCGCGCTGGGCAGCGCGATGCAGCAGATCGTTACCGAGGATGAGCAGGCGGCGAAGGCGGCAATTGCCTATTTGAAGCGCAGCGATGCCGGCCGCGCGACCTTCCTGCCGCTGCGTGTGATTCAGGGGAAGCTGCTGCATGAGTCCGGCCTGGAGCAGTGCGGCGGTTACATCGGCCTTGCCTCCGAGCTGGTGCGCTGCGACGCGGCCTATCGCCAGATTGTGCAGAATCTTCTGGGCAAGACGGTTCTGGTTGAGGATATGGATGCGGCGATTGCAATTGCCGCGCGCTATGGGCATCGCTTTCGCATTGTGACGCTGGATGGACAGGTCATGAATGCCGGCGGCGCGATGACCGGCGGCTCCGTGTCCAGAAGCGCGGGCATTCTCTCGCGCGCAAATGAGATTGAGCGCCTGAAGCAGCAGCGCGCAGACATGGAGAAAACGCGCGATGGACTGCGCGCGGAGCTGGCCGAGGCGGAGCGCCTGCTGCAGCAGGTGAGCTATGAGCTGCAAACCGAGGAGGCCAGACTGCGTCAGGCTGAGGATGCGGCCCTGCGGCTTCAGGGTGAGGAAAAGCAGCATCGCGTGCTGGCCGAAGCCATTCATGAGGCCATTACCTCCTCCGAGCGGGAGCTGCGCGCCCTGGAAGAGGGGAGCGCTGCCGATTCTGCGCGCAGCGCAGCATTGCAGCAGCAGTGCCAGACGCTGGAGCAGCAGATTGCCGCCGCCGAACAGGAGCTGACGGTTGTTTCCGAGGGGCAGAGCGTTGCCGCGGCGCAGACCAGCCGCCTGACAGAGCGCGTGACCGCGCTTCGTACGGAGCTGGCGGCGCTGGAAGCAGAGCGGACAACTGCGGCCGATTCCATTGCCCGGCTGCGCGGTCTGCAACAGGCCATGGTGGGCGACCGGACGGAGAAGCAGCGCCTTTTGCAGCATTATGAGGCAGACTATGCAGCCCTTTGCGCGCAGCTTGCGCAGCAGCAGACGGCCATGCAGACCCGGAAGGAGCAGACACAGCAGCAGCGCGCGGCGCTGAAGCAGTCGCTCGAGGAGCGCATGGCGGTCGAGGCGCGCAAAACGGCCACGGAAAAGGATGCGCAGGCCAAAAGCCGCAGCATTCTGGACATGGAGCGCGAGAGCGCCCGCCTTGAGGCGAAGAAGACATCCGCCGAGCTGGAGGAAAAGCAGATTCTGGACAAGCTCTGGGAAAGCTATGAGCTGACGCGCAGCACCGCGCCCGCGGCCGCTGCGCAGGTGGAGTCGGCTGCTGCCGCGCAGAAGCGCGTGGCGGAGCTCAAGCGGAAGATTGCCGGGCTGGGGACGCCAAATCTGGGCGCGATTGATGAATTTGCGCGCGTCAACGAGCGCTATGAATATCTGACCTCGCAGCGGGACGATGTGCTGACCTCCAAGCGCGACCTGGAGGGGATCATCGGGGATATCACCCGGCAGATGACGCTGATCTTCACCACGGAGTTTGCGAAGATCAACACCTACTTCGGCCAGACCTTCACGGAGATGTTCAATGGCGGCCGTGCCTCCCTGGAGCTGGAGGATCCTGCCCAGCCGCTCTCGTGCGGCATCGAGATTCGGGTGCAGCCGCCGGGCAAGCAGCTTAAAACCATCACCCTGCTCTCCGGCGGAGAGAAGGCGTTTGTGGCCATTGCGCTGTATTTTGCCATTTTGAAGGTGCGCCCAACCCCCTTCTGTATGCTCGATGAGATCGACGCAGCGCTGGATGACCGGAATGTGGAGCGCTACGCCTCCTATCTGCGGGTGCTGAGCAATCAGACGCAGTTTATTGTCATCACGCACCGGCGCGGCACCATGGAGGCCGCAGACGTGCTCTATGGCGTCACCATGCAGGAACAGGGTGTTTCCAAGATTCTGCACCTGGATTTGAACCGGATGCAGGAGCAGTTGGGTATTATAGAACAGGCATAAGGAGTTTTTTACTATGGGCTTTTTTGAAAAAATCAAGAATGGTCTGAAAAAGACCAGAAATGCGATTGCCTCGACGCTGGGCGGCGTGTTTGCCTCCTTCCGCGCGGCGGATGACGATTTCTATGAGGAGCTGGAGGAAACCATGATCCTTGCGGACATGGGCGCGGAAACCTCCACCCGGGCGGTCGAGCGTCTGCGTGCGCGGGTGAAGGAGCAGAAGCTGAAGGATGCGGAGGAAATCCGCGGCGCGCTGAAGGATATTCTCGTTGAGATGCTTCAGGTGGGCGACACGTCGATCCGCCTGAACAGCCGCCCTTCGGTCATTCTGGTGATTGGTGTCAATGGCGTCGGCAAGACCACCACAATCGGTAAGCTGGCCCATCGTCTGCGCGGCGAGGGCAAGCGCGTCCTGCTGGCGGCGGGCGATACCTTCCGCGCGGCGGCTGCAGACCAGTTGGAGATCTGGGCCGGTCGCGCCGGTGTGGAGATTGTGCGCCAGCATGAGGGCGCCGACCCTGCGGCGGTGGTGTTCGATGCGATTCAGGCGGCCAAGGCGAGAGGCACCGACGTCATTCTGTGTGACACGGCGGGCCGCCTGCATAACAAGGCCAACCTGATGAATGAGCTGAACAAGATTTCCCGCGTCATCGACCGGGAGCTGCCTGGCGCGGACAAGGAGGTTCTGCTTGTGCTCGATGGCACAACCGGCCAGAATGGTCTGATGCAGGCCAAGCAGTTCAAGGAGATTGCGGGCGTGACGGCCATCGCGCTGACCAAGCTGGACGGCACCGCCAAGGGCGGCATTGTGATCGCCGTGGCGGATGAGCTGCAAATCCCGGTCAAGCTGATTGGCGTGGGTGAGCAGATGGATGACCTGATGCCCTTTGAGGCGCGGGCCTTTGTGGATGCACTGATCTGAGGAGGCAGACATGAGAACGGACGGACGCGCGAGCGATGAAATGCGCAAGGTGAAGGCAACGCTGGGCTTTACCAAATTTGCAGAGGGAAGCTGCCTGCTTGAGGTGGGCGACACGGTGGTGCTGTGTAATGCCTCCGTGGAGGAGAAGGTGCCGCCCCATGTGCGAACGGGCGGCTGGGTTACGGCGGAGTATTCCATGCTGCCGCGCGCGAACCGTGAGCGCAGCAAGCGGGATATTTCCAAGCTGAAGCTTTCGCCGCGCAGCGCGGAGATTCAACGACTGATCGGGCGCAGCCTGCGCTGCGCCATGGATCTGGAGGCGCTGGGCGAGCGCACCATTACCGTAGACTGCGATGTGTTGCAGGCCGATGGCGGGACGCGGACAGCCTCCGTGACCGGTGGCTTTATTGCCATGACCCTGGCCTGCCGCAGACTGATGGAGCAGGGCAAGCTGACGGCGATGCCCGTGCGCACCTATGTCTCCGGCATTTCGGCCGGCATTGTCCGCAATGAGGCAATGCTCGACCTGTGCTACGAGGAGGATTCCCGCGCCATGGTGGATTTGAACTGCGTCATGACCGCCGAGGGTGACATCATTGAGCTGCAAGCCACCGGTGAGGGACGCCCCTTCAGCGCCGAGGAGGAGCGCAAGCTGCTGGCGCTGTGCCGCAGAGGGAATGCTGTGTTGACGCAGATGCAATGCCGCTGTCTGGGGGATTTGCGATGAAACTGGTTTTGGCAAGCAATAATGCGCATAAGCTGGTCGAAATGCGTACCATTCTCAATGAGCTGGGAATGGAGGTCATGACGCAGCGTGAGGCCGGGCTGGAGCTGGAGCCGGAGGAAACCGGCACAACCTTTGAGGAAAATTCCTATATTAAAGCCAGGGCGGTTGTGGATGCCTGCGGGCTGCCGGCCATTGCGGATGATTCCGGCCTGATGGTCGAGGCGCTGCATGGTGAGCCCGGTGTATTTTCCGCCCGCTACGGCGGTGAGCGAAACCGGAACGACTGGGAGCGGCTGCTCTATCTGCTGAAAAAGATGGAGCAGGTGCCGGATGCTGAGCGCGCGGCAAAATTTGTCAGTGTCATTACCATGGTGACGCCGGAGGGCAGGGTCATCGCCGCGCGCGGCGAGTGCCCGGGTCACATTCTCCGCGCACCCAGAGGAACAGGCGGCTTTGGCTATGACCCGATTTTCTTTGCAACGGAGGCCGGCTGCACCTTTGCGGAGGTGAGCGCAGAGGTGAAAAACAGAATGTCACACAGAGCCAGAGCGCTGGCGGCCTTTGCCGCCAGGCTCAGAGAGGAGAGAGAAAAATCATGCTGACAACCAAGCGGCGCGCGGAGCTGCGCGCAGAGGCCAACGGACTGGAAACAACGCTCATGGTGGGCAAGGGCGGCGTGACGGATAACGTTCTATTGGAGACCAGAACGCAGCTTGAGGCGCGTGAGCTGGTCAAGGGGCGCGTGCTCGAGACGGCACTGCTGTCCGCGCGTGAGGTTTCGGATGAAATCTGCGCGGCGCTGGGCGCCGACGGCGTGCAGTGCGTGGGCTCCCGATTCGTGATCTATAAGCGCTCGGAAAAGAAGGCGCAGGAGGCTGCGCGCCTGGCCCGGCTGGAGAAGAAAAAGAACGCCAACCCGGTGCGCCGCGGCGCGCAGGAGCGCCGCCGCAAGGCGCAGGAGGCGCGCGAGAAGCGCAATGAATACTTCCGTCAGGCGGCAATTCAGGCCGCAATTGAACGCAGAAGCCAGAAAAAGTGATGCAAATCCGTTACAAAACGGGGAGATAATCAACAATGGCGCGAATTGGCATATTCGGTGGCAGCTTTAATCCGCCACATCTGGGACATGTGCTTGCGATACAGGAATTTCAGAAAAAGCTGGAGCTGGATTGCGTTCTGCTGATTCCGGCGGCGGTTCCGCCGCACAAGCAGCTTGACAGCGCTGCGGCCACCGCCGCACAGCGCCTGGAGATGACGCGACTGGCGGTCGCGGCGCTTCCGTGGGCGCAGGTGCTCGACCTGGAGCTGCAACGGGAGGGCAAGAGCTATACGGCCGACACGGTGGAGCTGCTGCGGCAGCGCTATCCGACCGATTCGCTCTTTCTGCTGATGGGGACGGATATGTTTCTCAGCTTCTCCACCTGGTATCAGGTGGAGCGGATTGTCCGCGCCGTGACGCTGGCGGTGGCGCACCGCGATACGGATCAGCCGCAACGCCTGCGCCAGTGTGCCGCCGAGCTGGAGCAGCGCTGCGGCGCGCGCTCCATCCTGGTGGAGAATCGCTTCCTTCCGCATTCCTCCACGGCGGTGCGGGCTATGCTGACCTTTGGCTGCGCAGAGCCGTATCTTGAGCCGGCGGTGCTGGCCTATATCCGCGCGCAGGGCCTTTATGGAGTGGGGCAATCCCTGCGGGCGCTGCCCTTTGCAGCGCTGTGCGAGGCAAGCCTGCGGCTGCATAAGTCGTCGCGCGTCAATCATGCGCTTGGATGCAGCGAAACGGCGCAGGCGCTTGCGCTGCGCTGGGGCGCCGACCCGGTTGCCGCGCGTCGCGCGGGTATCCTCCACGATGTGACCAAGGTGCTCAATGCGCAGGAGCAGTTGCATTTGTGCGAAAAATATGATATTGTATTAAATCATTTTGAGCGGCAGAATCCCAAGCTGCTCCACGCCAAAACCGGCGCCGCAGTTGCGCGGGCGGTTTTTGGCGAGACGGAGGCAGTGGTGCAGGCAATCTGCTGGCATACGACAGGGCGGGCGAATATGAGCCTGCTGGAGAAAATTCTCTACCTGGCCGATTATATCGAGCCAAACCGGGAGCTGCCCGGTGTGCAGGAGCTGCGGCATCTGGCGCAGACGGATCTGGATGCGGCGCTGCTGCGTGGACTGGAAATGTCCGTGGCGCATGTCAACGGGGGCGGAAATGAGGTGGATCCCAATTCGCTCGCGGCGCTGCGCTTTTTGCAAGAAAGGAATGACCCAGCATGAAGTTGTTTGGAAACAGCAGACAGGGCCGCCGGGCGGACAGGCCGCGTGCGGCAGAGCAGACCCGGCGTGAGCCTGCCGGACAGCCGGAGACGACGGCGCAGCGCAGAGCCGCCCGGCCATCCGCACAGCCGCAGGGCAGAGGAATGCTGATTATGGCGATTTTGGCGCTGGCGCTTGTGCTGGTGCTGTGCCCGGCGCTGATTCTGTTCAGCGGGCGGGCCGTGATGCCGGTGCAGATTTCCGTGCCGAGTACGGGCCAGACCGCCCAGCAGCCCGAAAGCAGCACGCAGACGGAGCCGTCCAATTCAGACCCGGATGCGATGCAGCTTGTCGAGCCGGAGAGCACCTACGACGCCCGGCAGATCAATCTGCTGGTTGCGGGTGTCAACGAGCGTCAGGAGACCAACACGATCCTGCTGGCCGGAATCAATCTGGATACCGGTGCGCTGTCCTACGTCAGCGTTCCGCGCGAGAGCTATATTTCCGGCAATTATGAGCGGGCCATGCTGAACCAGGTTTATGGCGCGGCCGGTGGTGGCGCGCGCGGTGCGGCCGGTCTGAAGGAGAAGTTTAAGGAAATGTTCGGCTTCTGGGTGGATTATTACCTGATTCTGGATGCCGAGGCGCTGGAGCAGGTGGTTGATCTGGCCGGTGGCGTTACCTTTGAGATCCCTTCTGACCTCGATTACAGCGAGGCGGCGCTTTCGCCCGGGAAGCAGCGGCTCAATGGCGGGCAGGCGGTTGGCCTTTTCCGCTTCCGCGAGAATTATGACAAAATCGATTCGCAGCCGGCGCAGGTGCAGCGCGACTTTATTGCCGCTCTGCTGGAGCAGGGGCTTGCCGCAAAGACACAGGAGGAGCTGAACGAGGATCTGAAGCAGCTTCTCCCCCTGCTGGACACCGATCTGACGCTGGGCAATCTCAACTATCTGGCGCAGCTTCTGGCGCGTCAGGATTTCAGCGACATGTACCATAAAACCCTGCTGGGGGACACGATCACCGACGATGGCGTGTGCTATTATGCGCTGGACGAGGAGGACACGCTGGATGTCATCAACCTCCACTTCAACCCCACCGGCAAGGATTTGACCCGTTACGATATCCATCTGCGGCAGGAGAGCGGCAACGCCGGAGATGGCGTTGTGCCCTCCTACTGGTGGCAGACCACCGCAGGCGGCACGGATGAAAGCGACGAGCCGACGGAGAGCGACCCCTCCGGCGAAACGCCGGGCGATTCCTCTGAGATGACAGACCCGACGGAAACTGACCCGCCGACCGAAAGCAATCCACCCACCGAGAGCAACCCACCCACGGAAACTGAGACTCCCCCCGAGGAGTAGCAAAGGAGATAGAGCGATGAATACACCAAAAGAACTGGCCCTGCGGGCAGCGAAGGCGCTGGATGCGCACAAGGGACTGAGTATCAAGCTGTTGGAGATCACCGACGTGAGCAGCATTGCCGATTATTTTCTGATTTGCACCGGCACCTCCAACACGCACGTCAAGACGCTCTGCGACAGCGTCGAGGAGGCAATTGTGGATCAGATGCAGGAGACGCTCCTGCACCGGGAGGGACACCGCGGCGGCACCTGGGTGCTGCTGGATTTCGGCTGTCTGGTCGTCCATGTGTTTACCAACGAAACCCGCGAATTCTACGATCTGGAGCGCCTCTGGAATGATGCCCGCCAGATTCCGCTGACTTTTGAGGAGGCCTGAGATGAAATACGATTTTACCGCAATCGAAGCCAAATGGCAGAAGCGCTGGGAGGAGGAACGGCTTTATCGGGCGGAGACCGGCGCTGACCGGAAAAAATTCTATGCGTTGATTGAGTTCCCCTATCCCTCCGGTGTGGGTCTGCATGTCGGCCATGCGCGGCCCTATACCGCGATGGATACCATCGCCCGCAAGCACCGCATGATGGGCGAGAATGTGCTTTTTCCCATGGGCTATGATGCCTTCGGCCTGCCCACGGAGAATTTTGCGATCAAGAACCACATCCATCCGGCAGTTGTGACCAAAAACAATGTGTCCAACTTCCGCAGTCAGCTCCATGCGCTGGGCTACAGCTTTGACTGGGATCGCGAGATCAACACCACAGACCCCTCATATTTCAAGTGGACGCAGTGGATTTTCCTGCAAATGTACCATCGCGGTCTGGCTTATAAGGCACAGATGCCGGTGAACTGGTGCACCTCCTGCAAGTGCGTGCTGGCCAACGAGGAGGTCGTGGACAACGTCTGTGAGCGCTGCGGCAGCCCGGTTGTGCGCCGCGAACAGAGCCAGTGGATGCTGCGCATCACCGCCTATGCCCAGCGCCTGCTGGATGATCTCGAGGATGTGGACTTCATCGACCGCGTCAAGGCGCAGCAGCGCAACTGGATCGGCCGCTCCACCGGCGCGCAGGTGCGCTTCGGCTCGACCCTTGGAGACGAGATCACGGTCTTCACCACACGGCCGGATACCATTTTCGGCGCGACCTATATGGTGCTCTCGCCGGAGCATTCGCTGGTGGAAAAATGGATGGAGAAGCTGACCAATGCCGAGGCGGTGCGGGCTTATCAGGCTGAGGCTGCGGCGAAGTCTGACTTCGAGCGCACAGAGCTGTCCAAGGAAAAGACCGGCGTGAAGCTGGAGGGTGTGATGGGCATCAACCCGCTGACCGGCAAGGAAATTCCCATCTTCATTTCGGACTATGTTCTGGCAACCTATGGCACCGGCGCAATTATGGCGGTGCCCGCGCATGACACGCGCGACTGGGAATTTGCCAGAAAATTCGGCTGCCAGATCATTGAGGTGGTGCAGGGCGGCAATGTGCAGGAGGCAGCCTTCACCGACTGCAACACCGGCGTGATGGTCAACTCCGGCCTGCTGGACGGTCTCTCGGTCGAGGAGGCCAAGAAAACCATCATCGACTACATGACGCAGAAGGGAATTGGCGAGGCGAAGGTCAACTTCAAGCTGCGCGACTGGGTCTTCTCCCGCCAGCGCTACTGGGGCGAGCCGATTCCCATTGTGCACTGCGAAAAATGCGGCACGGTGCCGCTCCCTGAGGATCAGCTTCCGCTGCTGCTGCCGGATGTGCAGAGCTATGAACCGACCGACGACGGCCAGTCTCCGCTGGCGGCCATGACCGACTGGGTCAACACAAGCTGTCCCTGCTGCGGTGGCCCTGCCCGGCGTGAGACGGATACCATGCCGCAGTGGGCGGGCTCCTCGTGGTATTTTCTGCGCTATATGGATCCCCACAATGACAAGGAACTGGCAAGCAAGGAGGCCATCGACTACTGGGGCCCGGTGGACTGGTACAACGGCGGCATGGAGCACACAACTCTGCACCTGCTCTACAGCCGCTTCTGGCACAAGTTCCTCTATGATATCGGTGTGGTGCCGACCAGAGAGCCCTATGCCAAGCGCACCAGCCACGGCATGATTCTGGGCGAGGGCGGCATCAAGATGTCCAAATCCCGCGGGAATGTCATCAATCCGACGGATGTCATCCGCGAATATGGCGCAGACACGATGCGCACCTATATCATCTTTATTGGTGATTTTGAGAAGGCGGCCTCCTGGTCCTCCAACGCGGTCAAGGGCTGCAAGCGCTTCCTGGACAAGGTCTGGAATCTGGCAGAGACGGTCACGGATCACGAGACGGCCTACAGCGCGAAAAATGAGTCCGCCATGCACAAGACCATTAAAAAGGTCTCCTCTGACATTGACGCCCTCAAGGGCAACACGGCGCTGGCGGCGCTCATGAGCCTGACGGCCACCCTGAGTGACAATGGCTGCAATGCCGCCGAGCTGAAGACCCTCTTGCAGCTTCTGAGCCCCTTCGCGCCGCATATCTGCGATGAGCTCTGGGAGATGCACGGCTTTGCGGGCATCTGCTCGGTCTCCGACTGGCCCGTGTATGACGAGGCGAAGTGCAAGGACAGCGAGATCGATGTGGCGGTGCAGGTCAACGGCAAGCTGCGCGGCGCGATTCATATTGAGGCAGACCTGGATGACGAGAGCGTTGTTGCTGCGGCGGTTGCCGATGAGAAGATCGCACGCTTCCTGGAAAAGCAGGGCGGCAGCATCCGCAAGACCATCGTTGTGAAAAACAAGCTGGTCAACCTGATTGTGAAATAAGCGCTGCAATACGCGCCAGAAAAAACAGGCACCATCCCCTTGGATGCTGCCCCTTCAGCAAGAAGCGCCCGGACGTTTTGTCCGGGCGCGTCTGGCCATATTCGGAGTCTGCGAGGGCGGCCCCCGGGCTTGGGGGCCCTCAGGGGGTCTGCGGGAAGCGCAGGGAAATGGCCGGGCCCTTTCCAGGCTGGCTTTCCAGCTCAATTTTTGCCCCCAGATAGGCTGCGGCGTGCTTCACAATGGAGAGTCCCAGACCGGTGCCGCCGATTTGCTTGGAATGGCTCTTGTCCACCCGGTAGAAGCGCTCAAAGACGCGCTGCTGCTGATCGGCGGGAATCCCGATGCCGGTGTCGGCTACAGTGAGACAGCCGTCCCCGGTTACGCGGATGCGCACCTCGCCGCCAGTGACGTTATACTTGATGGCGTTGTCAATCAGGTTGCAGACAATCTCCTGGAACAGGCGCGGCACGCCCGGCAGGGGACAGGCTACGGCCTCGAGGTGCAGGCTGACCTGTGCCTGCTCCGCTTTTTCCCGGAGCTGCTCTACGGCCTGTCCTGCAACCTCCGCAAGATCAATCGTCTCCTTCGGCAGCTCCACGCCCTCATCAAGCTGGGAGAGGCGGATGATGTCCTCAATCAGCGTCAGAAGCCGGGCGGCCTCATTGTGAATGTGCGTCGCAAAGCGGGGGACATCTTCGCTTTTGACCATCCCGGCCTGTAGCAGCTCGCTGCTGCAAAGCACGGTGGTCAGGGGAGTTTTCAGCTCGTGCGATACATTCGCGGTGAATTCCCGGCGGCTGCGCTCCGCGTCGATCTTTTCTGTCACGTCAAAGGCCAGTAGCACGACGCCGATCGTTGCACCCTCGGAGAGAATGCGGCTGATGTCAATCTGATAGGTTCGTCCCTCCCGTCGGAGCGTGATTTCACTGTGGCCGCTGCGGATGGCGCTGTCCAGCGCGTCGCTGAGCTCCGGCGTGCGTTCCACCGTCAGAAAATCCTGACCGATTGCGCGCGCGTCGGTGTGGAACAGGCGGCTGGCGGCCGGATTGATGCTCAGCAGGCAGTCGTTGTGATCCAGCAGGACAAGCCCCTCATTCATGCTGGAGGTGATCTGCGCGAACTCGTCCTTTTTCTGTTGCAGCTCGTGAAGCTGGCGGTCAATCTGATTGCGCTGCTGGCTGATGCGGGTCAGCAGGGGCGCAATCTCGTCATAGGTGTGATTTTCCAGCGGGTGATCGAGGTCAAGCCGGTTAAGCGGCTCGACGATTCGCTGCGCAAGGCGATTGGCAAGGAACAGCGCCAGTATCAGAGCAATCAGCACCACCGCGCAGATCGGCTGGAGCATCCCAAAGGCCAGCACAGCCATCGTAGCGCGGCTGACCGATATGCGGAGCACAGAGCCGTCCGAGAGGCGGCGGGCGCAGTAGACCGTTTTTTCCAGCAGTGTATTGGAGTAGCGCGCACTGGTGCCGCTGCCGCTTTGCAGCGCCTCCTGCACCTCCTCGCGCCCGGCGTGGTTTTCCATTTCGCGCTGATTCGCCTGCGCATCATAGAGCACGGCGCCATCGGCTGCAATCCAGGTCAGGCGGTTGCTGTCCTTGTCCAGCGTGTTCAGATAGTCCATGCCGGCCGCTTCCACGCCGGCCGCAGCCAGCTCCAGCTCGGCCCATAGCTGATCGGTCTGCACATTGCCGAAGTATTCATACAGACAGCCGAAAAGAATGATGCAGCAGGCCAGCAGCACGCCGCCTGCTGCGGCGATGATGGAGCGAAAAATTTTCCCTGTCATGGCTGTGCCTCCAGTCGATAACCGACATTCCGGACGGTTTCAATGTATTTTCCGTATGCGCCCAGCTTTTGGCGCAGTGTGCGGATGTGCATATCCAGTGTTCGCGTTTCGCCCACAAAGTCCTCGCCCCAGACGCTGGAGAAAAGCTGCTGCCGGGTGAAAGCCGTTCCGGGATGGGAGAGAAAGAGCCGCAGAAGCTCATATTCCTTGTAGGTGAGCTGGAGCCGCTTCCCGTCGATGCTTGCGGTGCGCTCCTCCGGATTGAGCAGCAGACCCTCAAAGCGCAGAAGCTTCTCCGCGCCGTCTCCGCAGCGCCGCAGAACAGCCCGGATGCGCGAGACAAGCTCCATGACGCCAAAGGGCTTGACCACATAGTCGTCCGCGCCGAGATCGAGGCTCTGGATTTTGTCGTATTCTGCGCCCCTGGCTGTGGCCATAATGACCGGCAGGTCGCGCAGATCGGCCTGGGCGCGGATGCGCTTCAGAAGTGTGATCCCATCCTGGCCGGGCAGCATGACATCCAGCACTACGAGCGCCGGGCGCTGCGTTTGCAGCGCCTCCCAGAAGGTGTCGCCGTCGGCAAAGCCGCGCGCCGCAAAGCCGGTGGATTGCAGCGCGTAGAGCTCAATATCACGGATGGCGGCGTCATCCTCAACGCACCAGATCATGGGCATACCTCCTCGCTCCGGTGTACACCGGTCATGGCATAGATGACCCATTCGGCCAGATTGGTCGCGTGGTCACCGATTCGCTCAAAATATTTCGCGATCATCAGAAGATCAAGCGCATACTCACCCTGAGAGGGATCGGTGGCAATCATCGCAATGAGCTGCGACTTGACGCGCAGGAAAGCGTTGTCCACCACATCGTCATAGTCAATCACGGCCTGCGCCAGCGTTGTGTCGCGCCGGACATAGGCATCGACGCTGTCTGTGACCATTTTGATTGTGGCGAGGGCCATTTCCTTCAGGTTGGTGTGATCTGCCGCGCTGCGGCCGTTCAGGTAGGTGATGATCTCCGCAATGTCCTCGGCCTGATCTCCGATGCGCTCCATGTCGGTAATCATTTTCAGCGCGGCGGAGATCTGCCGCAGATCGCGGGCCACCGGCTGCTGCTGCAACAGCAGGCGCATACAAAGCGTCTCGATCTCCCGCTCCTTCTGGTCGATCTCCCGGTCGCGGGGGGCGACCCTTGCGGCCAGTGCGGTGTCGCCGCTCAGCGCAGAGGCGGCCAGCGCGATAACCTCCTCGCAGAGCGCGCCCATGGCGATCATTTCGTGGTTCAGCAGACTGAGCTGCTCATCCAGCCGACTTCTCATCATCCGAACCTCCCTGTAATATAATCCTCGGTGCGTTTGTCCTCCGGCTGAGAGAACAGCGCCTCTGTTTTGCCGCATTCAATCAGTTCACCCAGCAGGAAGAAACCTGTTGTGTCGGAGATGCGGACGGCCTGCTGCATGTTGTGCGTGACGATAATAATAGTATACTTCTCTTTGAGCGAAATCGCAAGCTCTTCAATTCGGGAGGTGGAAATGGGATCCAGCGCGGAGGTCGGCTCGTCCATCAGAAGTACCTGCGGCTCAACAGCCAGCGCGCGGGCGATGCAAAGACGCTGCTGCTGCCCGCCGGACATGCCCAGCGCGCTCTTTTTCAGGCGATCCTTGCATTCGTCCCAGATGGCGGCGGCGCGCAGGGAGCGCTCCACGATTTCATCCAGCTTTGCGCGCGCGGTGATGCCGTGCGTGCGCGGGCCGTATGCGACGTTGTCATAAATGCTCATGGGGAAGGGATTGGGCTTCTGAAACACCA
>CAYXIN010000007.1:5249-35760 GCA_964465395.1 uncultured Oscillospiraceae bacterium | reverse complement strand
GGAGATAGCAGCCTTTGCATCAGCCTTTTTCTTGAATTTCTCACTCGTTGCGGTATCATCACTCCCTGGTTTATCTCGTGCGCCCGTCGGTTGAATTCTCAGCCGCAGGCCAGAAGGCAGTAAAAAAACCGCGCCGGCATTCGCTGGCGCGGTGAATGACTGGAAGAATTCGATTACAGAGCGTTCTTTGCCGTCTCGACCAGAGCTGCGAAAGCAGCGCTGTCCTGAATGGCCAGCTCGGAGAGGCTCTTGCGGTTCATCTCGATGTTTGCCTTCTTCAGACCGTTCATGAAGCGGGAGTAGTTCATGCCATAGGGCTTCACAGCGGCAGAAATACGGGCAATCCAGAGGCGACGGAAGTCGCGCTTCTTGTGCTTGCGGCCAACATAGGCATAGACAGCAGACTTCTTGACCGCCTGCTTCGCCATCTTGAAGTGAGTGGACTTGGAGCCCCAGTAGGACTTTGCCAGCTTCAGGGTCTTATTTCTTCTCTTGCGCGTCATCATCGCGCCTTTAACTCTTGCCATTTCTTATATCCTCCTTATCCGATTACTTGTACGGGATCATCTTTTTGATGGCATCCACGTTGGTGACATCCGCATAGGTCGTGCTTCTCAGGCGACGGCCGCGCTTGGTGTCCTTCTTGGTGAGGATATGGCTCTTGAAAGCATGGGCTCTCTTAACCTTACCGGTCTTGGTGAGATTGAATCTCTTCTTTGCACCGCTATGGGTCTTCAGTTTCGGCATGGTACTTCTCCTTTGTAATTATTTAGAACTTTTCGGGGACAGGAAGATTGACATATGTCTCCCGTCCAGCTTGGGCTTTTTGTCAACATTGGACACTTCGGCGCATCCTTCGCCAAATCGGATCAAAAGCTGCTCACCGATCTCGGTGTGGGCCATCTCACGACCGCGGAAGCGCACGGTTACCTTGACGCGATTGCCTTCCTTGAGGAATTTGGTCGCGCTGCGCATTTTGGTATTCAGGTCATTGGTGTCGATGCCGGGAGACATACGAATCTCCTTGATCTCCGTCACATGCTGATTTTTCTTTGCTTCCTTTTCCTTCTTGAGCTGGTCAAAGCGGAACTTGCCATAATCCATAATCCGGCAAACCGGGGGAACGGCATTGGGAGAGATCTTGACCAGATCGAGCTCCTGCTCCTCTGCCATCGCCAGTGCAGCCTCAGATGTGACAATGCCCAGCATTGCGCCGTCTGCGCCAATCAGGCGGATCTCCTTATCGCGAATTTCTTCATTGAGCTGATGATCTAATTTGCCGATGGTAAAGCACCTCCATTATACGACAAAAAATGCGGACGCCTACGGCACCCGCAACCGAGCAGCCGCGCACATCTGCGCAGCAATCTTCGATATCAGACCTCTTCGCATTGCTTGAGGTGAGGACGGGGCCGCCGACCTTCTTTATTTGCTGGGATAGTATATCATCCTTTTCTTCAAATGTCAAGCACTTTTTATAGACTTTTTCCTTCAAATCCCTTTTCAAACTGCGCAAAATATGTTATGATATGGACATCATTCCACTGTCTGCCAAGCGAAAGGAGATCAACCAATGAAACGATCCATTGCGCTGCTTCTGCTGCTGTCGCTTTTCATATTCTCTGTTGCCTGCACTGCGGCGCAGGAACCTGCGCTGCCCTCCGACTCCAGCACGCGAACCGAAGCCTCCGGCGCGCAGCCTGAGAGCACAGAAGCCTCCAATTCCGAATCCATTGGGGACGAGAGTACCCAGGAGCCGCAGCTCCCCTATGAAATCACTGTCTCATATGCAAACGCCTACCGCAATGCCCTGGGCGAGGTTTGGGTGCAGGCTATGCTTGCCGTCACAAACACTTCGCAGAGCACACTGCGCCTGGATTACAGCGCGCTGCATGTTCAGGTCTCTGCGCAGGATACCCGTGAGCTTTCCTATGTTCTGGCCTTCCCCTCCCAGATTGCGCCCGGCGAAACCGGATACTACTATGAGGAGCTTCCTCTGAACTATGAGGCCGAGGGCGACCTTCCGCTGACCGCCAACCTCAACATCACAGAGATTCCGCAGGAGCCGCAGCGCTTTGAGCTCTCTGCCCTGACGATCACCGATTCGCCCTATGGCGGTCTGTCGCTCACCGGCACACTGCATGACCTGAGCGCGCAGGAGGGCAAGCTGGTTTATATTGCCGTTCTTCTCTTTGACGAAAACGACCTGCCTGTTGCCGTCTGCTACACCATTCACACCGAGACCGGCGCAGCCGAGGATCCATTTGAGCTTATCAGCTTTATGCTGCCAGAGCATATCACCACAGAATCGGTCGCCCGCTTTGAAGCCTTTGCCTATCCCTACAGCGACGAGGCGACCCAATGAAGTCCACGCCAATTGCCGTCTTTGACTCCGGCCTGGGCGGTCTGAGTGTCCTTCGCGCGTTGAAGCATCAGATGCCGGCTGAGCACTTTCTTTACTTTGGTGATTCCCTTCACGCGCCCTATGGCTCGCGTCCAACGCAGGAAATCCGTGACCTGACGCTCCAGGCTGCCTCCGCACTTTTTGCGCAGGGGGCGAAGGCACTCGTTATTGCATGTAACACAGCAACCGCTGCTGCGATTGACGCCCTCCGCGCTGCATATCCCGACCGGATTATCATTGGCATTGAACCGGCTCTGAAGCTTGCCGTGCAGCGGCACGCACATGGCTGCATCGCGGTGATGGCAACGGCAGCCACCCTGAGCGAGCAGAAATTTGCAACACTGATGGAGCGCTGCGCCACAGACTGCCGCATTTTAAAATGTCCCTGCTCCGATCTGGTTGCTTATGTGGAGCGTGGAGAGCTGACCGGCCCTGCGCTTGCGGCTGCGCTGCGTCACGATCTGGCGCCCTGCTTTGATACGCGCCCCGACGCCATTGTCCTCGGCTGCACGCACTTCCCCTTTCTGCGTGCTGCAATTGTCCGCGTTCTCGGCGCCGGTATCGATCTGCTCGACGGCGCAGAGGGGACCGCGCGCGAAACCATGCGGCGGCTGCAGGAGGCTGGCCTGCTTTGCCTCGAGGGAACGGGACAGGTTCACATCACCAACAGTCTGAATACCCCGGAAATACTGGAGCTCTCTGCACATCTGCTGAACGCACAGCTTCCATAACAGGCGGGCGAGATGCATGGCTCATGCATCTCGCCCTTATCTGTCTGTCAGGCTGTATTCTCAGCGCTCTGTGGCTGCGACCAGCGCTCTGAGGCGCATCTCGCTTTTCTGAAGCTGCTGGAGCAGATTCTCATACTTTTCTGCCTTTTCCTGCTCGGCGCGCACAACCGCCTCCGGCGCCTTGGAAACAAAGCCGGGGTTATTCAGCTTATTGCGAATGCCGCCGAGTCCCTTTTCCGCTTTCTCCCGCTCCTTCGCAATGCGTTGCAGCTCTTTATCCAGATCCACAAGCTGATTCATCGGAAGATAAAGCTTCGCATCATGTGTGACGCAGGAAACCATCGCCTCATAGCCCTCCGGCTCGGTTGAGAGAACCTGCACCGCATCCGCATAGGCCAGACGGGTCATGAAGCCGGTGCCCGCCGCGAAGGTTTGCTGCTTTTCGGTGACAATATAGATCGTGGTCTTTCTGGAGGGCGGAACATTCATCTCCGCGCGGCGATTTCTGACCACACGGATGGCGTTCATGACGCTCTCCATCTCGGCCTCCTCCTGCTTGAAGCGCAGCGCCTCCTGATAGGTCGGCCATGCCGCAACAATCAGCGCCTCGCCGGTATGCGGAATTGCCTGCCAGATTTCCTCCGTGATGAAGGGCATGAAGGGGTGCATCAGGCGCAAAATGTTATCCAGCACATAAAGCAACACCTGCTGCGCCACCAGCTTGCTTTCCTCATCCTCACCATAGAGGCGCGCCTTGGTCAGCTCAATATACCAGTCGCAATAGCTGTCCCAGATGAAATCATAGCATTTCTGCTCGGCCACGCCCAGCTCACATTTGTCCAGATTCTCCGTTACCTCTGCAATCAGCGTATTCAGCTTGGAAAGAATCCAGCGGTCTGCAATCTCAAGCTTTTCGACCTCCGGCAGCGCATTTTTCTCCACATTCAGATTCATCAGCACATAACGGCTGGCATTCCAAAGCTTGTTTGCAAAATTGCGCATGGCCTCGCAGCGCTCAACATAGAAGCGCATGTCATTTCCGGGAGAATTGCCCGTCAGCATATTCATGCGCAGCGCATCGGCGCCGAAGCGGTCGATCATTTCTAGGGGGTCGATTCCGTTCCCCAGCGATTTGGACATCTTTCTTCCCTTGTCGTCGCGCACCAGTCCGTGAATCAGAACCGTGTGGAAGGGCGTTTTGCCGGTCTGCTTGCAGCCGGAGAAAATCATACGCGCCACCCAGAAGAAGATGATATCGTAGCCGGTCACCAGCACATCCGTCGGGTAGAAGTAGCGGAAGTCCGGCGCCTGTGTATCCGGCCAGCCCAGCGTCTCGAAGGGCCAGAGCGCAGAGGAGAACCAGGTATCCAGGACGTCCTCGTCGCGGGTAATACTGCGGCTGCCGCATTTCTCACAGCACTGCGCATCCTCGCGGGAAACGGTCATGTGGCCGCAATCGGCGCAATACCAGGCCGGAATCTGATGGCCCCACCAGAGCTGGCGGGAAATGCACCAGTCGCGGACATTTTCCATCCAGTTTGTATAGGTCTTTGTAAAGCGCTCCGGCACGAATCTGGTCTGTCCCTCACGGACAACGCGCAGTGCCTCCTGCGCAAGGGGCTGCATTTTAACAAACCACTGCGCCGAGATGATCGGCTCCACATCGCGGTGGCAGCGATAGCAGGTGCCGACATTGTGGCTGTAGGGCTCGACACGAACCAGATAGCCGCCGGCATCCAGATCCGCCACAATCTGCTTGCGCGCCTCATAGCGATCCAGTCCCTCATACTTGCCGCCCAGCTCATTGACCACACCGTGGTCATCGAGCACACGAATGACCTCCAGATTATGCCGCAGACCGACTTCAAAGTCGTTCGGGTCGTGCGCCGGTGTCATCTTCACGCAACCGGTACCGAAATCCATCTCCGCATAATCGTCCGCCACCACGGGAATCTGCTTATTCACCAGTGGCAGAATGACCTTTTTCCCCACGATGTCGGCATAGCGCGCATCATTGGGATTCACGCAAACGCCACTGTCGCCCAGCATCGTCTCCGGTCGCGTCGTTGCGACAATCACCTCACCGCTGCCGTCTGTCAGCGGATAGCGGATGTGCCACAGGGAACCGGGCTTATCCACATATTCCACCTCAGCATCAGACAGGGCGGTCACACAATTGGGGCACCAGTTGATGATGCGGCTTCCCTTATAGATGAGCCCCTGCTCATACAGGCTGACGAACACCTCGCGCACCGCCTTGGAGCAGCCCTCGTCCATAGTGAAGCGGGAGCGCGACCAGTCGGCGGAAACACCGAGCTTCTTCTGCTGCTCAACGATCCGGTTGCCAAAGCGGTGCTTCCATTCCCAGACCTTCTCCAGGAAGCGCTCACGGCCCAGGTCATAGCGGCTCAGGCCCTCCTTGCGCAGCTCCTCCTCCACCTTGATCTGTGTCGCAATGCCGGCATGATCGACGCCGGGCAGATACAGCGCATTGAAGCCCTGCATTCTCTTGTAGCGGATGATGGTATCCTGCGCCGTGTCATCCATAGCATGTCCGATGTGGAGCTGGCCTGTGACATTGGGGGGCGGCATCACAATGGTAAAGGGCCGCTTTCTTTCATCCGGCTCTGCGTGGAAATAGCCGCCATTCTGCCAGAACTGGTAAATTCTGGACTCCACCTCGCGCGGCTCATAGGTTTTCGACAATTCTCTTGCCATAGGGGGCATACACTCCTTCTTCCTTTTTCTGAAAAAACGCCCTGAACGCAGTATGCGTTCAGGGCGAAATCAATCCGTGGTACCACCTGAATTCCCACGAATGTGGGCACTCATTTCTCTGTAACGGGAGAACCCGCGCGGGCCTACTGTGCTTCAGCCAGCGCACTCAGAAGCGACCTTCACCGGTTCCTCAGAAGGCTTGCACCATCCGCCTTCTCTCTGCATCAGAACACGCAGCTACTCCTCTTCCTCACTGTGTCTGCAATATGAAAGAATGGGTATATGATAGCGGAAAAAACCGCCTTTGTCAAGTATTACCTAGGCAAAAAGGCGCTCATTTCTCTGGCCATGCCATCAAGCAGAGCCTGCGCCTCGGCGCGATCCGCATCGACCGCCGTCAGATAGAGCTTGACCTTCGGCTCTGTGCCGGAGGGTCGGACGATCACGCTGCCATGCGTTCCAAGCGTCAGGGTAATTACATTCGAGCGCGGCAGTGTCACAGGCTCCTCTGTTCCGTTCAGAAGGTCGCGGGAAACACGGCTCTGATAGTCGGTCACTGCCGTAACGGGGCAACCACAAAGCTGCGTCGGGATATTGGCCCGGATATCCCGCATAAAGCGCGCGGAAAGCTCCATCGCATCGGGGCCCGTCAGCTCACAACTGATGACTCTGGCCTCATGCCAGCCGAACTCCGCGTAAAGCATATCCATTTTCTGGGCAAGGTTAATTCCTTCGCGTTTGAGCTGCGCTGCAAGGTCGCAGGTCAGCATGGAGGCAACCACAGCATCCTTATCGCGGGCATAGGTGCCCTTGAGGTAACCGCAGCTCTCCTCAAAGCCGAAGACAAAGCGATCCTCCTCGCCTTTCTCCTCCAGGCGCAGAATTTCGCCGCCAATATACTTGAAGCCGGTCAGCACCGCACGCATCCGCACACCATATTTGGCTGCAATCCGATCAGCCAGCGGCGTAGAGACAATGCTGCGCACCGCAACAGGCGCCGCAGGCAGCCTGCCCTGCTTCTGGAGCGTGGAAAGGATATAATCCAGCAGCAGACAGCCCAGCTCATTGCCGGAAAGTTTCCGGAAGCCATCGCCCTCCGGAACGGCCACCGCGACGCGATCGCAATCCGGGTCCGTGCCAAGAATCAGATCCGGATGGGTCGCTCTGGCGATCCGATAGCTCTCGTCGAGGGCCGCATCCGTCTCCGGATTTGGATACTCACAGGTTTTGAAATCGCCATCCGGCAGCTCCTGCGAGGGAACCACCGCAGTCTGCACGCCAATCCGCCGCAGCACCTCCCGAACCGGTTTGTTGCCTGTTCCGCACAGGGGCGTATAGAGCAGCCTCAGGTTATCCGAGGGGGTGGAGGCCAGGCGCTCGCGCAGCACAACCTGATAATACTGCTCCCAGAGTTCCGGCGCAATATACTCCACCGCGCCCCGCTCCAGATATTCTTCAAAGGAGGCCGCAGCAGGAACAAAATACGGCAGGGCGGAAATCTCGCGGAAAACAATCGCCGCCGGCTCATCCGTCATCTGGCAGCCATCCGGCCCATAGCACTTAATGCCATTATAGGCGCCGGCATTATGGCTGGCGGAAACTACAATGCCACAGCCACACTGCAACACACGAACCGCAAAGGAAAGCATGGGGGTCGGCGCCAGCTCATGATAAAGGTAGACATGCACGCCGCGCGCAGCAAGCGCCTCGGCGCAGATCTCCGCATAGCGTCTGGAATTATGGCGCGAGTCATAGCCAATGGCGCAGCGCTGCGGCAGTGTCGTCGCACTCAGCCAAGCAGCAAGACCCTGCGCCGTGCGGCGAACGGTGTAGTCATTCAGGCGATTGGGACCCAGCGCCATAATGCCCCGGATTCCGGCTGTGCCGAATTGCAGCTCTGCGCCAAAGGCGCCTCTGATCGTCTCCTCGTCCATTGCCTCCAGCGCCGCAAGTTCCGCACCGTGCAGCGCATTCTTCCAGCTCTGATAGCGTTCCTGACAGTCCAACATATGACCTCGTCCTTTCATTCACATTTATCTGCCAAAAAACAGGTCAATTCGCCGGGAATTGACCTGTTTCAGCAATTAGACATCCTCAATAATGGCAGAATTACCCCGCGACTGCGGATTCACCAGTGCGCGGAATTTGGAGCGGGAATCGCGAATTTCAGCCAATGCCTGCGCAATTGCTTCCTCTGTGGATTTCAGAGACTCATCCACATAGTCATTGGTGACCTGCTTAAGCTCCTTGATCTTGTCCTGTGCCGCGCGAACCATATCGTTGGCCTGCATTTTGGCCTCCTGATAGACCGCCTCCTGCGAAACCAGATGGCGCGCCTGGAGCTGTGCACTCTTCAAAATACTCTCTGCCTCACGCTTGGCGTTGGTAATCAATTCGCTGCGCGACTCCACAATAGTCTTGGCCTGCTTCAGCTCACCGGGGAGCAGATTGCTGATCTCATCCAGAAGATCAAGCACACGCTCACGCTCAACCGAGCACTTATCGCTGCTGAAAGGAACCGCTCTTGCGTCCTGAACCATTTCATACAGGGTGCCAATCAGTTCCTCAATGCTGTGTTCATTCATGGTTATGCCTCCTTATGATTCATTCTATTTTTAATTCTCTCCTGAAACGCATGCACAATCTGTGTTGGAAGAAAATCACTGATATTCGCTCCGTAGGATGCCATCTCCTTGACAGCGCTCGAGCTGAGGTACATATACTGGTGCTCTGCCGTCAGGAAAAGCGAGTCCAGCTCAGGATTGAGCTTGCGGTTAATCATGGCCATCTGAAACTCTTTTTCAAAATCGGAGCCGGCACGCAGCCCCTTGATGATGGTGCAGCAATCGTGCGCGCTGGCATATTCCGCCAGCAGGCCGCCATAGGAATCGATTGTCACATTGGGCAAATGCGCTGTCACACTGCGCAGGAATTCAACCCGCTCCGGCAGCGTAAAAAGCGGCCGCTTCTCACAGTTGACCATCACACAGACGATGACCCGGTCAAACAGCAGCGAGGCGCGCTCAATGATGTTCAGATGGCCGTTGGTCACGGGATCAAAGCTTCCGGGATAAACGGCTGTTTTCATAAAGTTTCCTGTTCCTTACGGAAAAGCGTTACCGCTGTTTTTCCATAATGATAATCTTTAGAGCGGCTCAGGCCGGGAAAATCCCCCTCCAGCGGCTTACCGAGCGGGCGCTCCGTGACAATTATACCACCTTCCGCCAAAATGTCAATTTCTGTGAGGCGATTTATTGCAGTTTCCAGGTATTTTTCCGCATAAGGCGGGTCGAGAAAAATCAGGCGGAAGCGTCGTCTGCTGCGGCTGAGATAGGATAGATAATCCGCGCGCACCAGCTCCGCCTGCGACTCCAGGCGCGTGCGGCGCAGATTCTCCCGCACCACCGCAAGGGCATCGCTGCGTTCATCCACAAAAACCGCATGGGCTGCGCCGCGGCTGAGCGCCTCAATGCCCATCTGTCCGGAGCCGGCAAAAAGATCCAGCACCTCTCCGGCGATCTCATACTGAATAATATTAAAAATCGCCTGCTTGACCCGGTCGGCCGTCGGGCGGGTCAGCATTCCCTCCGGCGCCTTGAGTTGAATTCCTCCGGCTTTGCCGGTAATCACGCGCATAAGCTCACTCCTGTGTATGGTAATATGCATAAATACTGTGGGCAACCGGGCGCGGAACCACCTGCGCCAGCTCAGCCTCCGTTGCAGCGCGAATGGCAGCAATCGACTTGAATTTGCGGATCAGCGCCATACGACGCTTCTCCCCCACGCCCGGTATGCTGTCGAGCGTCGAGGTGCGCACTCTGCGGCTGCGCAGCGTGCGATGATAGGTAATTGCAAAGCGGTGCGTCTCCTCCTGAATTCGCCCGATGAGCGAAAAGACGGCTGTGTTACCCTGAATGCCGATCTCCTCACCGGAGGGCGTCACCAGCGCGCGCGTACGATGGCGATGATCCTTGACCATGCCAAAAATCGGCAGCGTGAGGCCCATTTCAGCCAGCGTGCTGCGCACCGTTTCGGCATGAACCGCACCACCATCGATCAGAAGAACATCCGGCTTTTCCGCAAAGCCCTCGTCTCCATTCAGAAAGTGGCAAAATCTGCGGCAGAGCACCTGCTGCATCGCGGCATAGTCATCCTGATCGTCCATATTTTCCAGTTTAAACCGCTTGTAATCGCCCTTCTTCGGCCTGCCATCTACAAACACCGTCATGCTTGCGACAATATCCGTACCGGCGATATTGGAGATGTCATACGCCTCCATACGCGTCGGATAGTCCGGCAGCCGCAGCATTGTTTGCAGAAGCGAGAGCGTTCCGTTGAGGCGTTCTGCCACCGTGGTCACACGCTCGGCCTCCTCGCGCGCATTCTGCACCGCCAATGCCACCAGCTTCCGGTCATCGCCGCGCTGCGGCACCAGAATGCGAACCTTTTTCTCAAGCTGGCTCGCAAGAAGCTGCGCCAGCAGTGGCGCATCCTCCATCTCCATAGGCAGCAGGATGCGATACGGTGCGCTGTTACGCGAGAGATAATACTGCTTCACAAGCGAGGAAAGCGCCTCGTCCGCATCCTCCGTCGCCGGAAGAATCTCATACTCCTTGTCCATCAGATTGCCGCCAACAAAGTGCAGCACAGCAAAGCAGGCCTTTGCCTCGGTCTGATACCAGCCGATCACATCCGTGTCAGCCATCGTAGCCGCAGTCACAAGCTGCTTCTGCCCCAAAAGCTCAATCGCACGCAGACGATCGCGTAGCTGCGCAGCTTCCTCAAAGCGCAGCGCCTCTGCCGCCGCCTCCATGGTCGCGCGAAGGCTTTTGCACAGCTCCTGGTGCTTGCCCGACAGCAGCAGCACCACCTGCTGCATCCGGGCGCGGTAATCCTCCGCGCTCCGCCCGCTCTGGCACCAGCCGTCGCAAAGATGCATCTGATAATTCAGGCAGGGGCGATCCCTGCCGATATCCCGCGGCAGCTTTTTGCTGCACGAAGGCAGCCGGAAGGTGCTGCGGAGTGCATCAATGACCTGATTAGAGCGCCCGCGGCTACCGTAGGGCCCAAAATAGCGTGCCTGATCCTCCGCAACGCGGTTAGTAAGCGTGATGGTCGGATAGAGCGCCTCCACATCAATCCGCAGATAGGGGTAGCCCTTGTCATCCTTGAGGAGAATATTGTACTTGGGCTGATGGTGCTTAATCAGGGAGCACTCCAGCACCAGGGCCTCAAACTCGGAGGCCGCTGCAATGGTATCAAAGTGGTCAACCTGCGAAACCATACGTCTGGTCTTGGGCGTATGGGAGGCCAGATTCAGAAAATACTGCGAAACGCGGTTGCGCAGCTTTTTGGCCTTGCCGACATAGATCACCGTGCCGGAGGCATCCAGCATCAGGTAAACGCCCGGCGTCAGCGGCAGCGAAAGCGCCGCCTGTCTCAATTCATCCCGTGTCATTTTCGCACCACAACCGTCCACATGAGACAACGCTGTCCCAAACGCATCGCGCTTGGGACAGTCGCTTCTGCTATCACAATCAATAAATATCTCTGGCCAGCATGGCAGTCAGCGCATGCACGGCCTCCTCCTCATCGGGCCCTTCGGCAGCGATGCTGAGCTCCGTGCCCGGCGTAATGCCCATGGAAAGCACCCCGAGGAGACTCTTGGCGTTGATCCGGCGGTCATCGGCCTCCACCCAGATGCTGGAGCGGAACTCATTGGCCTTCTGGATAAAATAGGTTGCCTGCTTGTTATGCAGACCGGACTCACATTTTACGATGGTTTTTTCTGTGTACATGTTGCGTCACTCCTCAATTTTCACTGGAAATGCAATGGGTACATTAAATATACGAAAAACTTTTGCCTTTGTCAATATTTTTTGTTCAGCAAATCGATGATTTTACACAAATCAGCTCAGCTCCGCAATCGTCACGCCATCCTCGCCCTCGCCATAAATACCCAGACGATAGCGCTTCACTGCGCGGTTATGCTTCAGCTCGTCATGCACCGCCTTGCGAAGCACCCCGGTTCCCTTACCGTGAATAATGCGCACAGAGGCCAGATTCGCCATCATTGCGTTGTCCAGAAAAATACTCAGCGTGGCAACCGCTTCATCGGCTGTCATGCCGCGCAGATCCAGCTCGGTGGCAGCACCGGTGTTGCGGAAGGCGCGCTGACTTTTCTCAATCAGCTTTTTGGCCTGCTGCCTGGTTTCCTCAATCAGATAGACCTCATTCGGCTGGGCGGTTATCTTCATAATTCCCGCCTGGAGCTGATAGCTGCCATCCTTATTGACCGCAAGGACGCTGGCTCTGGTGCCGAAGCGCAAAACCTCCACCACATCGCCGGGGCGAATCTGCCGCGTCGGTGCGGGACGCTCCGCCTGCTTCTGCTGCGGCGCAAACGCAGCCTCCGCTTCATTCAGCTTCTGACGCAGCTCTGTCTGTCTGGCATTGACACCCTGTGCATCGGCCGCGTCCTTCATCTGCTTTCGAAGCTGCTTCAACTCCTCGGAAACCTCGTTGGCCGCGCGGCGCGCCTGGTCAATGATGGCCTGCGCCTCGGCGCGCGCCGTCTTCATCGCCTTTTCGCGTTCCTTCTTGATTTCGTCATAGTACTGCTCCGACTTCTCCTTGAGCTGAACCGTTTCCAGCCGAAGCTGCTCCGCCTCGCGCTTGGCCGACTCCATCTGCTGCCGCTGCTGCTCCAGTTGATTCAGAACATCCTCAAAATTCCGGTCATTCTCGTTGACCAGACTCCGCGCCTGGTCAATAATCACATCATCCAGACCCAGCCGTTTGGAAATGGCAAAGGCATTGGATTTTCCGGGAATGCCAATAAGCAGGCGGTAGGTCGGGCGCAGTGTTTCCACATCAAATTCGCAGGAGGCATTGGTGACGCCCTCGGTGCGCATCGCAAAGAGCTTCAACTCCGCATAGTGCGTCGTCGCCGCCACCCGGCTGCCGCATTTGCGGCAGAATTCAATCAGAGCCGTAGCCAGCGCAGCGCCCTCGGTCGGATCCGTTCCAGCGCCCAGCTCATCAAACAGCACCAGCGTGTGCGCATCGCAGCAGGCAATGATCTCGACAATGTTTTTCATATGCGCCGAGAAGGTCGAAAGTGACTGCTCAATCGACTGCTCGTCGCCAATATCCGCCAGCACGCGGTCAAAGACGGAAACAGCGCTGCCGTTGTCTGCCGGAATATGCAGACCACACTCCGCCATCAACGTAAGCAGGCCGAGGGTCTTCAAGGCAACCGTTTTGCCGCCGGTGTTCGGGCCTGTGATAATGAGTGTATCAAAGTCCGTTCCCAGGCGGAGTGAAATCGGCACAACCGCCTTGCGGTCAATCAGCGGATGGCGAGCCCGGTTGAGCACAACGGACGCATTGCTGCGAATTTCCGGCTCAATGGCATCCATGCGCAGAGCCAGACGAGCCTTGGCAAAGATTACATCCAGAATCAGCAGCATTTCGCAGCTATGGTTGATGGTGCCACGGAAGCCCGCTGCCTCTGCCGACAGTTCCGCAAGAATGCGCTCAATTTCCTTTTTCTCCTTCAAAAGAAGCTCACGCAGCGCATTGTTGGCATTGACCGCAGACATCGGCTCAATAAAAAATGTGCTTCCGGTAGAAGAAACATCATGCACAAGACCCGGAATCTCACTTTTGAACTCGCTCTTGACCGGCACAACATAGCGGTCGCCACGCAGCGTGATAATGGGGTCGCGCAAATACTTGGCATAGCCCGGAGATGTGATGATCTTTTGCAGCGAATCCTTCACCTTCGCGCTCTGGATGCGCATATGGCGCCGGATATCTGCCAGCTCTGCGCTGGCCGCGTCCGCAATCTCCTCCTCGGAGAGAATGGAGGCAGAAATTTTCTCCTCCAGATAACGATTGGGCGACAGCTCCTGGAAGTAGACATCCAGCACCGTCTGCGCTTCCTCGCCGGTGTCGTATGCCTTGGCCGTGCGAATGCACTTGAGCACCTCGGCAATCCGCAGCAACTCACGCGGCGTCAGGCAACCGCCCCGGTCAGCGCGCTCCAGAGAGGGCGCAACGTCATGCAGACCATGAAAGGACGGCGCACCCTTCAATGTCACCATCCGGCAGGCCGCTGCCGTTTGCGCCTGCAACTGCGTCACCTCCTGCGCATCGTTCAGCGGCTCCAGAGCCAGGCAGCGCGCCTTGCCCCTCTCGGAGTGCGCGCACTCCGCCAGCTTCGCCAGAACCGCATCCAGTTCCAGCTTTTTTCTCGATTTTTCCTGTAATTCAGTCATAATATCTGTTCCTCAAAGAAATAGTTGCTTATACATGTCCAGCGTAAAGAAGCCACGCTCCAAACGCATACAGAGGTAAGCCTCCGTGATATCATTCAGCTCACGCATGGACTGCGCACTGAGCCGGAAGGAAAACACTCTGCGCGGCGCTGTCTGCGAAATATAACGCATGGCCGCCAGCGTCCCAGCTGAGAGCGGCATCCGGATGCCGTCCAGCGCAGCCGCGCTACAGCCGGCGCATTGGAGAACCCCCTGGGAAATATTGAAGCGGTCGCAGTCCTCCCGGCCGCAAACCGCACAGCCGCGCAAATCCGGCTGAAAGCCCGCAATGCAGCACAGCCGCAGCTCAAAGGCCGCCTTGACCAGGGCCTGCGGAAGCCCCAGCCTTGACAGCGCATACAGCGCATTCAGCAGCAGCGTCAGCAGTTCCGGCAGCGGATCCTCCTCCTGCGCAACCGCTTCGGTCACCTGCGCAAAATACGAAGCCAGCGTGAGCAGCTCAATGTCGCTGCGCAGGCCGGAAAACATTTCCAGCGGCACCGCCTCTTTCAGCGTATAACGCTCCTGCTGCTCAAAAAGCGTCAGCTCCGAGAAGGTCAAAAGCTGACAGGCTGCCTTCAGGCGGCTGCGGTTGCTGCGCACGCCGCGTGCCTTCACGGTCAGCTTGCCGTAGTCGCGGGTGAGAACCGTCAGGAGCTTATCGCTGTCCCGGTATTCTGTTTCGCGCAGAATAATGCCCTCTGTCTTCTTATACATAACACTCCTATGTACCGACCGTCAAGCGGTCGGGTACTGCTCCTGACAGTTTTCTCTTCGCCGCATCGCATAGAGCAGATAAATCTCCGGCGCACCGGTCTGCACAAACAGGCTCCACATCTCGTCCAACGCAGCATCCCCCTTTACAGGCTTAGGATTTACCTGCGGCGCAGCGCTATACCCGGAAATTATTCGTAGCCAAAGTTGCGCAGCAGGAAATCGCTGTCACGCCAGTTTTCCTTCACCTTGACCCAGGTCTGCAAAAACACCTTGGTGCCCATAAAGCGCTCACAGTCCTCGCGCGCGGCCGTGCTGATTTTCTTGAGCATTGCACCATTCTTTCCGATGATGATTCCCTTATGACTTGCTTTCTCGCAATAGATGGTTGCATCAATATCGATCACGCCGCTGTCGCGCTCAGAGAATCTGGTGATCTCAACGGCTGTTCCATGAGGAATTTCCCGCTCCAGATTCCACAGCAGCTTCTCGCGGATGATTTCCGCCATGACCTGACGCTCCGGCTGATCGGAGGTCATATCCTCCGGGAAGAAGAAGGGGCTGTCCGAGGCATACTTCTCACATTCCAGCAGCAGGCTCTCCACGCCATCCTTATAGCGCGCAGAAATCGGCAGCACCGCGTCAAAGTGGAAGCGCGCCGAATATGCCGCGATCACCGCCAGCAGCGCCTCCTTGTCCTGCACCGTGTCGATTTTATTGATAACCAGAATAGCCGGCGCGCCGACCGAATGCAGCTTCTCAATCAGCGCCTCCTCCTGCGGGCCGATGTGGGCAATCGGCTCCACCAGCAGCAGAACCAGATCCACGTCCGCCACGGACTCCTGCACCACATTGACCATATAGTCGCCCAGCTTTGTGCGGGGCTTGTGGAAGCCCGGCGTGTCCAAAAAGACCAGTTGCGTCTCCCCGCGCGTTACAACGCCGCTGATCCGGTTACGGGTCGTCTGCGGCTTGTTGGATACAATCGCGATTTTCTCGCCCACCAGACGGTTAATCAGGGTTGATTTGCCCACATTAGGGCGTCCGGCAATGGTAATCATTGCAGTTTTTGTATTCATAGCTGTCTCCTTTTTGTACATTCCTGTCTCATGCGTCAGGCGCTCAGCGTTGCAGTCCAAGAGTCTGCGCAATCGCCTCCTCGCGCAGACGCATCTGCCGCTTCATCGGACCCTCATCCAGATGGTCATAGCCCAGCAGATGCAGAACCGAGTGAATGACCAGATAGCCAATCTCCCGCCGGGTTGAGTGACCAAAGCGCCGCGCCTGCTCCCGCGCCCGTTCCAGCGAAATGGTCATGTCGCCCAGAGGCAGCAACCCCGTCATCGGGTCAAGCAGGGCCGACGGCGCCGGGGGAAACTGTCCCGGCTCAAGCTGGAACATGGGAAAGGACAGGACATCCGTCTCTGCATCAATCTGCCGCGTTGCCTGATTGATTGCGCGAATACCGGCATCGTCTGTCAGCAGGACGTTGATCTCGCAGGGCACCGTAATACGCTGCGCCTCCAGCGCCGTGCAGATACAGCGATGGATCAGCACCGTCAGCGCCGGATTTTTCTCCAGCGGATTGGCATAGCGAACGATAATTTTGTGCTTCATTTCTCCGCCTTCCTTCTGTAGACCCGCTTCTGCGTCGGCATCTGCTTTTTCTCTCCGCTCTCATAGGCGGCAATAATCTGCTGCACCAGCGCGTGGCGCACCACATCGCTCGCGGTCAGGCGGCAAATCGCAATGTCCGGGATATTTTCCAGAATTCGCACGGCATCCTTCAGGCCGCTGACCTTATCGGCGGGCAGATCAATCTGCGTCACATCGCCCGTAATGACAATTTTCGATCCGAAGCCGAGACGTGTCAGGAACATTTTCATCTGCTCGCGGGTGGTATTCTGCGCCTCATCCAGAATAATAAAGCTGTCGTCCAGTGTTCGGCCGCGCATGTAGGCCAGCGGCGCGACCTCGATATTGCCGCGCTCGAGATACTTCTGGTAGGTTTCCGCGCCCAGCATATCATAGAGCGCATCATAGAGCGGGCGCAGATAGGGATCCACCTTGTTCTGCAAATCACCGGGCAGGAAGCCCAGGCGCTCACCGGCCTCCACCGCAGGGCGCGTCAGAATAATCCGGTTGACGGTTTTCTCGCGGAAAGCTGCCACGGCCGCCGCCACTGCAAGATAGGTTTTTCCGGTACCGGCAGGCCCCACGCCGATGGTGATGGTATTTTTCTGGATAGCCTTCATATACCGCTGCTGACCCAGTGTTTTGGCCTTAATAGGCTTGCCCTTGGCCGTGATGCAGACGACATCCTTGGCCATCTGGCTGATCTTGTCATCGTTACCGCTGGAAACCAGATCGATCAGATAGCGCACCTTCTGCTCATCAATCGTCTCGCCCTTGGCCGCCAGGGTCAGCAGTCCCTCGATTGCACGCGCGCCCTTGTCGGCAGCTTCCTCATCACCCGTCACCTTCAGCTCCGTGCCGCGGTTGGTGATCTTCACGCCATAGGTCTGCTCAATTCGTTTAATATTCTCGTCAAAGGAACCGAACACATTGATGATCTGTTCGATCCGCTCTGCATTGATGATCCGTTCACTCATTCTTTTCTCCTCCGTAAGCGTCCTGCACCGGCACGAGCCGCGCAATCATTTCATGACAGGTGCTCTCCGCATTGAGCACATAGAGCGCATCCGTGTGCAGCAGGCTGGACGCCGTCTCGAGCACACATCCCGCATTCATCTGCCGACGGCATTGCAGCAGCCAGGCAGACAGAAGCTGCGCCCTTGCAGTCTGCGCGGAAAGCTCCACAGGCTGCGTTTCATAGCGGCGGTAGGTGCAGATTTCCAGCGCAAGCGGCAGCGTGTAGCCCTGCGGGAGCTGTATGCGTTTCACTTCCACCATTTTATCACATTCCGTCAATGAAATGCTACTGCTTCCGCATATTTTTATTCTTTTTCTTCCAACCAGCAGCCACAGCTCACGAAACACCTCGCCGGTGTAGCATTTTTGCTGGCTGATTTTGGGCATGACCACCGTTCCACTGTACCAGGTCTGCGCATAGATCTCTGCCTCGGCGCAGACCGCGCGCAGAAACAGCCCATGATCCTCAAAGGCCGAAACCAGAAGCTGTCCCGCGCAAACGGCATCCCCCTCCTGACACAGGCGCATTCCCTGAAAGACCGACACATCGGTCAAAAGCCCGCTGCGCCGCGCAACAATGTGGGCTGCGGCATAGGGCTGCGCCTCCAGCTCCGCCTCGCTGCGTTCCGTCACCTCGGCACGCAGGCAGAAGCCCGAGCGGTTGGTTCCAATCCAGGACAGCTCCGGAACGGCATTGAGCATTCGGTGCTTCGTCAGCTCACTGTCCAGCGCCCCGGTGGGGGTGCCGCAGTGGATGCCAAGCTCCTCCAGCGCATGAAGGATTTCCTCCTCCCGGACGCTTTTTTCTCCCTCGACCGTAATGAACAGGATGTAGCGCTGCGACAGAAAGCAGGCCGCAATTGCTGCCGCCAGCGCCAGCAGAAGCACCGGCCGACGGCGAAGTCTGCGCCAGAGCACGGGCGCGCCGCGCTCCTGCAACGTTTCCACCACACAGAGGCAGCGCGCCGCCAGAGGCTCGACCGCTCTGCGCCCGTGGCGCCAGACGGTGCAGGAATAATGCAGCGCGTCCTCCCGCTCCAGCTCCCAGAATGCAATCCCTGCCTCTGCCAGCGCATTGAGCAGCGTCTCCGGCGCCGCCCCCGTGATACGCAGCCGCACCGTGCCACGCAGATTGCGAATCAAACTGTTCCACATTGCTCTACTCCAGCTCCAATCTCTGAATACTCCCCCGGATTTCCAGCTCTCCCCGGCTCATGCGCACAATACGCAGACCACTGCCAACAACACAAATACTGCCGCGCCGCACCGCAATGCGGATCTGTCCGTCGGTATACTCCAGCAGGCCCCTGTGCCGCTCGACAATGAGGCTGCGCCGTCCGCACAGCCGGGTCACAGCCTGAAGGCTACAGCTCTCCTCCGGCAGAGCCAGCCGTTCTGCAAAGGTTTTTTCATGCTTCATTTTATCACCGGAATCATTCTATGCGGGCAGTGCTTATTTTTTCCGCAGGCGCATATAGATTTTGCGGTGATGCTGATGAAATCCATTCTGTTGCTTCTTCCGCTGCTGCTTGGGCTGCTGCTCTTTCCTGCCGAGGCTGCCGACGGCGCAGCGCAGGCCCTGCGGCTGTGCGCCACATCCGTCATTCCGGCGCTGTTTCCCTATATGGTGCTGTGCCGTCTGCTCTCGGCGCGCAGCAGGCTCCCCGCCGGACTCACGCAGCGACTTTCCGGGCCGATGCAGCGTCTCTTTGGGGTCGGCGGCAATGTCCTTTCCCCGCTGCTGCTGAGCTACCTGGGCGGCTACCCCATCGGCGTCGTTTCCGTCTGCGCGCAGTATCGCGCCGGCCTGCTGCAACGCGGCGAGGTCGAACGCGCCCTGCGCTTCTGCAATAATTCCGGCCCCGCCTTTTTCCTTGGGATACTCGGCGGGCAGATTTTCCGGGATCGGCGCGCGGGGCTGCTGCTCTACTGCATTCATATTCTCAGTGGACTTCTGGTTGGCATGGCAACCGCCCTCCCCGCTGATGACTCCAATGCTATTCCTCCTGTGTCTGCGCAGCAGCGCCCGGGCTTCGGCAGCGCGCTGCTGTCTGCCATTGAAGAAAGCTGCGCTGCCCTGCTGCAAATCTGCGGGCTTGTTTTAAGCTTCCGCGTTCTGCTCCGCCTCGGCGCTGCGGTCGGCCTGCTCAGCGCGCTGCCCAGCGCTGCGCAGGCAGTGCTGATCGGCTCTCTTGAGCTGACCAGCGGGCTTCTGAGTCTGGCGCCCACGCGAAGCGCCTTCGTGCTGGCCGCCTTTCTGATGGGCTGGGGCGGTCTGTGCGTGCAGATGCAGGCCAGCAGCATCTACCGTCCTCTCGGTCTGCATCCGCGCGGCTGTCTGCTCTGCAAGCTGCTGCACGGACTGCTCAGCGCAGGCATCGCGCTGCTGTGCTGTCTGCGCAGCCCGCTTGCCCTGTCCGCGCTTGCGCTTCTCCCGGCGCTTGCTGTGGCGCTGCGCCGACTGCGCATTGCAGTCCCCGAAGCTGCCTGATTCTTCATTCAATTACGCGCAACGCTTTATGAAAGTCCATTCAAAAAAAGCAGCGTATACGCAACAGTTTTGCTTGACCTGCCAGAAATAGGGCGGTATAATGAAAATGGTAAAGAGGCTGAAACAGATCTCAGCCAACAGCCCTCATTTTGCCTTTGCCGGAATGCATCATGAGCGCGCTGCATCACTCTGGAGCTGTAGTGCCTCTTTCCAAAAACTGAAAAGAGAGGATAATGCCACATGAAAAAACACAACCTGCGTTTGCTTGCTATGGTTCTGGTTCTGTGCCTGTCCATCGGAATCATCTGTCCGAGTGGTACAGTCCGGGCCGCGCAGGAAAACGCACTGTCCTGGGAAAAGCTGGATGATGCCAATCTTCTGGATTCCGTCAGACAGAACGGTGAGGTCGCAGTCAAGCCGACCGAATCTGCCTTTGCTGACGAGGACAGCGTCCGGGTCTTCATCGTAATGGATGGAAATTCGACCATCGACGCCGGTTTTTCCACGCAGAATGTTGCTGAAAACGACGCCGCGCTGCGCTACGCAGCCCGCCTGGAAGCCACTCAGGATGCCGTTTTGCAGCAGATCTCCCGGCAGGTCATGCAGGGAGATCCCGTTGCGGTCAACTACCACCTCAGTCTGATCACCAACGCCGTTTCCGCGACGGTGGAGTATGGTCAGATCCCCGCCATCTCTCAGGTGGAGGGCGTTGCGGCGGTCTATCTGGTTCCCGTCTATGAGCTGACTGAGACTGCCCCCAACACCATCACATCCGGCCAGATGGTTGGCAGCACGCAGACCTGGACCAACGGCTACACCGGTGCCGGCACGCGCATCGCGATCATTGATACCGGTCTGGACAGCGATCATCCCTCCTTTGACGCGCAGGCTTATCTGGCCAGCCTGGAGGAAACTGCCAAGGCCTCCGGCAAGACCATTGCAGACTATGCGCTGCTGGAGACGGAGGAGCTTTCGTCTGTTCTGGAAACGCTCAACGCCTTTGAGCGTTATGACGGACTGACCGCCGATGATCTCTACTACAACGAGAAGGTTCCCTTCGGCTTTAACTATATCGACTATGACCTGAATATCACGCATGATTATGACAGCCAGAGCGACCACGGCACGCACGTTGCCGGTATCGCTGCCGCAAACCGCTATGTGCCCACCGCACAGGAGGACGGCACTGTTACCTATGCGCCGCAGGCAGAGGGTGTGACCGGCATTGCCCCCGATGCACAGCTCATGATTATGAAGGTCTTCGGCATGTATGGCGGTGCCTACAGCGATGATTACATGGCCGCCATTGAGGACGCCATCGTGCTCGGCGCAGACTCCGTCAACCTGTCTCTGGGCTCCGGCGCTGCCGGCTTCACCACGGATGCTTACGAGGGCACGAGCTATGTTGAGGACATCTTCGACAAGCTGGTCGGCTCCGACACCATTGTGACCATTTCCGCCGGCAACTCCTATAGCTGGGGTCGCTTCAGCAACTATGGCGCAAACTTTACCGACGACGTCAACCTGGCCACCGGTGGCTCTCCCGGTACCTACACCAACGCGCTGACTGTCGCGAGTGTGAACAACTCCGGCTACACTGGCGACGCCGTGGAATTCGAGAACAAGACCTATATCAACTACAACGAGGTCATCGAGGGCACGAACGGCACCTACCCGAATCAGCCGCTCAAATCGCTCGACACCAACGGTAACGGCACGCAGTACGACTACGTTCTGATTCCCTCCATCGGTGAGGAAGCCGATTATGAGGGTCTGGATGTCAGCGGCAAGGTCGTTCTGGTCTACCGCGGCAGCACCTCCTTCTATGTCAAGCATATGATCGCAGAGGAGCAGGGCGCAAAGGCACTGTTTGTCATCAACAACACCGAGGGCGTCATCAACATGGATCTGTCCTCCTCCGAGGCAACCATTCCCTGCGTCTCCCTCCTTCAGACAGAGGGTGAGCAGATCAAGGCCGGCGCGCAGGAGCTCACCGTCGGTGAGAGAACGGTCTACACCGGCACGATGACCGTTTACTCCACGCCTGTCACCAACTACAGCCACCCGGACGGCTGGCAGATCAGCGACTTCAGCTCCTGGGGTGTCCCCGGCGACCTGAGCCTGAAGCCTGAAATCACCGCTCCCGGCGGCAACATCTACTCCACACTGACCGACGGCCAGTATGGTCTGATGAGCGGCACCTCCATGGCGGCCCCCGGCATGACCGGTCTGTCCGCTCTGGTTCTGCAGTACATCCACGAGAACGCGCTGGACGAGAAGACCGGCCTGAGCGCGCGCACACTGGCACAGTCCCTGCTGATGTCCACCGCACAGCCCCTGATGGAGGGCGAGAATGAATACTCTCCCCGCAGACAGGGCGCCGGTCTGGGCAACGCTGCTGCCGCGACCACCTCTCCCTCCTATATCCTGGTCGGCCAGACCGAGGGAAATGACGGCAAGGTCAAGGCTGAGCTGGGCGACGACCCGGAGCGCACGGGCGTTTACACCTTTGACTTCACCATTTTCAACATTTCTGACACGCTTCAGGCCTACGCTTTCGACGCTTCCGTTCTGACCGAGGCCGTTGTTGACGAAATGTTCATTGCTGAGAGCGCTTACCGTCTGAACCCGAAGGTGGAGTTCACCACTGAGGAAAGCACCACCGTTCTGGCCTATGACTTCCAGCGCGACGGCGTTGTGGACATGCAGGATGCAGACGCACTTCTGCAATGGATCAACCAGACCAATCTTGAGGTTCCCGCCGGCACCATCATTGACCTCTTTGATTTTGACGGCGACGGTGACTATGACACAGACGACGTCTATCTCTTTCTCTGCTACATCGCGGGCAGCAAGACCGATGCCGACATGAGCAGAACCGTCCTTGCTCTGGACGCCGGCAAGAGCCAGACCGTGACCGTGACCATCACGCTCTCCGAGTCCGACCGCGAGTATATGGACACCTGGTTTGCCAACGGCATCTATGTTGACGCCTTTGTCTATGTGAAGAGTGCTGTGGAGCTCTCCATCCCGATGCTTGCCTTCTATGGTAACTGGACGGATTCCTCCATGTTCGATCATTGGGACTTCATGGCGCAGAAGGGCTACACCTACACAGATTCTTATGGCTATGCCAACTACCTGACCTACATCCCCAACGGCGGCGCAGATGAGTTCACGCTGGAGGCAAACCGCTTCGAAACGGACGACACCTATATTGCCGACCGCACTGCAATTTCCTCCCTGTCCGGCGATCAGATTGCCTCCTTCGTTTTCAATCCCATCCGCAACATGGCGCAGATTTCCCTTGAAATCGTGGATGCCGAGGATGGCACGGTTTACTATCAGGAGGCCGATTGGGGCGCCTGCTATGGTGCATACTACTATGTCAACGGCCAGTACTGGAGCGACGCCTCCTGCTGGGCTCCGATGAACTGGTACGGCACCGACCTGGAGGGCAATCCTCTGCCCGACGGAACGAGAACCCTGCTTCGCGTGACCGGTCTGCCCGAATACTATGTCAAGAATCCCGATAAGACTCCCGGCAAGGGCGTGACTCTCACCATTCCTGTCGCAATCGACAACATCGCTCCCGAGGCCACCAAGATCGCGGCCGTCATGGAGAACAGCGAAATCACCAGCCTGGATGTCACCGTGAAGGACAACCGCTATGCTGCCGCCGTCTATCTGGTCACCTCCAGCGGCGAAATCGTTGGCACCAGCCCGGTCAACCAGACCACGCTGGGCGAAGAAGTCACCGTCAATCTGGATGTCTCCGGCATCGACAAGGACATCATCTATGTCGCAGTCATTGACTACGCCGGCAACGAGACCGACTACCGCGTGAAGATCAGCTTCGTCCCCGACACCGAAAATGCTGAGGACGTCGAGCTGTCCGACACCTCGATCCGTCTGCTGCAGAACCACACCTACACCCTGAGCGCCAAGGTTTACCCCGAGGATCTGCTGACTGTTGAGGGCGTCATCTGGCGTTCCACCGACGAGTCCATCGCAACGGTGGATCAGAACGGCGTTGTGACCGGCGTCTCGCTGGGCAACACCACGATTGTTGCCACCACGATTGCCGAGCCTCATCTGGAGGCCACCTGCGCAGTCGAGGTCTTTGAGCTTCCCGGAACGGATCTGAAGGGCTTCGTCGCGGATGACTGGAACGGCAACCTCATGGTCTCCACTGCTTACTGGGCAGAGTTCAACACCAACGATATTGCAAACTACGAGCGCACCTCCGGCCTGCTGGATCAGGAGTTCTTCGCAGCCACCGTTGTCGGTGACAAGATCTACGCAGCCACCAGAACCCACAAGACCTACACCGGCTACTCCGACATCTATGTGATTGATCCGGATAACGACTACTCTGCCGAGCTGCTGCTGGAGAAGGTTCGCTGGTTCACTGACATGACCTATCTGCCCACGCTCTCCGATGGCAAAATTGTCGGTTCCTACGCCTATAACCTCAACATGCTGAATCTGGATTCCGGCAAGGTTGTCAGTCTGAATCTCTCGAGTCTCATTGGCAAGGACTACATGCTGGGCGTTGCCTATGCCTACACGGAGCATGACGATAAGAACGATGTGGATGTGGACTACTTCTACACCGTCACCTGGACCGGCAAGATTTATCTGATCGGTCTGGCCAACCAGCCCGGCGACACCACCGGTCTGGAGTTCCTGGTTTACGGCCCGCAGCTTCTGACCACCATCGACTTCAACTCCAATAGTATCTGGTACTTCAACTCTCTGTACTATGATGCAGAAACCAGCTATCTGTTCTGGACTTCCGTTGGCCAGGAGGCCTTCTTCTCCCCGGATCGTTCTCCCGATCTGTACTGCATCGAGGCCGACGGCAGCGCTTACTACAACCTGGGCGAATTCCCGAAGGACGTGCTCGCCATGTGCGGTCTGTTCAAGGAAAGCGACCTGGCGCAGAACACCAAGTCCAACACCACCGGACTGACGCCGGCAGCGCAGTCGCAGCAGATTACCGCTGTCCCGGAGACGATGATGAGTGAAGTTCCCGAGCTCCCGCTGTTCCCCACCAGTGTCGTGGGCACGGGAGAATGAGACACGACCACGAAAGGACGATGATTCATAAATGAAAAAGGTAATACGCACAATTTTCCCGCTGCTGCTGTGCTTTGCGCTTTTGATCAATCTGTCCGCCGCCACAACTGGCGAAAGCGCCCTCCTCTCCGGCGCGCTTACGCTGCATGACGGCTGGCTCTGCCTGTCCATTGATCTGGCGAAGGCCTCCGGCATCACCAACGGTCAGGTTCAGCTTTCCTACGACGCCACGGAGATGGAGCTTGTCCGCATCTCCGGCAGCGAGCTGTGGGATACCCAGAGTGTCAATTCCGGCACTGCTACCGTGATGTTTGCCAATCATGAGGCGCAGTCCAACGGCGGCACGCTTCTGACCGCAATCTTCCGCCCCCTGACAGAGGCCGAGAGCTACAGCGCCACCGCTACCGCGCTGCTGCGCAAGGATCTGGAAACCGCCGAGGAGGTCACGCTCAGCTTTACCTCCGAAGCCGTTTCCTGCAACGGTAAGGACTGCCCCTCCGCTGCCTATAAGGATCTGAACACCGGCGCATGGTATCACCCCTACACGGACTATGTCATCGCCTCCGGTCTGATGCGCGGCGTCGGCAGCAACAGCTTCGCCCCCGATGCCACGGTCACCCGTGCTATGATCGTGCAGGTGCTTTACAACATGTCCGCGCAGCCCGCCGGCTCCGCTACGAGCAGCTTCGCAGACGTCTCTGCGAACGACTGGTATGCACCGGCTATCGCCTGGGCAGAGCGCGTCGGCATCGCCAAGGGCATTACCGCAGATCGCTTCATGCCCAATGAGCCCGTGACGCGCCAGCAGGCCGCCACCTTCCTGTATCGCTATTATGTCGAATACCTGGGCGGCGAAGCAGTCGAGGCGGGCAACCTGAGTGGCTACGCAGACGCCAGCAAGGTGGATGCCTACGCACTTGAGGCAATGACCTGGGCAAATGCTTCCGGCATTATCACCGGCATCAGTGCAACGCAGCTCGATCCGCAGGGTCACACGCTGCGCTGCCAGTTGGCAAAGATGCTGACTGTGATGGACGGCATCGGCTGATTCCGCGCACAGCAATCCCAACATAACGCACAAATTGGCTGGCTCCACCCGGAGCCAGCCAGTTCTGTTTTGCGCCGCGTTGTGAAGATTACCCAATCGAGTCCTTCCGCAATTATGAAAAATGCCGAACTTCCTCCGCCCGGTTGACAAGGCGCTGAAAATATAGTATTTTAGTCAAATAAGGAGCAGCAAGACAGGAGGATCATATGATGAAGCAGAAGGTATGCGTTTTTGGCAGCGCTGTTGTCGATTTAATGAGCCGGGCGCCGCATCTGCCCGCCCCCGGTGAGACCGTCAAGGGAAGCTATTTCCGGCAGAGCCCCGGCGGAAAGGGCTTCAATCAGGGCATCGCCGCCCATAAAGCCGGCGGCAATATTGTCATGATCAGCAAGCTTGGCAGAGACGCCCTCAGCCACGTCTCCCTGCACGCCATGGAGGAGGTCGGTCTTTCTGCCGCGCATCTTCTCTACCACGACGAGGTCGCAACCGGTACCGCGCTGATTCTTGTGGACGAAAGCAGCAGTCAGAATGAGATCGTCATCGTTCCCGGCGCGTGCGCCACCTTCACGGAGGCTGACATTTGCGCCATTGCGGATGAGATTCGAAGCGCCGCCTATCTGCTGGTACAGCTCGAGGTCAATCAGGATGCAAATGAGCGGGTTGTCGCCATCGCGCGGGAGGCCGGTGTGCGCGTGATTATCAACACCGCCCCCTTCCAGCCCGTCTCCGACGCTTTCCTCTCCGGCGCATACCTTGTCACGCCCAACGAGGTCGAGGCAGAAGCGCTGACCGGCATTGCCGTGAAGGATCTGGCCAGTGCCGACGCCGCTGCCGCCGTTCTCTTTTCCCGTGGCGTCCAGAATGTACTGATTACGCTTGGCAGCCGCGGTCTTTATCTCCACGACGGCAAGCGCTCGGAAATCATTCCCAGCTACCACGTTCACGCGGTGGATACAACCGGCGCAGGCGACGCCTTCAACGGCGGCCTCCTGACGGCGCTCTCCGAAGGGCAGGATCTCTGGCAGGCCGCGCGCTTTGCCAACGCGCTGGCTGCGCTGTCTGTGCAGCGTATCGGCGCAGCCCCCTCCATGCCCACGAGAGCCGAAATCGACGCATTTCTCGCCTCACAGAACTGATACCGTACTAACTATCTGAATTGGAGAGGAACCGCAAACCACATGAAAAAGATCATCGCACTGCTGCTGGCTCTGGCCATGCTCGCAGGTCTCTTTGTCGGCTGCGCCCGGGAGGAACGCAGACTGCACATTCTTTTTGTCGCCCCCTCCACCAGCTCTGATGTCTGGTCGCGCGCGGAAACCGGCTTTCAGCAGGCCGAGAAGGATTACGAGGCAAGCCTCGGAATCGAAATCACCTATGAGATCCTCGGCCCGGCTGATGAAATGGACACGCAAAAGTATCTCTCGATTCTCAGCAATGCAATCGCTGCAAAGCCGGATGCAATTGTAACTGCCACCGCCGATCCGGAGGCGTGCAGCACGCTCGCGCAGGAGGCCGCCAACGCGGAAATCCTGATCAACCTGATTTCCTATGGCGCAGAGCCGGAGGATGCAGCCTGCTACAGCAGCTATAATCAGGTCTACACCTGCTCCAGCGAGACGGTTGGCACAATGGCCGCAGACGCCTTTCTGCTTGCCGCGCAGGAGCTGGGCGCAGATGCTTCCACTAGTGTGATTTCGCTTCAGGCAAATACCGCGACCCGCGCACTGGAACTGCAAATGCAGAGCTTTGCCAACCAGATTGAGCGCAAGGCCATCGGTCTTTCCCTCGCTGACGCGCAGTACAGCGTGGCAGATATTGGCACGGCGCAGGCCAATGCCGCTGCCTCCATCGCTCTGCATGGCGAGGCACTCCTTGGCTTTTTTGCCACCGGGAAATCGACCGTTACGGGTGTCTGTGCTGCGCTGCGCGACAGCAGCCGTCCGCTGGTCGCAGTCGGCGTGGATGCGGTAAGCTCTCTCGATGCGCTGCGCGATGGTATTCTCTCTGCAATCGTGATGCGCGATGCATATCAGCTTGGCTACCGCAGCATGGAAAACGCCATCCGCACCCTCAACGAAGGTACGAATCCGGAAGCCACCCATAGCGTTGCCATCGCCCCGGTGCTTGTCACTGCCGAAAATGTTGACTCTGAGGAAATCGCCTTTCTCCTTTCGCCGTCGCTGAAGCCTTCCAGCGCCCGCTAAAACAAAAAACCAAACCCGGGCCGCAGACAGCTTGTCTGCGGCCCGGCTTTATTACAGAGAGAAATCAAGATCATCGCAGGCCGAGAAATCCTTCGGCTTCTGGCGTCTGGGAACGCGCTTGAGTGGATCATAGCGGAACCGCCAGCACGCACCGTCGGCGGGAACGATACCCTTTCGCGCACAGACGCAGGTCGAGTCATCCACCTTGCCCGCATGTGCGCAATATGCACAGGCACGTTCAATATCCTTTCGGAACAGCATTCGCACCTCACCTCACGTTTATTATACAGCATAGCTCCGCAAAATACCAGCGCGAATTTCACTGCGCGCCCGTCCATTCTTCCCTACTCGTCAATCCGAAACAGCCGTCTGGCATTCTCTGTTGTGATGCGTCCAGCCTCTTCCGGCGTAATCCCCCTGATCTGCGCCAGCTTTGCAGCCATCAACGGCACCAGCCGACTGTCGTTGCGGCGACCGCGATAGGGCTCAGGCGCCATATAAGGACAGTCCGTTTCAATCAGCAGCCGATCCAGCGGAATCGCCTGTGCCACCTCCACTGCGCGACGCGCATTTTTGAAGGTAATCACACCGGTAAAGCCGATATACCAGCCGCGCTCAACCAGCCAGAGCGCCGTCTCCCTGGAGCCGGAGAAGCAGTGAAACACACCCCGGACACCCGGATGGCGGCAGAGAACCGCCTGCGCATCCTGCCACGCCTCGCGCATATGCACAATAACCGGAAGCTTCAGCTCCTCCGCCAGCACAAGCTGCTGCTCAAAGGCGGAAATCTGCTGGGCGCGCGGCACATCCTCATAGTGATAGTCCAGGCCAATCTCACCAATTGCTCTGACGCGCCGATTCGCCGCCATCGCCCAATACTGCGACAGGAGCGCGTCGTCCACATGGTCTGCATCGTCCGGATGCGAGCCTACGGCGGCATAGAAAAAGGGATATGCCTCTGCCAGCGCAATGGAGCGCAGGGATGAGGCTGCATCGCAGGCAACATTCATCACATACGCAACCTCATGCTGCGCCAGCTCTGCGATGATCTGCTCCCGCTCTCCATCAAAGCGCGGGTCATCCAAATGCGCGTGAGAATCAAAATACATGGCTCATTCCTCCTTTTCCTGCGGAAGCGGACGGCAGGAGAACAGAATAATCTGCCGCTGCTTCGCTTCCTGGCACAGCAGCCGCAGTGCTGCGGCTGTGCGGGGCTCGTCAAAATTCACCAATGCATCATCCAGCACCAGCGGTGTATCCGCCGGCAGCAGGCTACGACACATGGCCAGTCGCAGCGCCAGATACATCTGGTCTGCCGCGCCACAGCTCATGGCGGCCGCCGGACGCATCAGCATACCGTCCGCCTCGCGGACAGACAGACGCATATCCGGCGAGAGCAGCACATTGGGATATCTGCCGTCCGTCAGCGCAGAAAGAATCGCACCGGTTTGCGCCGTGATCTGCGGTGAAAAGCGGGAGCGCAACGCTTCGTCCGCATGGTGAAGCGCCCCAGAGAGCAGCTCCAGCGCCGCAAGCGACTCCTGCGCCTGCGTCAGCGCGGCAAGCAGAACTTCCTCCTCCGCCGCAAGCTCCACGGAATTCCCCGTGGCGTGAATCGCGCCGCGGCATTCCGCCAGTTGATTCTCCAGTCTGCGGCGCTTTTCTGCCGCCGCCCGGTAGTCATAGGCAACCTGCGCCGGATCCTGCGCCAGCGCTTCCGCATCCGGCTCGTCAGCCGGTACATCCGACAAAAGCTGCTGCGCAGACTGAAGCTGCGTGGACATATTGTCCAGATTTCGCTGCTCCGCAGCCAGCTCCGCGTGTGCGCGCAGCGCTGCTGTCAATGCCTGTCGGCAGTCCTCCGCCGTCTGACAGCCGGAGGAAAAGGCTCTGACCTCATCCATCGCCGCCTGCAACGCCGCCTGTGCGCTCTGCACCGCTGCGCTGCGCTGCATCTGCTGCTCCTTCAGCTCTGCCACCGCCTGCGCATAGTCTGCCCGCTCTGCAATGTAACGATCCAGCACAGGCTGCACCGCCTCAATGGATTTCACGCCATAGCGCGCGGGAATCAGTGTCGCCCGCCGCTTCTGCTCCCGGACATGCGCAGCACTGCGGGATCGCAGGAAAAAGGTGCCAAGCAGCAGCG
>CAYXIN010000007.1:0-5149 GCA_964465395.1 uncultured Oscillospiraceae bacterium | reverse complement strand
GCCAAGCAGCAGCGGCAGAAGAAAGCGGCTGGGACGCAACTGCGTCAGCTCTGTGTATTGTGCACAGTCATGCGCTACCTGCTCCGTAGCCTGCGCCGCGTCGAGATCTGCAAAGCAGGCGGGCGGCACAGGGGCAGACGGAAGCGGCGGCGCAAAGGCCTCCTCCATGCGGGCCGTCTGGAGCGTCTGCTCCGCAAGCTCCAGGCGGCGCTGCATCGTATGCAGGGTCGCTTCATCCGGGATCGCGCGAACCGTTTCCTGCAATCTGTGGCAGAGATAGGCCTGTGCCTCATACTTTGCGCGCATGGCATTCAAGGTCTGCCAGCGCTGCGCATTGCGCGCGCGGACAATCCGCTGTTGCAGCGCCTCCAGCCGCAGCTCCTCTGCGCTGGCCGCATCCAGGCGGGCTGCAAGCTCCATCGCTTCATCCTGCGCCCGATGCAGCGTACGCAGCTTAGCGCGCACCTGCTCCAGGCGCGACGTGAGCTGCGGAATGCGTCCGGCGCGACCGGAAAGCCTGTTTTTCAGGCTGCGCAGCTCCTTCTCCAGCTCTGAGGCAGAGCGACCGCCCTCCTCGCCGGTCGTAACCAGTGCGCCCAGTCGTTTCTCCAGCGCCGGGTCGCCGGAAACACTCAGCCCCGCCTGACGGATAAAGGCAGTGCGCTCAAAAACCGACCGCTCCACGCCGCAAAGCAGGCGGCCGCAGCTCTCCGCCGTCAGCTCCGGGACGGGCGCCCCGCCTGCCGTCTCATAGGCACGAAACTGCCCCATGGGAACGCGTCGCGCTGTGGTGCGCTCAATGGTAATCGCGCGGTCATTCCAGACAAGATCAATCGAGCCCTCCATCGCGCTGCCATCCCAGGGCTTATAGCGCTCCTTTGCCGGGAGGCCCTGATTGCTGCTGTTGGGACGCTCTGCTGTCTCAATTCCATACAGCATAGCCAGAAGAAAGGCCGTCCAGGTTGACTTTCCCGCCTCATTGGGCAGGCAAAGCACATTCATGCCCTCATGCAGCTCCAGCTCGCCATGCAGCTTGCCAAAGGACGCGCGGAGCTTTCGCAGAATCATACCGTCACCTCCCAACCCTCCAGCAGCGCCAGCGCATAGCGCGCTGCCTGCGTAATGATGCGCCGCTGTGCGGCATCCGCGTTGTCATACTGCATTTTCAGCTCTGCCAGAAGGGAGCCGCGCAGCGTATCCTCCCCGCAGGCCTCCCAGAGGCCAAGCGGCGGCTGCGTCGCGTCGCGAATGGACAGCGAGAAAAACAAATCCTTCAGGCTCTGCTCCAGCGCAGGGACATCAATGGCCTCGCTGACGCCGGTAAGCTGAATGCGGTAGCAATCCTCCTTCGTGTGCGCAGGAAGTGCCGCGCGGATTGCCGAAAGCGGATCTGCACCGGCTTCAACCGTCAGCACCTCATAGCGACGCCCCGGCAGCGGCAGAAATTCCGTGTGGCAGTCGCCCTTGGAGAGCTCCACACGCAGCGCGCCCTTCGGCCCGCATTCGTCAAAGCCTCTGCCCATCAGACAGCCGGGATAAGCGCAGGTCGTGTCCCCCACCTTCATTACCTGCGCACTGTGGACATGGCCGAGCGCCAGATAATCCAGTCCGCTGGCCGCGATTTCCTGCGCACTGATCGGGCAGTAGGGCGAGTCCTGCTGCAAATCGGCGTGCAACAGCATCAGATTGATCCGCGCCGGATCACGCACGCGGAAGCCGCGCAGCAGCGGCCCCTGCTCTGCGCTCAGATAGGCCGCGCCATAAACGTCACAGTTCAGGCGCTCCAGGTGAATGCACGCAATCTGTGGCGCCGTAAAAATATGGACATTCCTGCCCCATTGCTCCGTCAGATAGGGCGAACCGGGAAGCAGGCAGTCATGATTACCGGGCGCAATCAGCACCTCCGCAGAAACGGAGGAAAAAAACTGCTTCAGGGCATCAATGCTGTCGCGATAAATGCGGGCGCTGTCAAACAGGTCGCCGGGCAGCAGAATCAGCTCACAGTCCGCAGCAGCCTGGCGCAGCGCATCGAGCACAAGCCGCTGCTCCCGCCTTCTCTGGGCCGCCTGCTCCGGCCGGAGGGCAGAGAATGCCGCGTCCAGATGAAAATCCGCTGCATGTAAAATTTTAATCATGAAGTGCCACTCTTTCCGTCCCGGCACAGTGTCCGCTTACCGTATCGATTGTAAAAATGCAGCCCTCCAGCTTCGCGGCTCCGGCGGCAGGCTCATAGCGCCCCGTCAGATCGCCGCGGAATTTCCGGATAGACAGATCCGGCCGCACCCCCAGCACGGAATCGCGCGGCCCCGTCATGCCCAGATCGGTCAGGTATCCCGTCCCGCGCGGCAAAATGCGCTCGTCCGCAGTCTGAACATGGGTATGCGTCCCCCAGACGGCGCTGACGCGTCCGTCAAGCATCCAGCCCATCGCCAGCTTCTCCGATGTTGCCTCTGCGTGCAGCTCCACAAGAATCACCTTCGCCTGTATGCGTCCAAGCAACTTCTCCACAAGGAGGAAGGGATTATCCGGTGTATAATCCATGGCGCAGCGCCCGATCAGGTCAATGACCGCAACGGGGCCATGGGGCGTCTCAAACACCCCCCAGCCGCGTCCCGGCTGCTGCGGCGGCAGATTGGCCGGCCGGAGTAACTGGCGCGTCTGCTCCATATAGGGAACGATCTCTCTGCGCCCCCAGGTGTGGTTGCCCATAGTAATGACATCCGCACCCGCATCAAAAATCTCATCGGCCTGCTGCGGCGTCAGCCCCAGTACCGCCGTATTTTCACCATTCACGACGCAAAAGTCAATGCCCCGCTCCCGTTTCAGATAGGGCAGATTGGCTCTCAAATAGCTCAGGCCGGCGGCTGCTACCACATCACCGACAGCCAGCACCTTCATTTGCATTGTCAGCTCTCCTTGTCTTGTCAATCGGTTTCCTTTCCCCTATTATAACGAAAAAAGCCGCAAAGCACAACCGAAAAAATCTTCTTTGTCACGCAGATCGCATTCCCCGCCATTCCCCGATATATTGTGCGTATCAAGGCAAGTTGCCACAATTTATTGTGGCAACTCCACATGCTTTCGCGGGATTTCGCCGCCCGCCGCGATAAAATAGGGTGAAAGCATCACAGGAAGGAGTGCGCGCATGAGAAAGGGAAAGGGTCTGCTGGAGAATGGTCGGGTGCTGTATCTGCCGATTCGTCAGATTCGTCCAAATCCGTCGCAGCCGCGTAAAATATTTGAGCCGGAGGCGCTGCGCGAGCTGGCTGCAAGCATTGAGCAATATGGCATTCTTCAGCCCCTCACCGTCCGGCGGGTCAGCGGCAGCTACGAGCTGGTCGCCGGAGAGCGGCGCCTGCGCGCCGCACGTCTGGCAGGATGCAGCGAGGTTCCCTGCATCCTGCTCAGCGTCGATGAGGAGCAATCCGGCATGGTCGCGCTGGTGGAGAATCTGCAACGCCGGGATTTGGATTATATTGAGGAAGCAGAGGGGCTGCTCCGCCTGATTCGGCAGTATGGTCTGAGTCAGGAGGAGGCCGCGCAGCGCATTGGAAAGAGCCAGAGCGCCGTGGCCAACAAGCTGCGCATTCTGCGGCACAGTCCGGAGCTTCTGGAGCAGCTTCGCAGCAACGGTCTTTCCGAGCGTCATGCGCGGGCGCTGCTGCGTCTGCCGACCGAGGAGGCGCGCCGGGCGGCGCTTGGTGTGATTGTGCGGCAGCAGCTCAATGTCGCGCAGACGGAGGCGCATATCGAAAGCTGCCTTGCCGAAAAGGAGGCGCAGCCTCCCAGGAAGGGAATGCGCAAGCTGATTCTGCGTGACGTGCGGATTTTTCTGAACAGCGTCAATCACAGCCTCGACCTGATTCGCAGCGCAGGAATCCGCGCCCAGGCCATGCAGGAGGAAACCGAGAATGAAATCGTGCTGACCATCCACCTGCCAAAAAACAGCCGCCGGGAGCAGGACAGCGCATAAACGGGGCGGCAGTATGCAACTTGCGCATTCAGTCCTGCATTTTCTTTCCCCCGCTGCATTTCGTTGGAAGGCTTGATTCTGCGCAGATATCCTGAATTTGCAAAATTTTTTCGTATTTTTCGATTTTTTGCGGAAAATGTTTGCAAATAGCAGAAGTATGTGTTATAATTTCAGGCGCAGTAAAATCTAAAAACGAATTATGCTTGAAGCGGCAGAGAATCACCGCTTCCAAATTATGAAAGGGGTTTACCAAAGAATTATGCACAAGTATGTTTACCTTTTCTCCGAAGGCAATGGCTCGATGCGCGAGCTGCTGGGCGGTAAGGGCGCCAATCTGGCCGAAATGACCAGAATCGGTATGCCGGTTCCGCAGGGCTTCACCATTTCCACCGAAGCCTGCACGAAATACTATGAAGACGGCCGCAAGATCAACGACGAGATTCAGGCCGAAATCATGGAGTATGTTGAGAAGCTTGAGGCCATTACCGGCAAGAAGTTCGGTGACAAGGAAAATCCCCTCCTGGTTTCTGTCCGCTCCGGCGCGCGCGCCTCTATGCCCGGCATGATGGATACCATCCTGAACCTCGGTCTGAACGAGGATGTCGTGGCTGTTCTCGCCGCAAAGTCCGGCAACCCCCGCTGGGCCTGGGACTGCTATCGCCGCTTTATCCAGATGTATTCCGACGTCGTTATGGAAGTCGGCAAGAAGTATTTTGAAGAGCTCATCGACGAGATGAAGACCGCCAAGGGCGTGACGCAGGACGTCGAGCTGACCGCCGACGACCTCAAGACGCTGGCCGGCCAATTCAAGGCCGAGTACAAATCCAAGATTGGCCGCGATTTCCCGTCCGATCCCAAGGAGCAGCTCATGGGCGCCGTGGAAGCGGTGTTCCGTTCCTGGGACAACCCCCGTGCCAACGTGTATCGCCGTGACAACGACATCCCGTACTCTTGGGGTACCGCCGTCAACGTGCAGATGATGGCGTTCGGTAACATGGGCGACGATTGCGGTACCGGCGTTGCCTTCACCCGTGACCCCGCCACCGGCGAAAAGGGTCTGATGGGCGAGTTCCTGACCAACGCACAGGGCGAAGACGTCGTGGCCGGCGTTCGTACCCCCATGCCGATTGCTGAAATGGCTAACAAGTTCCCGGAAGCGTTCGCACAGTTCAAGGA
>CAYXIN010000006.1:27854-35791 GCA_964465395.1 uncultured Oscillospiraceae bacterium | reverse complement strand
CTTCTTGGCCTTGCCGCTGCGAAGCACGCAGATGTCGCAGTTGTGATAGGTGTTGATCACGTCCGGCTGGTCCTCCATGCGGACCCGGACACACTGGCGCAGCAGATTGACGTCAACTACGGTGCCGCGGCCATCCACCGTATCCACAAAGGATTCGTTCCGGGGGCTGGTTTTGAGCAGATCCTCATAGGCCTCCTGCTCATATTTCAGGCAGCACATCAGCCGCCCGCAGGTGCCGGAAATTTTTGTGGGGTTCAGGCTGAGATTCTGCGTCTTGGCCATTTTGATCGATACCGGCTGGAAGTCATCCAGAAATTCCCGGCAGCAGAAGGGACGGCCGCAGATGCCCAGACCACCGACCATTTTGGCCTTGTCGCGCACACCGATCTGGCGCAGCTCGATGCGCGTGCGCAGAATGGAGGCGAGGCATTTGACAAGCTCGCGGAAATCGACGCGTGCGTCAGCGGTGAAGAAAAAGAGAATCTTGCTGCCGTCAAAGGCACACTCAGCGGAGACAAGCTGCATATCCAGCTTCAGCTCTGCAATTTTCTGCTGGCAGACGTGGAAGGCGTGGCGCTCACGCTGGCGCACATCGGCCTCCTGCTTGCGATCCTGCCGGGTGGCCAGGCGAAGCACCGGGCGCAGCGGCGCGACCAGCTCAGTGGTGGCGACCGGGTGATTGCCGCGGACGCAGTGGCCAAACTCTGCGCCGCGGGAGGTTTCGATGATGACATCATCGTCGGTGCGTACCGTTAGCTCGCCGGGGTCGAAGAAATAGACCTTGCTGCCGCTGCGGAACTGTATGTCGCAGACCACAACGGGCTGCTTTTCTTCTTCTGTTGTCATATGATCCATAAAAACTCCTGTTCTTGCCGACCTGAGTGGCGTGTGCATGGCAGAGCACAGCGCTCAGGCGGGCTCTCGTATCAGAATCGAAAGGGCACCGCAGATATGCGCGGGGCCAACGTTGGCATCCAGCAGGCGCAGCGCCTCGCGGATGGCCGACGCAGCGCGCAGCAGTGCGGCGTCGGTGCGCGTCGCCGCAAGGCGGGCAAGCTCCGGCTGCACTGCGGGCAATCCGTTCGCCGTCTCCAGCGCAGCGGCAAGCAGCTCCTGCCATTGCAGAAAAATGGGGCGAAGCTGCTCACGCTTCAGGCGCTCCATGGGGGTCAGGACACGCAGCATCGCGCCGGGCGTACCCGCGCAGAAGGCATTGATAAAATCAATGGACTGGGGCAGAAGGCTCTGCCCCAGCAGCTCGAGGGCTTGCCCCAGGTAGCCGCCGGAGCGGGCAATTGCGGCCAGAAGCGTCGGTCGCGGCAGCGTCGGGTGCTGCTGACGCAGCGCCTCCAGCAGTACGGCGTCGGGCAGGGGAGCCAGCGCAAGCTCCACACAGCGGCTTCGAACCGTGGGCAGAAGCTGCTCGGGGTGCTCCGCCAGGAGCAGAAAAACGCCATAGGCGGGCGGCTCCTCCATACATTTGAGCAGGGCGTTCTGACCCTGCGGGTTCAGCCGTTGCGCCTGCGGAAAGAGGTAGATCTTGTGCGCGCCCTCATTCGGGCGGATAAACAGATCGGCGCAGGCATCGCGCACGAGGCGAACCGGAATGCTTGCCTTCTCCGGCTCATCGACGGTGATGAGATCCGGGTGCGTGCCGTGCTGCACCTTCAGGCATTGCGCGCAGTGGCCGCAGGGACGGCGCGTGTCGTCCGTGCATTGCAGCGCAGCGCAGAGCAGGCGGGCCAGCGTCCGCTTGCCGGAACCGCGCGGGCCTGTAATCAGATAGCAGTGGGTGAGGCGTCCGCGCGCAAGCGCGGAGGAAAGGCGTGCCTTGAGCGCTTCGTTGCCAAGAAAATTGCCGAATTCCATGATGCCGCCTCCTGATTGCTCACTGAAAATCTATTATAACGCGAAGTGTGCGGAATTTCCACTGCTAATTTTGAAAAAAGGTGGAAAACGCTGCAAATCCGGGGATAAAACGGGAGGTCGCTGTCGCCTCAGCGCTGTCTGCGCCCGAAAAGCAGCATCCCGAACAGAACGGACAGCGGCACGGCCAGAATGACACCCGCAGAGCTGGCCAGCGCCTGCACGATCTCGACGGAAAAATAGGTGGTGCTCATAAGCTGCTGGAAGCTTGGCTCAAGCGAGCAGAGATAGAGAATCATAACCAGACCATTGCCCACCAGGGCCAGAATCAGCGTGTTGGTCATGGTGCCGACCATATCGCGCCCGATGTTCATACCGGAGCGCAGCAGCGCCCGGCGCGTCAGACCGGGGTGCACAGTGGTCAGCTCATGCATAGCGGAGCTGATGCTCATGGCCACGTCGTTGACCGCGCCGAGTGCAGCAATCAGGATGCCGCCAACGAGCAGATCACCAATCCGCAGCGCCGTGCCGGGAAGCTGCCCCTGGCGAATCTGGAGCAGCGCCTCGACCTCGGTGGCGGCGGTGTACATCTTGTAGCCGTCCACGCGCAGCAGCGCGCAGGACAGCCCACCGAAAAGCGCAGCCAGCGCAACGCCGGAGATGGTGCCGAGTATGGCGCAGATGGTTTTGCGGTTCACCCCATCGAGCAGCACGAATTCCACAACCGTGACATAGGAGCACATCGCCAGGATGGTCGGCAGCGTCGGCCAGCCTGCCAGCAGCAGGGGGATCAGAACCGTGAAGATGCACAGAATCGTAAGCCCCAGCCCCAGCAGAGACTTGGCGCCAACTCTGCCACCGACCAGCACCGTAATCAGGAGGAACAGACCGGCAACCAGGCAGAGCGTCCAGGTTCGGTCATAATCCTGTAGCAGCACCTCATACAGCACGCCGTCCTCCTGGGCGAGACTCACGGTAATATAGTCACCCTCGCGCAGCACGGTGCCATAGAGGTAGCCCAGATTGTTGACCAGCGTATATTCTTCGCCCTTGTGCGCGCCGCTGCGAATTTCGACGCGCACGCGCTGCGTGCCGATGGGAATGTCCTCCATCTCGGGCTGGTGACGGAAGCTGTTTTCCTCAATGGAGAGGACGCGGGCGCGTGCATAGTCAATGCCCAGCAGGATGCTGGACTGCGGAACGGAGGGCGTTTTCTGCGCCTGCTGATAGGCGGCGAGAAAAAGAAAGATCGCCGGGAGAAGAACAAAGAGAGAAAGTGCCCGCCGGACACGGGTGTAATCGCGGGGCGGCTGTATTTTGTCGTGCGTGGGGGTGGGGGACGGCGCACGCAGCGCGCGCACAGCCGTCAGCAGCAGCGCCGCGCCGCAAAGAAGCGACAGCACCAGCACGGCAATCGACAGTCCGTTCAGCGACCGGGCGGACAGTACGGCCCAGAGAATTGCGGCGCTCATTGCAACTGCGCCCACAAGCAGCGCGCACAGCCAGAAGCCCTTTTTCTTGTTCATGGTTGACCTCCCGAAGGCGAGTATTCTGAGAATATTATAGGGAATCCGAATGCTGCTGTCAAGCGCCGCCTCCGGCGGGAAAAGATGGGAAAGAGGCCGTTTTACCGGTAGCAATTCCGAAAAAACTGTGCTATAATGAGCATATCATTCATGTGCGGCTCTGTGCGCTGCGCAGAGGGCATAAAAGGAGGATAAACATGAGAGAAATGCGCAGGAGAGCCGTTGCGGTGCTGCTTGCACTGGTGATGGTTCTCACAATGCTGCCGGCGTTTTCCGTGGCGGCAGAAACGACACCGGCAGTGACCGGCTATACCCCTGCCGATGGCGACAAGGTCGTCATCTACAATCATTCCGGCGCGGCCTGCATGGGCACGAATGACGGCGACGCATCCGACGCGGTGGCCTCCGTGCTGGCAGACGACGGTACGCTGGAACCCGGCAATGGTGCCATGATTTTCGATGTCCATTTCGACGGCACCTATTACACCTTCGAAAATGGCGGAAAGTTCCTGCGTACCTCCGACAACAAGTCGGATGGCACCAACGAGGAGCTGCTGTTCTTCAGCGACACGGAGAGCGACTACACCAAGTGGACGCTCAGCGCGGTGGACGGCGGTTATGTCATCTACAACAAGAAGGCAACCTACTACAGCGGCAAGGTCTGCATTGAGTTCTATAACGAGTCCTTCTCCGGCTGGACCTACAAAAAGGACACCAACGAGCTCTTTGCCATGCAGTTCTTTGCCGTGGAGGATCCCCATGAGCTGGGCTATGTGCTTAACCCCAAAATCCAGCTTGTCGCGGCGGAGGCCAATATGGATCTGGACTACCGCTTCACGGCAGTGCTCGACGACAGCACGGAAATCCGCTCCATGACCATGCGCTACGCGGTCGATGGTGGCGAGCTGACCACCCTGACGGCCGATGCGGTGGAGGGCAGAACCTACACCTATACCATTCCGGCAGCGGCCTTCGAGGGAAAGAGCAGCCTTACGCTGCGGGCCGCAGCGGAGAACGAATATGGTATGCAGTATGCGGCCAGCAAAACCGTGACGATTCTGGATGAGCCGGTGATTGTCAGCGTCACACCCGCAGCCAACAGCGCCACCGGCGCGGACAAGCGTCCGGTCATTTCGGTTTGTGTGGCCAATGAGGGCGAGGCGCCCACCTGCGATATGACGGTCGATGGTGCTGCGGTGACGCCGCAGACGGAGGGCAAAACCGTCCACTGGCAGTCGGAGAGCGATATGCGCGACGGCAAGCATACCATCTCCTTCAAGCTCACCCGCAAGGATGGCAAGGCTGTGGAAAAGACCTGGTCCTTCAACGTGGGCGAGAGCAGCATGACCCTCTATTTCGGCCAGCTTCACTCCCATACCGGCGAATACTCCGATGGTATCGGCACGCTGGAGGATGCCTATGAGCACGCGATGGCGGCGAAGGATGTCGATTTCCTGGCGGTTACGGATCATTCCAACTATTTCGACACCACGAGCACTGCAACCACGACCAGCTACTATGACCTTTCCTCCCTGAGCAAGACTGCCGATGGCAGCAAGACCAAGTGGGAGGAGGCCAGAGAAACGGCGGCCAGGTATACCACCAGCGATTTCATTGCCATCTATGGCTATGAGATGACCTGGTCTGGTGGCCCCGGCCACACCAACACCTTCAATACCTATGGCACGGTCTCGCGCAACAACAGCACCATCAACAACAAGTCCGACGGCTATGCCGGTATGCATTACTATAACGACCTGATGTACTATGCCAACAACGGCCTGGATGAAAACGGAACACCGGTTGCAGAGGGCGTGCAGACGAAGTATATTGCCGAGGCGCCTGTTGTTTCCCAGTTTAACCACCCCGGCACGACCTTCGGCAATTTCGACGATTTTGCCGGCTATACCCCCAATCGCGATGCGGTTCTGAATCTGGTTGAGGTTGGCAACGGCGAGGGTCAGGTTGGCGGCAGTGGCTATTTCCCCAGCTACTCCGAGTATGATCTGGCGCTGGCCAAGGGCTGGCATGTCGCGCCCACCAATAACCAGGATAACCACAAGGGCAAATGGGGCGACTCCAACACCTGCCGCAATGTCATTCTGACCGACAATTTTACAGAGGCCGGAATCTATGAGGCACTTGCAGCCCGTCGCCTCTATTCGACGGAAGACCAGGATTTGCAGATCTATTACTACCTGAACGATCAGTTGCTTGGCACCATCATTGATGACGGTGAGCTGGAGACGGTTCACATCACGGCAAGCCTCTCCGACCCGGATGGCGAAGCGCTGGGCAAGCTGGAGATCATCGGTGAGAATGGCCTGACGCTCTATTCCGTTTCTACCACAGCCTCCTCCTATGAGCTGGATGTTGAGCTGGATAACACGGATGCGTATTACTACCTGAAGGTGACGCAGGCCGATGGCGACCTGGCGGTCACTGCGCCGGTCTGGGTTGGTCTGGCGACGCCCATCACGGCAAGTGTGGCTTCCGACGTGGCGCTGCCTGTTGTCGGACAGACGGAGAGCGTTACGGCGACCGTGACGAATGCCGCAGCGCTGGATTATGCGCTGACCAGAGCCGTTGTGACCCTGAATGCGGGCGGAACGGAGACGGTCATCAAGACCATCGATACCGCTGCCGTGGTTGCCGCAGGCAAGTCGAAAACCTTTGTATTCGATCTGGAGCGCACGCTCGAGGGCACCCAGGTGGTGACCATTACCTTCTATGGTATCTATAACGGTGAGCAGTTCAAGTGCCAGGCTTCCATGACGCACAAGGTGTACGCCGCGGACAAGCTGGTCAAGATCGGCATCGACTATGGTCATGGCAATTTCTATGTCTCCGGCGGCTACTCGGATAATATGGGCAACTTCATTGCGCTCTGCGCCGAAAATGGCGTCAGCGCGGAATATATTCAGCAGGGCGCCTTCACCTACGAGAAGCTGAAAGATTATGCGATGGTCATTCTGACGGTGCCCTTCGACAGCGGCAACCTCGCGCCCTCTGCCTATACGCCGGAGGAGCTGGCGGCTCTGACGCAGTATGCAGCCGAGGGCGGCAACCTGATTATCACCACCAAGTCCGACCGCAAGAGCCCGGAGGGTGCGCTCAATTGTGCAGCGCTGACCAATGGCTTGCTGGAGGCGGTCGGTTCGAATGTCCGCGCGGCCGATGGCATTATCGTGGACAACACCCTCTGCTCCAACGAAACCTACCGCATCTATTTCTCCTCCATCGGGAATTTCAACACCGACCATCGCTTTGTGCAGGGCGCTTATACGGCCTCCAATGCCTTCGGCACAACGCCCGCTAAGGAGAATCAGACCGGCTTCCAGCTCTATAATGCAGCACCGATTCTGATTCAGGAGGGTGCGCAGGAGACGGTTACACCGCTGGTTATGGGCTATGAGAGCACCTGGGGCGCAAGCTACACGGATAACTTCACCGGCTCCACCTATGTTGGCAGCTATGAGGAAGATACGGTGACTGCTGCGATGGGCGAGGTCAACATCATGACCTATGAGGAGCTTTCCGGCGGCGGCTGGCTCATTGCTTCCGGCTGCACCTTCTTCTCGAACTATGACATCAAGGATGACCAGAGCTATGCCAATCGCTTCATTATGCTCAATATTCTGCGTGAGCTGACCGGCGCCGATCAGGAGACCATCACCCCGATCTCCGAGGTCAAGGTGGTGCCGGAGGAGCAGAGCGGCATGGAGTTCACCATTGAGGGCTATGTGACCTCCAATGCATCGGATTATGATGCGGATACCGCCTTCTTCGACTGTATCTATATCGAGGATAAGGATGGAAACGGCATCAACGTATTCCCCGTCTCCGGTAACTACAGCATCGGTATGCATGTGCAGTGCCACGGCGCTGTTACCTACTATTGCGGCGAGGTGGAGCTGAATCTTGGCAGCCAGTATAACGGCAGCATCCGGGTGGTTTCGGATGCGCTCTATGATGTGGAGCCTGCGGACGTAACCTGCCGCACGGCGATGGACGATGCCAGCATCGGCAACCTCGTCAGGGTTTATGGCCAGGTGACGGATATTCACTACACCGAGGGTGTGATCGACATGATCGATGTGACCGATTCCACCGGAACGGCCTGCGTGTTCATCAATGGCTATATCATGAAGGATTACACCGGTCTGGATTCGCTGAAGGTTGGCGATCTGGTCTCCGCTGTGGGCATCGGTTCGCGCGATGTGGATCAGAGCAGCGACGGCGACGGCGAGGTTTTCGCCCGCCTGCGTGTGCGTAACCGTGCAGAAATTGTGGTGCTGGAGGCGCTGCCGGATCCCATGCCGAGCGACCCGGCGGATGGCCCCTGCCACTTTGCGCGCTTTACCGATTGTGTGGCAGAATGGTATCACGAGGCAGTGGACTTTGTTGTGGCCAACGGCCTCTTTGAGGGCGTCAGCGAGACGGCCTTCGACCCGAATGGCAAGCTGACGCGTGCAATGCTGGTCACGGTTCTCTACCGCGCGGCGGGTGAGCCCGAGATTGCACAGAGCAGCAGCTTTGTGGATG